>CAZRPD010000026.1:39751-40046 GCA_964601775.1 uncultured Caulobacter sp. | reverse complement strand
CGACCGGCCTCTCGGCCCTGGGGTCGGCCTCCAACGGCGGCGAGCCCAGCATGGCCATGCTGGCCAGCCTGGGCGGCCTGCTGATGTCGATCTTCATCGCCTTCGCCGTGTGGCTGGCCTTTACGCTCTGGGTCGGCTGCAGCAGCGGCCAGCCGGGCGACAACAAGTACGGCGCCCCGCCGCTGAATACGGCCGCGGTGATCGCCTAGAGGCGTTGCGGGCCCGGCGGTACGGCGCGCGCCAGGGCCGGGGGCCGCCGGGCGTCCGGGCGGGGCCGGCCCCCCCCCCCCCCCCC
>CAZRPD010000026.1:0-39741 GCA_964601775.1 uncultured Caulobacter sp. | reverse complement strand
GGGTGACCCCCGAGGGGCGCCGCGCGCCGAGCGATGGGGCGCGCCCGGGGCCCGGGCCCCGCGGGGCGCCCGAGGGGACCAGGCCCGCGACCTCGCCGCCCTGGACGTTGACGGTCACCGACACCGCGCCGCCGGCGGCGGCCGGTTCTATGGTCCCCGCGCCGTGCGGCCGGAATACCTCCGGCCCGCGCTCGCCGACCAGATAGGCGCCGCCGGGCAGCACCGGACCGCCGTCGGCCCTCGTTCCTGAAAAACTGGCGCCGGAAAAGCTCTTCGACAACGCCGCGCCAAGACCGGCGCCAGCCGCGCCCAGCACAGCCCGGGCCAATTCAGCCAGCGACACCTCGCCATCCGACGCCGCCCGCGCCAACGAACGCGTCAGCGATGTCCCGGCCCGCGCGAAGGCCTCGTCGATCGACCGCGCGGCGCGTTCGGCGGGCGCCTTGAGAGCCTCCAGCGACTCCGCCGCCTCCGCGGCGCGGGCCGGCACATTCGAAAGCCCGTCGGTTTCAAAGGTCATGGCGGTGTCTCCTCATCGGGATAGCGGGCGATCAGGTCGGTCAGGACGGCCCGGGTCAGGACGGGTTGGGGCGGGCTTTCGGTCAGCAGGCGCCACTCGACCAGCGACAGCCGCCAGAAGGCGTCCGGCGCGAGGCCCAGCTGCACGGCAAGCCGCAGCGGCGCGGCCCAGCTCATGCGGACCCCGCCAGCGCGGCGGCCAGGGCGCAGGCGGCCCCCGGGACCGTGGCGCGGGCGGCAATGGCCGGATCCTCGCCGCCGCCCCCCAGCAGCGCGGCCAGCACGGCGGACAGGTCGCCGGCGCTCAAGGACGCGATGCGGTCGGGCAGCTGTGACCAGTCGGTCAGAGCCAGGGCGGCCTCGATCCGCGCCAAGGCGCCCAGGGTCAGACACAGGCGCCGTCGCGCGCCCGCGAGGGCTCCCACGACCTCGCCGGGGGCGGGGCTAGCGGTAAGCACGAGAGCGCCGTGAAGCTCACGCCGCCGGTCGAGGCCAGACTGAGCGCGAACGCCGCCTCGCCGTCGTGCTCGCCGGCATACTCCAGCGCCGCGACCAGGAACGCGCCCTCCAGCTGGCCGAAGTCGGGGATCACCAGCCGCCACACGCGGGCCGACTGGTCGAAGAAGCTGGTCCGCACCTGGGCGTCGGAGGCGGCGTCGCGGAACACGCCCGCGCCCGAGACGGCGACCGACTTGACCCCCGCCCCGGCCAGCAGCTCGCGCCAGCGGCCCGTGCTGTCGCTGTCGGTGGCGTCGATGGTCTTGGCGTTCAGGCTGATGGTCCGGGCGCGCAGGCCCGCGACCGTGTGGAAGGTCGGGGTCGCAGCCCCGTCGCTGATCTTCAGCAGCAGGTCCTTGCCGGCTTGGACGGCCATGGGATTCTCCGGGTTCTAGAGGGGTTCGGTGACCGCCCGCACGCGGACGATCCCCAGGGCGGTCTCGCGGTCGGCGCCGGCGAAGACGTCGGCATAGGGCACGCGCAGGGTGACTAGGCGGCGACCGCTCAAGGCGGGCTTGGCGTCGTGCAGCGCCACGCGGACGGCCGCGACCAGGGCGCGGGCCTCCTCCGGTCCGCCGAAGCGGCTGGCGCAGGTCAGGGTCAGCAGGTGCTCGACGGTGTCGCCCTCGACCGGACGGCCTTCCGACCGGGTGACGACGACGCAGGGATAGGTCGGCATGCGCGGCGCGGCGGCGTGGATCCGCGGACCGGTGATCGCGGTGACGGCGGGTGCGGCCTTGAGCAGCGCGACCACGGCGTCGATCAGGGGCTTGTCGCTCACAGCCGCGCCTTTCGGTAAGGAGCCAGCCACGGCTCGACGAGAGCCAGCGCCGGTTCGTCCCGATGCTCGTAGGCGTGGGCGACCAGGATCAGCACGGCGAGCCGCAGCGGGGCTGGGCTGGCGGGGGTAAGCGCCAGGCCGGCGGCCGTGGCGACACGGGCCTCGGCGGCGTCGATCAGGATCGTGAGGACGGCGTCCTCCGACGTGTCGGGCACGCGCAGAAACGCCCTGACCTCGGCCAGGGTGAGGGATTGGGGCATGGGGGGATTTCTTTGCAGAGGCGGCGCTTGCCACCTCAGTCGCTACGCGACAGCTCCCCGGCATCGCGGGGAAGCATCTGGGCCGCGTGAAGGAGATCCTCCCCCGCGATGCGGGGGAGGTGGCCCAGCGGGCCGGAGGGGGCCAGCTCGGCGTTAAACGGCTACGACGCCGCGAACTTCAGCAGCTTCACGGCGTCGAAGTTCTGCACGCCGCCGCCGACGCGCTTGGTGGTGTAGAAAAGCACGTGCGGCTTGGCCGAGTACGGGTCGCGCAGCACCCGCACCCCGGCCCGGTCGACGATCAGATAGCCCTTCTCGAAGTCGCCGAACGCCACGGCGCAGGCATTGGCGGCCACGTCGGGCATGGCCTCGATCTCGGTGACCGGGAAGCCCAGCAGGCTCGCCGACTGCCCCGGCTGCAGGGCCGCGTTCCAGATGTAGTTGCCTTGCGCGTCCTTGAACTTGCGCACCGCGCTGACCGTGCGGCGGTTCAGCACGAAGCGGCCGTTCTGGCGGTATTGGGTCTTGGCCGCGTAGATCAGGTCGATCAGCTTGTCGGTCGGGTTGGTCGCGGTCCACCCGCCGGCGACGCCCGTGGCCACGTAACCCAGCTGACCCCACGCATAGGTCGCGTCGGGCGCGGCGGTGTAGGCCAGCAGACCCTTGGGCTTGTTGACCCCGTCGCCGGTGACGAAGGCCGTGGTCTCCTGGGCGGCGAAGGCGTCCTGCACCTCTTCGGCCAGCCACTCGTCGATGCTGACATAGGCGTCGTCCAGCAGGGCCTGGGTGGCGGCCGGGCTGGCGTAGAGCTCGCCGGCCGGGAAGTCGATGACGTCCAGGGTCGGGGCGGTGGTCTCGGGACGCACCGCGGTCTCGGCCACCCAGGCGGCGGCCAGGCCGGTGGGCGACACCGGCTTGCGGAACGTGCCGGCCCCGATGGTGCGGACCTGGCAGATCTCGCGCATGGGGCTGGTGGCCGCCAGGCGACGCAGGATCAGCCGCTCCAGCTCCGGCGGCGCGACATAGCCACCGGCGGTGGCGACGCCCTCGGACAGGCCTTTCGCCTCGAGCAGCGCAGCGGGGGTCTCGCCGGTCTTCACATAGCGGTCGAAGGCGGCCTTGCGCTCGTCGACCGTGGCGACTGGGGCTTCGCCGCCGAGTGTCGGCCTGCGCAGGTCAGCCATCAGACGATCGAGCCGATCCTGGGCGCGACCTACGGCCTCGTCGATGCGGCCAACCTTTTCTTCCAGCAGGACGTCGGCCCGCTTGGTCTCGATGGCCGCCAGCCGCTGGTCGTTGGCGGCCTTGAAGCTCTCGAACGCCGACAGGACGTCCGCCAGCGCCGCGCGGGCCTCGGGCGAGGCCGCGTGTTTGGTTTCCTTCATGGGGATCTCCGGGTTGGGGGAGCAGAAAATCCGCTAGGCGGATCGGGTCAGCCGCGCGCCGGGCAGCATCGGGAAGGTCACGATCGACACCTCCCAGAGCTCGACGCGGGACAGCACGCGCAGGCGGCCCTGGGTGCGGGCCTTGACCTGGCGAAAGCCGATGGAGAGGCCGTCCAGGGCGCCGGCCTCGACCAGCGCCGCGACCAGCCGTCCACGCGGCGTGGTGCGCAGGATCCTTCCACGGACGAACAGGCCAGTGGCGTCCTCGACGACCGCGTCCCAGACCCCGACGGGCTCGGCCTCGTCATGCTGGTGCAGCATCATGACCGGCGCGCCGGCAGCCAGGCTCTCGGCGAAGGCCCCGGCGGCGGTGACGTCGTCGTTGAGGTCGCGGGTCCAGAACAGCGACGCGTAGCCTTCGATCTTCAGCTCATCGGTCATGGTGCGCGCTCCAGGCGGGCTTCGATGCGGATCAGGCTCTGGCGCGAAGCCTCGGCCTGGGCCTCCAGCCGCGCGAGGCGTTCGGCCACTGGGGCCTGGGCTTCCAGCCGGCGCTGCATCTCGTCGATCCGCGCCGAGGCCTTGCCGGCCCACAGCAGGGCGGCGGCGGCCTGCAAGGCGACGGCGACCAGCAAGGCCGCCGACACCTGGCGATCCAGCCGCCAGCGGTTCACGGGCGCGCTCAATGCTCCAGCCCCGCCAGGCGTCGGCGTTCCTCGTCGGTGAGGAAACTCGCCGCCTGCAGCCGGCTCCACAGGGCGTCGCGCTCGGCCGAAAGGGCCGGCACGGCGTCGAGATCCGGGGCGATCCTGGCGCCGGGGAATTTGGCGCCGAGCCAGCCGGTCAAGGCCCTCGCCGCGCGTTCAGCCAGCGGCACGACGGTCCCGCGCCAGAAGGCGGCGTTGGCCTCGCGATAGTTGGCGTAGGTGTTGTCGCCGGGGATGCCCAGCAGCTGCGGCGGCACGCCGAACGCCAGGGCGATCTCGCGGGCGGCGGCGTGCTTGCCCTCGGTGAAGTCCATCTCGGCCGGGGTCAGGGACATCGCCCGCCAGTCCAGGCCGCCCTCCAGCAGCAGCGGGCGGCCGGCGTTGGCGGTCCCGGACTGGGCGGTGGCCAGCTCGGTCTTGAGGCGATCGAACTGCTCGTCGGTCAGCCGGTCGCCGGCGTCCTTGCTGCTGTAGACCAGCGCCCCGGACGGCCGCGCCGAGTTGTCGAGCAGCGCCTTGTTCCAGGCGCTGGAGGCGTTGTGGACGTCGATCGCGAACGCGGCCGCCTCCAGGGGCGAGAAGCCGTAGTGGTCGCTGGTCGGGTTGAAGAGCTTCAGATGCAGGACGGGGAGCCAGCCATCCGCGTCGCGGGCGATCCGCACGGTGCGGCCCGCGGCCTGGTAGTCATAGGCCAGCGGCCAGCCGCGCGGGCCGGGGACCACGGTCATGCGATCCGGCCGCAGGGCGTAGAGCTCGGTCGGCAGGGCGTCGCCGGCGGCTTCCAGATAGGCGTTGCCGGCCACCTGGAGACTGCCGAAGAACTGCTCCATCAGATCGGGTCCGCCCTGCTCCGGGTTCGGACGATCCAGCAGGCGCTTGAGCGGATGATCGTCGGCGCGGCGGCCGTCGACGAAGTGGGTGAGCGGCCCCGACACTGCCGCCTCGGCGATCAGCCGCGTGCAGCGATAGGCGACGGGGTTCTTGGCGAACCCCTCACTGGCGAGGGCGCCGTAGTCGCGCGGCGTCCACTGCGGGCGTCCGCCGGTGGTCAGGGCGATCAGGCGGGCGGCGCGGGAGTCTTTGGCCTCCGGCGGGCGGGGCTTGAAGAGGGGCATGGGATGCTCCCGAAAGGATTGAGAACGAAAGCGGAACAATATAGAGTTGCGACGAAGGCTGAGGCGCCACTCTCCTCCCCCGCTGGGGGAGGTGGCCCGGAGGGCCGGAGGGGGCAGCGCGGGAGCGTCCGATGAAGGCGCGGCTGGAACGAAGGCTGACAGCTCAGCGGTTTCGCCAAGAACTGACCCTGCCGGAAATTCTGCTCTGGCAGAGACTTAAGGGCCGCCGGCTCGCGGGTCTGCATTTCCGCAGACAGCATCCGATCGGGCCTTACATCCTCGATTTCTATTGCGAGACCGCCAGGCTGGCGGTCGAGGTCGATGGCGAGATGCATGTATTCGACGACAATCCCGCCAAGGACCGCGCCCGCGATGCCTGGCTTGCCGAACGCGGCGTTCGGACTTTGCGACTGATCGCGCGCGACGTGCTTGCGGACGCCGACCAGGCGGCGATGAGCATTCTGGAGTTCGTCCGCGCTGCCCCCTCCGGCCCGCCGGGCCACCTCCCCCAGAGGGGGAGGAGAGGCGCCTCAGACTCTGCTCCCCTCCCAGGGGAGCTGTCGCGGAGCGACTGAGGGGGCATCGCGGCGCCTAGAGACTTCGCAGCCTCGGCCGCCCCTTCACCCCCAGCATCAGCTCGCTCACCGCCCAGACCAGCGCGTCCGCCCGGTCCGGACTATGCTCCAGATCACCGGAGCCCAACGCCATCAGCTCCTCCTCCAGCATCGGAAACGCCCCGCAGTGCAGCACCCTGCCCTGCTCGTACAAAGCCGCCACCGGCTCGGCCCGCGCGCGCTTGCCCACGCTCGCCTTGACCAGCCGGATCCGGCACGGCGGCTCGGCTTGGGCCAGCACGGAGCGGACCATGTCGCCGCCCTGGTTGGCTTCGGCCACGAGGGCGTCGGCGGTCCAAAGTTTTGCAGCGGCTACGGCGCGCGCCGCCCAACCGGCCGGGGACAAGCCCCGCGCGGTCTCGTCGGCCAGGACGAAGGCGCGGTCGTCCCGTCGTCCGACCACCACGATCCCGCAGGCGTCGCCGGTCGCGGTGGCGGGCGGGTCCACCGCCACCACGACGCGGTCGAACCTTGCCGGCTTGGCCGCCCGGCACCGGGCCAGGTCTTCGGCGCGGAACAGGCCGCCGTCGGTCTCGACGATGATCCCGTCCAGCTCCTGGGCGGCCAGGCGCGTGCCTCCGTAGAGGGTCTCCAGCGTCTGCAGGAACGCCGGCGCCAGGTTGTCGGCATTGGCGCTGGTGCCAGCCCGGGTCAGCGCCACGCCGGGCTCGGCCATCAGGGCCTTCAGCGCCCGGATCGGTCGCGGCGTCGAGGTCACCACCAGCCGCGGATCCTCGCCCAGCCGCAGGCCGAAGCGCAGCATGGCCAGGGTCTCGGCAGGTTTCGGCCAGGCGCAGAACTCGTCCGCCCAGGCGGCGTGGAACTGCGGTCCGCGCAGGCTGTCGGGGTCCTCGGCCGAGAAGGCGTAAGCGCAGGCGCCGTTGGGCCAGACGAGGCGCCGGCGGGAGGCTTCCCAGCGGGGGCGAAACAGCGGTCCGCCCATCGCCTTCAGGCCCGACGGTCCTTCGATCATCACCTCGCGCACATCGTGCAGGGTGGGACCGACCAGGGCCAGGGTCGGATGCCACAAGGCGTTCAAGGTGATCCAACGGGCGCCTGCGAAGGTCTTGCCCGCGCCGCGTCCGCCCAGCATCAGCCAGGTGGTCCAGAACTCATCCGGCGGCGCCTGTTGGTGTTTCAGGGGTAGAGCTAGCATCGCGCTGAGCACACGCTGGCGAGCCAGCCTCTCCGCGTCCGTCCACAGCCTCGCGTCGCTTGGTTTCGATGAGGTCTGCCACGTAAGCGAACCGCTCGGCCAGAGCGGCGTGAAGCTCTTCGGGATCGTCAGGGATGCCGTCATGCATGGGGGCCTCCTCGTCATCGGCCGCCGCGCGGGCGACCGGTTTGGCTTTCGGCTCAGGGACCATGGTCTCCACCGCTTTCACGGTGCGGGCGACGGTCATGTAAGCCTTGCTGATCTTCTCGACCTCGGCGACGACCGCCAGATCGGTGGTCTCTTTCAGGCGTTCGATCTGGGCGTCCACTAGATCCTTGAGGGTGCGCTGGTGCGTCTCGCCCCAGCCCGTCGCCTCTTCGCTTCTTCCGGCCATGACACAAAGATACGGCGCCAGCGGGCGCGGATGATCCACGGCCGCGTAAAAGTGACAAGTCGTTGATTTCGTGAGGTCCGAGATCGCGAACACCGAGCATTCACGAGCCTGAACGCTCGTGCCCTGGGCTTTCCGGTGCTTTTCCCCAAGGAAAACCCCGACAAAACCGGCGCGCGCATGGACTTGTCATGGTCGCGGTCCCATTTAGGCCGCTCCACGGAACACGACGGGACGACGACCATGACTTTGACGGGCGAGCTTCTGATCGGCGGCGCGAGCCGCTTCGGGACCCACGGCGAGATCAAGGGCGTCAATCCCGCCAGCGGCGAGACGCTGGAGCCGGCGTTCGGCGGCGCGACGCCCGCCGATGTCGCCGCGGCCGCGGCCCTGGCCCAGGAGGCCTTCGCCAGCTACCGCGCCCTGCCCTACGAGACCCGCGCGACCTTCCTGGAAGCCATCGCCGAGCACATCGAGGCGATCGGCGATGACTTGATCGTCCGGGTCATGGCCGAGACCGGCCTGCCGCGCGCGCGCCTGGAAGGCGAGCGGGGCCGCACCACCGGCCAGCTGCGCCTGTTCGCCAGCGTGCTGCGCGACGGCGGCTTCCTGGAAGCCCGCATCGACCCGGCCCTGCCCGAGCGCAAGCCGCTGCCGCGTCCGGACCTGCGTCTGCGCAACGTGCCGCTCGGTCCCGTGGCCGTGTTCGGGGCCAGCAACTTCCCGCTGGCTTTCTCGGTGGCCGGCGGCGACACCGCCAGCGCCCTGGCGGCCGGCTGCCCGGTGATCGTCAAGGCCCACCCGGCCCATCCGGGCACGTCGGAGCTGATCGGCCGCGCCATCCAGGCGGCCGTAGCCTCGGTCGGCCTGCATCCGGGCGTGTTCTCGCTGATCCACGACAGCGGCTATGAGGTCAGCCAGGCCCTGGTCGCCGATCCGCGGATCAAGGCCGCCGGCTTCACCGGGTCGCGCCGCGGCGGCCTGGCGCTGGCCGCCATTGCCCAGGGCCGGCCCGAGCCGATCCCGTTCTATGCCGAGATGAGCAGCATCAACCCGGTAATCCTGCTGCCGGCGGCGCTCGCCGCGCGCGGTCCGCAGATCGCTGAAGGCTTCGTCGGCGCCCTGACCCTGGGCGCGGGCCAGTTCTGCACCAATCCCGGCCTGATCCTGGCCATCGACGGGCCGGAGCTGACCGCCTTCGTCGACGCCGCCGGCAAGGCCGTCGAGGCCGCGCCCGCCGCCGTCATGCTGACCCCCGGTATCTGCCAGGCCTTCGCCCACGGCGTCGCGGCCCTGAACGACGCGCCGGAAGTCACCACCGTGGCGCGCGGCCAGACGGGCGTGGGCCACACCGGCCAAGCGGCGCTGTTCAGCGTCTCGGGCGCGGACTTCCTGGCCAATCCGCACCTGCACGAGGAGGTGTTCGGCGCCGCCTCGATCGTGGTGCGCGCGGCCGACCAGGCGCAGCTGGAAAAGCTGATCGCCGCCATCGAGGGCCAGCTGACCATCGCCATCCACATGGACGAAACCGATCACGGCCTGGCCGGCGACCTGCTGCCCGCCCTGGAGCTGAAGGCCGGCCGCATCCTGGTCAACGGCTTCGGCACCGGCGTCGAGGTGGCCCACGCCATGGTCCACGGCGGCCCGTTCCCCTCGACCAGCGACGGCCGCACGACCTCGGTCGGCAGCCTGGCCATCGCGCGGTTCCTGCGCCCGGTCAGCTACCAGAACCTACCGGAAGCCCTGCTGCCGGCCGAGCTGAAGACCGACAACCCGCTGGGCGTCGTGCGCCGGGTGGACGGCAAGATCGGCTGATCTGCCACTATCCGTCTGCCCCCTCCGGGGGCGGACGACCGCGAAGCGGTCAGGTGGGGGCGAGTAAGGTGGTTGCTCACCGACTTGCCCCCTCCGCGCCTTTAGCGCTCCTCCCCCGGAGGGGGGAAGACGGTGTTTCTCCGCCCCGATAGTTAGGCGATTGCTTGACTATTTAGCCCCGCACCGATACTTAAGCCCATGCCTAACCAACAACCCTCGCTCGACCTGATGTTCCAGGCCCTGGCCGACCCGGCCCGCCGCGGCATGGTCGAGCGGCTGAGCCGGGGCCCGGCGTCGGTGAGTGAACTGGCCCGGCCGCTGGACATGTCGCTGCCGGCGGTCATGCAGCACCTGGCCATGCTGGAGGCGGGCGGGATCGTGACATCGCAGAAGGTCGGACGGGTGCGCACCTGCGCCCTCCAGCCCCAGGCGCTCAGTCTCGCCGAGCAGTGGATCAACCAGAGGCGCACCCAGTGGGCGCAGCGTCTCGACCGGCTGGGGGACTTCCTGGCTTCAGAGGACCAGACATGACGACTCGCAACGCCGTCCACGCCACCTTCGTCGTCGAGCGGACCTACGCCGCCTCGCCCGCCCAGGTGTTTTCCGCCTTCGCCGATCCGGAGAAGAAGGCCCAGTGGTTCAAGGGGCCGGACGAGTGGGGTCCCGGCGACATAGGCTTCGACTTCCGGGTCGGCGGCGAGGACCACAGCATCGGCGGCCCTCCGGGCGAGCCGCCGCACCGGTTCTACAACCGCTATCTGGAGATCATCCCGAACGAGCGGATCGTCTACGCCTACTGGATGCACCACGGCGAACCGCTGGCCTCGGCCTCGATCGCGACGCTGGAGTTTCGGGCCGAGGGGGACAAGACCCGGCTGGTGATCACCGAGGTCGGGACGTTCCTGGACGGCTACTACGACGCCAAGGGGCGGGAAGACGGGACGCGGTGGTTGCTGGAGAGTGTTGCGGCGGTGGTTGAGGCGGAAGGCTAGCCATCCTTCCGCCCCCTTCCGGGGGCGGACGACCGCGCGCTGGCGCGCGGTCAGGTGGGGGCGAGTAAGGTGAGTTCTCGCTGACTTGCCCCCTCCGCGCCTGCGGCGCTCCTCCCCCAGAGGGGGAAGACGGTTCGGCCCTGCCCCTTTCAATGCCCCCCCGGCGCCGGCGGCTTGGCGATCTTGGCCACGTCCTCCTCCGTCACCGGCTTGGCGTAGCTGTTGCCGAAGTGCGTGCGGATATAGGTCACCGCCTCGGCCATCTGGGCGTTGCTCAGCATGCCGCTGAACCCCGGCATGCCGCCCTTGCCGCCGGCCACGACCATGATCGGATAGGCCGCGCCGGCCAGGCGCGGATTGGACGCCAGGGCCGGGATCTCGCCCGCGCCCTTGCCGCCTTTCGCATCCGCCATGTGGCAGGCCTGGCAGACCGCGCCATAGACCTGCTCGCCGGTCACCGGCTTGGGCACGCGGACCACACCGCCGCCGGTGTCGCCGCCGCCGGAGGTCTGGGCGGTCGCCGTGGAGGCGGCCAGCAGCGCCGCCAGGAGAACGATCTTCTTCATGGTCCTCAGGCCTCCAGCGCGCGCTTGTGCAGACGGGTGATGGCGTCGATGGACGACAGCAGCGCGCCCTCCATCCAGCAGCCGACGTAAGAGGCGTGCTCGCCCGCCAGGACGATGCGGCGGTCCATGCCGACCAGGGTCTGGTAGTGTTCCTTGCGCGTCTCGTCGTTCCAGCGGGCGCAGCAGCCCATGGCCCACGGCACACGGCTCCAGGCCACCGAGGCGCCGTTGGAAAACTCCTTGCGATAGCTGGCCGGGTGCAGCACCGAGCCCTGCTGAAGCGCGACCTCAATCCGCTGGCCGGGCGTCATGCCAGCCAGGCGATAGGCCCCCATCTCGCGGGCGAAGGCCCCCAGCAACACGGCTGGACCATCCTTGAACATGTTGTTGTTCGGATAGGAGATCAGGGCGATCTCCTGGTCGGTGAAGCTGTGGCCGCCGTAGATCGACTCGTCCTCCTCCCAGAAGCGGCGCTTCATCTCCAGGCCGATCTTGACCTGGCCGGAGTAAGGGACGGCCTTGATGGCGGCCATCATCTCGTCGGTGACTGCCAAGTCCATCTGGCCCAGGATGCTGAGCGGGATCGTACAGACGCACCAGTCGGCCTTGGCGTCGGTGGTCTTGCCGGTGGCGGTGTCGGTCCAGGTCACCGCCACGCCCTTGTCGTCCTGGGCGACCTTGCTGACCTTGGCGTTGTAGGTGATCAGGCCTTCCACCTGCTTGGCGAAGCCCTTGCCGATCATGTCCATGCCGCCCACCGGCTGGAACATGGTGGTCTGCATCTCGTGGCCCATGAAGAAGCCGATCGAGGTCCAGACCTGCGGGTCCAGCACGTCGTGCAGGCTGTTCAGGTCCTTGGACGCGATCGGCGCCCCGTTGATCCCGCCGCCGGGCGGCCGCTCATAGCCGCGGTGGGCCGAGGCGCGCAGGCTGGCGGAATACTTGTAGTCCTTGTCCAGCATGCCCCAGCCCTTCAGGGCTTCCAGCAGGCGCTCGCGATCTTCCAGGGTGACGGCGTCGTCCAGCGCCTTGGCGTTGACCGACTTGGCCAGCAGCTCGGCGATGTTGCCCTCGAAGTCGGCGGCGGCGGTGTTGAACCGCACCGGCTTGCCGCCAAAGGCCTCGGACGAGTGCATCCAGGTGTTGTGGTTGTACTGGATGAAGGGCTCCAGCGAGACGCCGAAGGCCTTGCAGTAGTGCAGCAGGGTGCGGTGATGGTGCGGGATGCGCCACGGGCCGGGGTTGAAGTAGTTGCCGGCCGCATAGCCGACCTTCTGGGTGGCGCCGCCAAGTTCCGTGTAGGTGTCGCCGCCGCGCAGCGACCAGTTGCGACCGCCCGGACGGTTCTGGAACTCCAGGATCCTCACCTTGTAGCCGGCCCGGGTCAGCTCGTAGGCGGCCAGCATGCCGGCCAGGCCCGCGCCCAGCACGATGACGCTGGCGCCGGGGCGCGCGCCCTGCAGGTTGGGCGGGCCGTGGAACTGGGTCTCGGCCGCGTGGCCCAGGGTGGTCATGGCCTGATACAGCGCGGCCGTGCCGCCGACCCTGGCGATGGCCGAAAGAAGCTGGCGCCGACTGGGCGCCCTGACACCGAAATCCATCACTGAAAGCCCCGAACCAACCGCCGGCCCTTTGGCGGTGCGGTGTTAAGGGCTAACAGCGGTCGGCGAGCACGCGAGGGGTTGCGGCCCCGCGGGGCGCAGGTCGTGGCCGGGGCTCTGAATTATCGGCGCCCAGATCGTCCGGATGCGCGGGAAGTGGGCATGGAAACCCGGTCCAGGCGGTAGGATTTCGCCTCCCGTCTGCCCCCTCCGGGGGCGGACGACCGCGCGCTGGCGCGCGGTCAGGTGGGGGCGAGTGAGGGAGTACGCTCTGACTTGCCCCCTCCGGCCCTTCGGCCCTCCTCCCCCGGAGGGGGAAGACGGGGCGCTCCGCCCTACCCCACCACCCGCAGCTGCGGCCGGTCCGTCGCCGCCTGGGTCAGCGGCACGGTGAAGTAGAAGCACGAGCCCTGGCCCGGGGCGCTGATCACGCCGATGTTGCCGCCCATCAGCTCGACCAGCTCGCGGCAGATCGACAGGCCCAAGCCGGCCCCGTCATGGGCGCGGGTCAGGCTGTTGTCGACCTGGGAGAAGGTCTTGAACAGGTGCGGCAGGTGCTGGGCGGCGATGCCCACGCCGGTGTCCTCGACGTCGAAGCGCAGGCCGTCCTTGCCGGCGTGGCGCACGCGGACCGTCACCCGGCCCTCGTTGGTGAACTTCACCGCATTGGCCGCGAGATTGCCCAGCACCTGGCGCAGGCGGGTTGGATCGCCCGTCCAGCGACCGCGCAGATCGGGCGCGATGTCGACGTGCAGCTCCAGGTCCTTGGCCGCGGCCGCGCCGGAGAAGGCCACGCAGCTGGCCTCGACCAGACCGGCCAGGTCGAAGATCTCGGCCCGCAGCTTGACCGCCCCGCCCTCCAGCCGGGCGATGTCGAGGATGTCGTTCAGCAGGGTCAGCAGCGAGCGCCCCGACTCCTCCAGGATGCGCAGGCGGCGGGCCTGGCGATCGGTCAGGATGTCGGCGGCCATCACCTGGGCCATGCCCAGCACCCCGTTCAGCGGCGTGCGGATCTCGTGGCTCATATTGGCCAGGAAGCGGGTCTTGGCGGCGTTGGCCGTCTCGGCCTCTTCCTTGGCGGCGACCAGGGCCAGGCGGCCGGCCCGCAGCTCGCGCAGGGCCTCGCGCACCCGCAGCAGCAGCACCGTGGCGATGGCCCCCAGCAGCAGGAAGGCGCCGACGATCCAGACGGCCACGCTCTTCAGCAGCGACAGGCCGGGATTCTCCGGATCCCAGGCCAGGGCGCCGATCGGGCGTCCGTCAATGTCGCGCAGCACCACCCGCGGCTCGCGCCCGTCGATCGCGTTCGACAGGACCAGGCCCTTCAGGCCCAGGTCGTCGGACAGCTCGCGCACCAACGGCGGGCTGACCAGGCGCGCCGACACCAGGACGGCGGTGGGGCCGGTATAGGTCTCCGCCACCGCCCGGGAGTCCGGCGTCACCGCGGCGAAGGCCACGACATAGGCCGCGCCGTCGATGTTCATGAAGCCGACCCGCGTCGCCTCCGCGGCCAGGCCCAGATGGCCGTCGGCTTCGTTGGCGCGGCTTTCGGCGGCGACGTCGGCGGCGATGCGGGTCACCCGGGCGGGGAAGTCGCCGAGCGCCTCGACCGGCGCGCGGATGCCGTCCTTCGAGGCGTAGACCACCTGGCCCAAGCGCATGATGAAGGTCAGGTCGTGCTTGAACTGGCCACGGTAATAGGCGGCCAGGTTGATGTCGATCCAGTGCGGGTTCAGCGTCCAGCCGGTGGCCTTGTAGGCCTCGTCCCAGATCGCCGCCGAGGCCAGCTCGCGCTCGGTGCGGACCTGGGTGCGCGAGATGATCCGGCTGACCAGGGCGATGTCGTCGGCGGCGTCGTGACGATCGACCTCGCGCGCGGCCAGCAGCATCAGCGCCAGGGCGCCGACGATCGAGACGGCCACCAGCGCCGCGGCCGCGCCGACGATCCCCAGGATCAGTCGCATCGGCCGCGCGTCAGGTCCTCGGAAGATGAGTTTGCTTCGCGCCATGGGAAGGAGCCTTGGACGCGGATGGCTAGCGATCCGTAAAAAGCGGCGCTTGGTCGCTGCGACACCATGGCCGTGTTTCCGGCGGCGGCCACAACGGCGTTATCTTGCGTCAAAGCCTTGTACGGCAAGGCTTTGAGCGAGACATCGGCGAGGCTTTCGATACCGCTCACCGCCTTCGGAAAGGCGGGTGCGACGGATCGCCGCCCGCCGTTTGGGCGCTCGAGCTTAACCGTTCGGACGCACGCACAGTCGAGATTGCGTCGTTCGCCGAAGTGGCGTTTGCTGCGTCCTCGATTGAAGGACGCTGCCTTGACGACCTCTCCGATCACCCCGCTTTCGCCGAATGCCGTCATGCTGCCGGCGCGGCCAGAGCCCCTGCCCGTCGATCCAAAGACCACCGCGGTGATCGTCATCGACATGCAGAACGCCTACGCCTCCAAGGGCGGCTATCTCGATCTGGCCGGCTTCGACATCTCGGGCGCGCAGGGCGTGATCCAGAAGACGAAAGGCGTGCTGGAGACGGCCCGCACGGCCGGCATGACGGTGATCTATTTCCAGAACGGCTGGGACGACCAGTATGTGGAGGCCGGCGGTCCGGGCTCGCCCAACTGGTGGAAGTCCAACGCCCTGAAGACCATGCGCGCCCGGCCCGAGCTGCAGGGCAAGCTGCTGGCCCGCGGCCAGTGGGACTACGAGCTGGTCGATGAGCTGAAGCCCCAGCCGGGCGACATCCAGCTGCACAAGACGCGGTATTCCGGCTTCTTCAACAGCCAGCTGGACAGCGTGCTGCGGGCGCGCGGGATTCGGCACCTGGTGTTCGTGGGCATCGCCACCAACGTCTGCGTGGAGTCGACCCTGCGCGACGGCTTCTTCCTGGAATATTTCGGCACGGTGCTGGAGGACGCCACCCACCAGGCGGGGCCGGAGTTCGTCCAGCAGGCGGCCCTGTTCAACATCGAGACCTTCTTCGGCTGGGTCTCGACGACCGCGGACTTCAAGGGGGCGTTCGGGCAACTGGCGCCCCCCCCCTAATCCGCCTCCCCGGCGAAAGCCGGGGCCCAGATCGAACCCACAAGCTTTTGAGAGATCGATAGGCCGTCAGGCGCGAACACCCCAGTCATCCCAGATGAATCTGGGTCCCGGCCTTCGCCGGGAAAACGGGGTTTGGATTGGAGGAATTGACCATGCCCAAGACCGTCATCACCCCACCCGGGACTGGCACGCCGATCGCCCCGTTCTCGCCCGGCACCCTGGCCGACGGGATCGTCTACGTCTCCGGCACGCTCGCCTTCGACAAGGACAACAACGTCGCCTTTCCCGACGACGCGCAGGCCCAGACCCGCCAAGTGCTGGAGACCATCAAGTCGGTGATCGAGACCGCCGGCGGGACCATGGACGACGTGACCATGAACCACATCTTCCTGACCGACTGGAGCCACTACGGCGCGATCAACAAGGTCTATGCCGAGTACTTCCCGGGCGACAAGCCGGCCCGCTTCTGCATCCAGTGCGGCCTGGTCAAGCCGGGCTTCGTGGTCGAGATCGCGACCATCGCGCATGTGGGCAAGCGATGACCTCAGGCACGGTCGACGGCCTTCACTACGAACTGCACGGCGGCCCCGTCGCCGGTCGCGAGGTCGTGCTGCTGTCGTCGGGCTTGGGCGGGTCCGGCGCGTTCTGGGGGCCGCAGATGGAGGCCCTGACGGCGCGCTGGCCGGTGGTGCTGTACGACCATCGCGGCACGGGGCGCAGCGTTCGCCAACTGCCGCCAAACTACACGGTCGCGCACATGGCCGAGGACATGGTCAAGGTCATGGACGCCCTCGGCCTCGCCAAGGCCCACGTCGTCGGCCACGCGGCCGGCGGCAATGCCGGCCTGCAACTGGCGCTGGATGCTCCCGACCGCCTCGGCAAGCTGGTCGTCGTCAACGGCTGGAGCCGGCCCGACCCGCACATCAAGCGGTGCTTCGACACCCGCATCCATCTGCTGAACGACACGGGCCCGGAGGCCTATGTCCACGCCCAGCCGATCTTCCTCTATCCGGCCGACTGGATCTCGCGGAACCACGCCCGGCTGCAGGCCGAGGAGGCCCACCACCTGGCCGGCTTCCCGCCGCGCGAGGTGATGCTGGCCCGGATCAACGCTCTCTTGGTCTTCGATATCGACGCGCGGCTGGAGGCGATCACCCACCGGGTGCTGGTCAGCGCCAGCGCCGACGACATGCTGGTCCCGATGAGCTGCTCGCAGCGCCTGGCCGCTCGCCTACCCAACGCCGACTTCCAGCAGGTCGCCTGGGGCGGCCACGGCTTCACCGTCACCGATCCCGAGACCTTCAACGAAGGCCTCATCCAATTTCTAGCGGGGGAATAAATCCATGCAGGTCGGCGTCTTCATCCCCATCGGCAACAACGGCTGGCTGATCTCGGAGACCGCTCCGCAGTACAGGCCCAGCTTCGAGCTGAACAAGGAGATCACCCAGAAGGCCGAGAAATACGGCTTCGACTTCGCGCTCTCGATGATCAAGCTGCGCGGGTTCGGCGGCAAGACGGAGTTCTGGGAACATAATCTGGAGAGCTTCACCCTGATGGCGGGCCTGGCGGCCGTGACCAGCAGGATCAAGATCTTCGCCACCGTCGCCACCCTGACCATCCCGCCGGCCATCGTGGCCCGCATGGCCTCGACCATCGACTCGATCGCCCCGGGCCGGTTCGGCATCAACCTGGTCACCGGCTGGCAGAAGGCCGAGTATTCGCAGATGGGCCTGTGGCCGGGTGAAGAGCACTATACCGACCGCTACAACTACCTGGCCGAATACACGACCGTGCTGAAGGACCTGCTGGAGACCGGGGTTTCGGACTTCAAGGGCAAGTACTTCACCATGGACGACTGCCGGGTCAGTCCGCATCCGCAGGAGACCAAGCTGATCTGCGCCGGCTCGTCCGACGAGGGCCTGGCCTTCACGGCGCAATATGCCGACTACAGCTTCGCCCTGGGCAAGGGGACCAACACCCCGACGGCCTTCGCCGGGGTCAACAAGCGGCTGGAAGCGGCGGCGGAGAAGACCGGTCGCGACGTCCAGTCGTTCCTGCTGTTCATGATCATCGCCGACGAGACCGACGAGGCGGCCATGGCCAAGTGGCAGAGCTACCGGGACGGGGCGGACCAGGAAGCCCTGGCCTGGCTGACCAACCAAGCCGCGCCCAACGCCAAAGCCGGGGCGACGACCAACACCACCCAGCTGGCGGCGCCGGAGTCGGCGGTGAACCTGAACATGGGCACGCTGGTCGGCAGCTATGAAGGCATCGCGAGGATGATGGACGAGATCGCCGCCGTGCCGGGGACGGCCGGGGTGCTGCTGACGTTCGATGATTTCGTGAAGGGAGTGGAGGCGTTCGGGGAGCGGATCCAGCCGCTGATGAAGAGCCGTTCCAAATAGATCCTCCCCCGCGTTGCGGGGGAGGTGGCCCAGAGGGCCGGAGGGGGCCAACTCGACCTAGGCCGCATTAGCCCCCTCAGTCGGCTTCGCCGACAGCTCCCCCGCAGCGCGGGGGAGCATCTTCGTCAATCCACCGCCAGCATCCCGATCAGCTGCAGCCGGAACACCAGCACGCTATCGGGCGGGATCTCGCCCATGTCCCGCGGGCCGTAGCCCAGCGACGCCGGGATATATAGCGTCCACTCGTCGCCCACCTTCATCAGCGGCAGGGCCTCCAGCCAGCCCTGGATCAGGCCGTCGGCCGGCATGATCGCCGCCTTGCCGCGCGCGAAGCTCGAGTCGAACACCGTGCCGTCCAGCAGCTTGCCCTCGTAATGGACCTTGATGATGTCGCCCAGCTTCGGTGAGGGGCCGCTCTTGGGGCCGCTGGTGACGACCTTATACTGCAGACCCGAGGGCAGGCTGACCACGCCGGGGGCCTTGGCGTTCTTCTCCAGGAAGGCCTTGCCGGCGATCGCGCCCGCCGACGCGCCGCTCAGTTGCGGCGGCGCCGACGGTTGGACCTGGGCGTGGGCCGCGCCGGCGGCGAGGAAGGCCGTGGCGGCCAGGACAGTGAGAAGGCGCATCGAAGGGTCTTTCGGATCGTGTCGTTGGCGACACCCTAGCGATCCTTGAGCGGAACTTCGCGGCGAAATTTGGAGCGCCCTACACCAGCCCCCGCCGCTGCGCCTCCAGCGCCGCCTCGGCCCGGGAGCAGATGTTGAGCTTGCGGTAGATCGCCTTCACATAGCCCGCCACGGTCAGTTCGGTGACGCCCATGACCTTGGCCGCTTCCCCCGAGCGCAGACCGCGGCCGATCAGGCGCAGCACCTCGGTCTCGCGCGGGGTCAGGGCCGCTTCGGGCTCGACCAAGGGCGAGGGCTTGCGGAAATAGTCCAGCATCCGGCGGGCCACGGCCGGCGACAACGGGGTCTCGCCGGCCTCCAGGCGACGCAGGTAGCGGACCAGGTCGCCGCGATCCATGTCCTTGAGCAGATAGCCGCCCGCTCCCGCCGCGATGGCGTCGAACAGGTGGGCGTCGTCGGCATAGATGGTCACCACCACCGACCGCGTCGCCCCGCCCGAGCGCTCGGACAGATCCCTCAGGAAGTCGACGCCGCGCCCGTCCGGCAGGGCCAGATCCACGAGCGCCAGGTCCGGCGCGCCCCCGTTCAGGAACGAGCGGGCCTCGGCCAGATCCGCCGCGCCGGTGGCCACGACGCCCGGAAACGCCTCGGCCAGGGCGGCCAGCAGGTGCTCGCGGGTCTCGGTCTGGTCCTCCAGCACAAGCGCAGTGACGGGGATACTCATGCTTCAGCGCTCGCACGGATGGGGGCGGAAAGCCGGATCACCGTGCCCCGCTCGGTGTCGGGGATCTCGACCGCCCCGCCGATCTCGCCCAGGCGGCGTTCCAGGTTGGCCAGGCCGCTGCGCCGCCCCCCCTCGCCGCGCGGCAGGCCGACGCCGTCGTCGCTGAGGGTCAGCTCCAGCCGGCCGCCGGCCTCATGCACGGTGACGCTGACCCGGCCCGCCTGGGCGTGACGAATGGCGTTGGACACCACCTCGCGCACCGCCGAGGTCAGGTTCTTGTAGACGCGGTAGGGCGCGGTGACGTCGGGATCGCTGAGCTCGACCGGCGGCCAGTCCAGCGTCAGGCCCGCTGCCTCCAGCCGCTCGGCGGTTTCGTGGCGCAGGTCGGCCAGCACCGCCTCCAGCGGCAGGTCGTGGCCCGACAGGCCCGAGACGATCGAGCGCAGGTCGCCGATCGCCCCGCGCATGGCCTCGCGAGTCTGGGACAGGTCCTGGCGGTGCAGGCCCGACAACAGCCGCGCGCCGACGTCGTCGTGCAGGTCGCGGGCGATGCGCAGGCGCTCCTCGACCACGCCGCGGGCATAGGCGTCGCGGCCTTCCTCGATCTGGGCGAGGAGACCCACGAGTTGCTGGGCCAGCTGGGCCTGGGCCGTGCCGAACAGGCCCCGGCCGCGGAACGGGAAACGCAGGGTCAGGGCCGTGGTCCCGGCGGCGGCGGGCAGGCCCAGGGCCACGCCCTCCTCCAGGATCTCGACGGAGGCCTGGCTGGCGCTCCCTGGAGTCACTTCCAGCGGCTCGTAGACCTTGGCCAGCAGCGCCTTCCAGGCCTGGCCGCGCGCATCGACGCCGTGGATCAGGGCGACGTCGGCCACGGCGGCGAACATCTCGTGATCCTTCATCGTCCGTCGGCCGATGGTCAGCCGCCACAACACGTCGCGGAACGGCAGATAGGCGAAGGCCACCACCAGCAGCGACACGCCCAGGGCGGTCTGGGCGCTGGTCCCCAGGGCCGCGATCAGCAGGCCGTCCAGCACCAGCAGCGCCGCGCCTGCGCCCAGATAGAACAGGATCCGGAACGCCCACTGGTCCAGCTGGAACAGCTTGTGCCGGCGCAGGCCCACGGCCATGCCGACATAGATGATCACGAAGAAGCCCAGCGAGAACCGCGGGTCCAGGAACGGCGCGCGGCCCAGCGAGATCGGCACGGCGACATTGGCGATGAAGGCCCCGGCCCCGATCACCACCGACAGGCCCAGCCACCGGGTGGCGGCCATGGCGGCGGGATCCTTGCGGCTGGCGATCGCCTGGACGACGATGGCCACGATGATCAGCGCCATCTCGATCGAGGTGGCGGCCTGGCCGGTGGTCTCGCGGGCGGGATTGCCCGGCCACAGCGGCGTCAGCGCCCAAAGCAGAACGCACAGCGGGACCAGCAGCACGACCGGCGCCCGCGTCACCCGCTTGGGATAGGCCAGGAAGAAGGCGATCATCGCCCCGCCATAGGCCACGGCCCCGGCCATGTTCAGCCAGGCCACCGTGACGGCCGTCGCCTGGTCCTGGACCAGCTCGACACTGGCGTGCACTGCCCAGCCGAACGTAAAGGCCAGCATCGACAGGCCCGTCAGGGCGAACAGCTGGGTGGACAGGTCGCGCGGCCGCAGGGCCCAGACCCAGCCGACGATCAGGGCCGCGATCAGGCCGAAGACGAGATTGGCCCAGAACTCCGCGCCCAGGTCGCCCAGGGGGCGGATGCGACCGTCCAGGGTCACGGCCCGTTGGGCGCCATCGGGTCCGGCCAGGCGCAGGACCAGCGGCCGGGCTTCCAGCGCCTTGGCGAACAGGCCCTGGCGGCGGTGCTGCTCGTCGAAGGCGGCCTGGGTGTCGGGCGCGTTCAGGCCGCCGATCTCGTCGATGTGCAGCACCGCGGCCGGACCGTCCCCCGCCGTCCCGACGCCGGCCAGCCGCTCGCCGACCCTGGCCCCGGCCCGCGCTAGCGGACCGTCGGGGGTCAGGGCGGTAATGACGATCGCGCCGCCCGGCCTGGCGTCGAACCGCGCGCCCAGCCAGGCCGGCGACGCCGCCAGCCAGACCCCGGTCAGGGCCGTGGCCACGCACAGCAGGATGACCCCGAGCAACAGGGTGGTGGGAGACGAGACGCGCATCCCCGCCAGAGTGCGGCGCCAAAAGCGCTGCCGCAACCTTGGGTGAACACCGTTATGGGGTGAAGACACCCCCAGGGTTGGGGGTTGCGGCTGCCGAACCCCGGGTTTTGGGGATTGCGGAGACGGCAGCGAGCGCCCCCTCCGGCCCTTCGGGCCACCTCCCCCGCTTCGCAAGGGAGGAGAAGACGTCATCCTCATCCGTGCAACGGATCGGCGCGAAAGCGACGAGACGGAGGGAGCGCTAAAGCCCTACACCATCCCCACGGTCTTCAGCCTCGCCCGCGGGTGGATCTCGTTCTGGCTCATCACGACCGTCTGGCCGCGGAAGCGTTCGATGATCGAGCGGACATAAGGGCGCACGCCGGGGCTGGTCAGCAGGACGGGGGCTTCGCCGGCCAGGGCGGCGCGTTCGAAGCTGTCGCGGACGCCGCGGATGAAGTCCTGCAGACGCGAGGGCGGCAGGGCCAGTTGCTTGTCGTCGCCGGGGCCGATCAGGGCTTCGGCGAAGGCCTGCTCCCAGTCGGCCGACAGGGTGATGATCGGCAGGGCGCCGTCGTCGCCGCGGTTGGCCCAGCACAGCTGACGGGCCAGGCGCGCGCGGACCTGCTCGACCAGCTGGGTGACCGAGGCCGTGTGCGGGGCGGCCTCGCCGACGCCTTCCAGGATCTGCGGCAGGTCGCGGATCGAGACCCGCTCGCGCAGCAGCGATTGCAGCACGCGCTGGACGGTGGTGGCGGTGACCGTGCCGGGGATCAGGTCGGCGACCAGCTTCTGCTGCGCCTCGGGCAGCTCCTTCAGGAGCTTCTGGACCTCGGCATAGGACAGCAGGTCGGCCATGTTCTCCTTGAGGATCTCGGTCAGGTGCGTGGTCAGCACCGTGGCCGGGTCGACGACGGTGTAGCCGCGGAAGGTGGCTTCCTCGCGCAGGTCGTCGGTGATCCAGGTGGCCGGCAGGCCGAAGGCGGGCTCGCGCACGTGCTCGCCCGGCAGTTCGACCTGGCCGCCGCGCGGATCCATGGCCATCAGGCTGCCCAGGCGCACCTCGCCGGCCCCGGCCTCCATCTCCTTGATGCGGATGGCGTAGCCCTGGTTGGACAGGCGCATATTATCCAGGATGCGAACCGGCGGCATGATGAAGCCGAACTCGCCGGCCAGGGTCTTGCGCAGGGCGCGGATCTGGTCGGTCAGCTTGCGGCCGTCCAGGTCGTTGATCAGGGTCAGCAGGCCATAGCCCAGCTCGATCTTGACGTCGTCGATGGCCAGCGAGGCGCTGATCGGCTCTTCCTCGGCCTCGGCCGGGGCGCCGGCGGCGGCGTCCATCGCCTCGAGGTCTATGGGCTTGGGCTTCTTGGCGTCCTGCACGCGCTTGTAGGCCAGGGCGCCGGCGCCGATGGCCAGGGCCGCGAACGGAAGGATCGGCATGCCCGGGATCAGGGCGATGATGCCCGACGAGGCCGAGACCATGCCCAGGCCGGCCGGGTTCATGCCCAGCTGGGTCATCAGGGCCTTGTCGGCCGAGCCTTCGACGCCAGCCTTGGACACGACCATACCGGCGGCGATCGAGATGATCAGCGCCGGGATCTGGCTGACCAGGCCGTCGCCGATGGTCATGATGGTGTAGGACGATGCGGCTTCCCCAATGGGGATCTTGTGCTGCACCACCCCGATGATGATGCCGCCGACGATGTTGATGCCGGTGATGATCAGGCCGGCGATCGCGTCGCCCTTCACGAACTTGCTGGCGCCGTCCATGGCCCCGAAGAACGTGCTTTCCTGCTCCAGCTCCTTGCGGCGCAGCTTGGCCTGTTCCTGGTCGATCAGGCCGGTCGACAGGTCGGCGTCGATGGCCATCTGCTTGCCGGGCATGCTGTCCAGGGTGAAGCGCGCGGCGACTTCGGCGATGCGGCCTGAACCCTTGGTCACGACCATGAAGTTCACCACCACCAGGATGATGAAGACGATGACGCCGATGACGAAGTTGCCCTGCATCATCAGGTGACCGAAGGCCTCGATGACCGCGCCGGCCCCGCCGGTGCCTTCCTGGCCGTGGCCCAGGATCAGGCGGGTCGAGGCCACGTTCAGGCCCAGGCGATACAGGGTCGCCACCAGCAGGACGGTCGGGAACGAGGTGAATTCCAGCGGACGCTTGATCAGCACCGCGGTCATCAGGATCAGCACCGAGCCGGTCAGCGACACGGCCAGCAGCACGTCCAGCAGCATCGGCGGGACGGGCAGGATCAGCAGGACGATGATGCCGACGACGCCGATCGCCAGGCCCATTTCGCCGCGCAGGAAGCCGTCCAGCAGCGACTTGGCGCTGGGGACGGATCGAGCGGTCGGGGCGGCGGCGTCAGCCATGCGAAACCTTGGTGCCGTTGATGTCTAGCTGGACCAGCGCTTGCAGCGATTTGCGGTCCGCCGCCATCTCCTTAAAGAAAATTAGCCATGTTCGGCGCCGGACGGATGGTCGCGGCGCCGAGCCATGTGGTCGCACCCCAAGCGTGATAGCCAAAAGTGGGGACCGGTTTTGGCGACCATCACGCGTCTCCTAAAAACTAGGCCGCGGCCCCCACCCCGCCCTGCGGCGGCGGCACGGGAACGCCGGCGTCGCCGTATTCCTTGAGCTTGTTGCGCAGGGTGCGGATCGAGATGCCCAGAATGTTGGCCGCATGGGTGCGGTTGCCCAGGCAGTGCTCCAGGGTGTCGATGATCAGCTTCTGTTCGACTTCAGCCACGGTCGATCCTACGAAAGTGCGTGAAACAGCGTCGGCGGCCATCTGGGCGCCGCGCGCGACTTGGGCGTCCGGCGAGGGGGCCGGCGCCAGTTGCTGGCCGTCCGGCAGGCGGATGGCGAACTCTTCGATCTCGTCGCCGGTCGACAGCAGCACCGCGCGGTGCATGGCGTTTTCCAGCTCGCGGACGTTGCCCGGCCAGCGGTGGGCCAGCAGGCGGCGCTTGGCCTCGGCCGAGATCGGCTTTTCGGGCACGCCGTTGGCGGCCGCGTACTTCTTGACGAAGAATTCGCACAGGCTGAGCACGTCGCCCGGACGCTCGCGCAGCGGCGGCAGGCGCAGGTTCACGACGTTCAGGCGGTAGAGCAGGTCTTCGCGGAAGACGCCGTCCTTCACCGACTGGGCCAGGTCGCGGTTCGATGTGGCCAGGATGCGGATATTGACCTTGACCGGCTTGGAGCCGCCGACGCGGTCGATCTCGCGCTCCTGGATGGCGCGCAGCAGCTTGGCCTGCAGGCGCACGTCCATTTCCGAGATTTCGTCCAGCAGCAGGGTGCCGCCGTCCGCCTCTTCGAACTTGCCGATGCGGCGGGCCATGGCGCCGGTGAAGGCGCCCTTCTCGTGGCCGAACAGCTCGCTTTCCAGCAGGTTCTCGGGGATGGCGGCGCAGTTGACGCTGATGAACGGCGCCTTGGCCCGGCGCGACTTGCCGTGGACGTAGCGGGCCATGACCTCCTTACCCGAACCGCTTTCGCCGGTGATCAGGATCGAGGCTTCGGACGGGGCGACCTGGTCGGCCAGCTTCAGGACCTGCTCCATGGCCGGGTCGCGGACGACCATGGGCTTGTCGTCGTCGGTGACGGCGGCCAGGACGGCGGCGATCAGCTCGGCGTCCGGCGGCAGCGGGATGAATTCCTTGGCGCCGGCCTTGATGGCCGCGGCCGCGCGCATCGGATCGGCGTCGACGCCGCAGGCCACCACGGGCACCCGCATGCGCTCGGCCTCGTTGGCCGCGATCAGGGCCCCGATGTCCAGGGCGTAGTCGACCATCAGCAGGTCGGCCCCCTGCCCCGCCCGCAGGGCGTTGGTCGCCTGCTCGGGGGTTTCGACGTGCGAGACCTTGGCCCCCGCGTTCATCGCCATTTTCACGGCGACTGAGAGCTGTCCGTTCAGTTTTCCGACGACGAGAAGCCGCATGTTCTAACTCCTGCAGACCAGGGCTTAGCCCTGGTCGCCGTCCTTGATGATTTCCGTCATGGTCACGCCCAGGCGCTCGTCGACGACGACGACCTCGCCGCGGGCTACCAGGCGGTTGTTGACGTAGATGTCGATCGCCTCGCCGACCTTGCGGTCCAGCTCCAGGATCGAGCCCTGGCCCAGCTGCAGCAGCTGCGCCACCGACATGTTGGCGCGGCCCAGCACGGCCGAGATGTTGACCGGCACGTCGAAGACCGGCGCCAGGTCGGAGGCGGTCTTGTCGCTCAGCTCGACCGGCATTTCGGAGGCCAGCATCGAGCCGCCGAATTCGTCCAGGGTCAGATTGTCTTCGGCCATCTCAGGTCAGCCTTTTCAAGAGAACATCGGTTCGGCATGGAGGCCTTCGGCGGCGATGGCCGCTTCGAGCGCTTCGGCGACGCGCTGGGCGGCGCCGTCTGGGTCGTAGGCCGCGCGGCCCTCGCCCCAGTCGAAAGTGAAAGGCGCGGGGGGCATGGCCCCGTCGGCGCGGGCGACGATCTGGCCCTGGAAGCCGATCTGGGCGGCCACGTTCTCCAGCGCGAGTTGGGTGCGTTCCTCCAGCTCGGGCGAGACGCGGACGAAGATGCGCGGCGCGGCCTCGACCTCGCGGGCCAGGGCCTCCAGAGCAGCGACGACCGGGGCCTCGGGGAAGTGGTGCAGGGCCGCGTCGGCGATCTTGCGGGCGCAGGCCAGGGCCAGCATCGCCGCGCCTTCGCGGTGCTCGTGGGCGACCTGGGACAGGCCGCCGAACGCCTGGTGGATGGCCTGGGCGACCTCGTTCAGGGCCTGGGCGGCCTCCTGCTCGGCGCGGGCCACGGCCGAGCGCTCGCCCTGCATGTAGCCCTCGGCGCGGGCGGCCTCGACCTCTTCGATCGTGAAGGCCTTCTTGACCTTCGGCGGGGTGTAGGCGACGCCGCCGCGGTCGTCGAAGACCGTGTCGAAGCCGAATTTGCGGTGAGGGGTGTCCATCATGATGCCATTTCCCTCAGTAGATCAGCTCGTCGTCGCCGCCGCTGCCGGCCAGCATGATTTCGCCCTTGGCGGCCAGGTCCTTGGCGACCTGGACCATGCCGACCTGGGCCGCATCGACGTCCTTCAGACGCACGGGGCCCATGCTTTCCATGTCCTCGCGCATGATCTTCGCCGCGCGCTCGGACATGTTGGAGAAGAACATGTCGCGCAGCTTGTCCGAGGCGCCCTTCAGGGCCAGGGCCAGCTGTTCCTTCGGCGTGCCGCGCAGCAGGGTCTGGATGCCGCCCGGGTCCAGCTTCGACAGGTCCTCGAACACGAACATCAGGGCGCGGATCCGTTCGGCGGCTTCGCGGTTGCGCTCTTCCAGGGCGGCGATGAAGCGGGCCTCGGTCTGGCGGTCGAAGTTGTTGAAGATCTCGGCCATCATCTCGTGGCTGTCGCGCTTGGACGTGCGCGCCAGGTTCGACATGAATTCGGTGCGCAGCGTCATCTCGATCTTGTCGAGGATCTCGCGCTGCACCGGCTCCATCCGCAGCATGCGGGTGACGCATTCCAGGGCGAAGTCTTCCGGCAGGCAGGCCAGCACGCGGGCGGCGTGGTCGGACTTCACCTTGGACAGCACCACCGCGACGGTCTGCGGATATTCGTTCTTCAGATAGTTGGCGAGCACGGCCTCGTTCACGTTGCCGAGCTTGTCCCACATGGTTCGACCCGCCGGACCGCGGATCTCTTCCATCAGCTGATCGACCTTGTCCTGCGGCATGAACGACGCCAGCAGGCGCTGGGTCTGCTCGTAGGAGCCCATGATCGCGCCGGTCGAGCTCATGCCCGAGACGAACTCGACCAGCAGGTCTTCCACGACCGAGGCCGAGACCGTGCCCAGGCCGGCCATGGCCTGGGAGACTTCCTTGATTTCCTCGTCGTCCAGGGCTTCCCAGATCTTGGTGTGCTCTTCGCCCAGGGCGAGCAGCACGATCGCGGCCTTTTCGGGCCCCGAAAGCTTGGTGACGTCGTTGACCGCGACTTTCATGGCCATCAGGTCGACTCGTGCAGCCAGTTACGCAGGATCGCGACGGACTCTTCGGGGTGCTTTTCGACGAACTCCGAAACCCGCTTGATCGACGAGGCCTTAACCTGACCCTCGATCTTGGCGATGTCGATACGCTGATCGATGTCGCTGGCCGGACCGGCGATGGCCATCGGCTCGCCCGACTGGTCGACCACGACCTGCTGCTGGGTGCCGTCCGACAGGGTCACCAGGCGGGTCACCGGCTGGCCGGGACCGGCCAGGGCCAGTTGAGCCGGGGCCGGCGAGGTCAGGTTCTTGATGAACGGGCGGACCGCGAACAGCAGGACCAGCAGCGCCACGACGCCCAGGATGCCCAGCTCGGCGAAGCGCATGATGTCGTTCTTGTCGAAGCCGGCCAGCAGGCCCTGCTTCTCCAGGCCCTGGTCTTCGGGCTGCGGGAACTTGATGTTGGTGACCTTGACCTGGTCGCCGCGGGCGGCGTCGAAGCCGACGGCGGTCTTAACCAGCTCCTCGATCTGGGCGATCTCCTCGGCGGTGCGCGGGGTGTAGGCGCCCGGCTTGCCGTCCTTGGCCATCGGGGCGGTGATCCCGTCGATGGCTACGGCCACGGCGACCTTGCGCACGGTGCCCGGCTCCTGGACGGTGGTCTTCACCGACTTGGAGATCTCGTAGTTGGTGACGCTCTCGTTGGCGCCGGCGCGCGAACCCAGCTGCTGGAACCCGCCGTTGGCGGCCTGGCCAGGAACGTTGGCGGTGGCGGTGACGCCCGAGGTGTCGTCGTTCTTGGTCTCCGACGAGGAGTTCTCGTTGGTGCTTTCCGAGCGGATGACCTGGCCGTCCGGATCGAAGCGCTCTTCCTGCGTCGTGATGCGGTCCAGATTGATGTCGGCGGTGACGTTGACGCGGGCCTTGCCGGCGCCCAGCACGCCCTCGACCATGTCCTTGACGGTCTTGGCGATGCGGGCCTCGGCCTCGGTCTTGCGGTCCTGGGCCAGCTTGCCGGCCATGCTCTCGTCGCTCGGCGCCGACAGGGTCTTGCCGTGCTGGTCGATGATGGCGACCTTCTCGGCCTTCATGTTCGGGACCGACGAGGACACCAGGTTCTGGATGGCGCGGACCATGTCGGTCGACGGCTCGCGGGCGCCGACGCCGATGGTCACGGCGGCCGAGGGTTGTTCGGCGTCTTCCTCGAACAGCTGGCGCTTGGGCAGCACCAGGTGGACACGGACGCTGTTGACGCCCTGCATCGCCTTGATGGTGCGCTCCAGCTCGCCCTGCAGGGCGCGCTGGCGGTTCAGCTGCTGGACGAAGTCGGTCTGGCCCAGGGCGTTGGAATTGTCGAAGATCTCGTAGCCGATGTTGCCCGAGCTCACGAGGCCCTTGCCGGCGATCATCAGGCGGGCGCTGGCGACCTTGTCGCGCGGCACCATGATGGTCGAGCCGTCGCCCTTGGCTTGATAGGGGATCTTGGCCTGATCCAGGGCCGCGGTGACTTCCGAGGCTTCCTTCAGGTCCAGGTTCGAATAGAGCAGCTCCTGGGGTTCCTTGCCCATGAACATGACAAGGGCCACCAGCACGGCGACGACGCCGGCGCCAACGCCGAGCATCGCGGCCAGACGGCCGACGCCAAACTGCTTGATCGAACCCAGAAAGCTTTCCAAGCCTCACCCCTGCATCTGCCGACGAAGCAGGGAGAGCTGCCCGTCGGTAGGCAGGATTTACCCAGTGCAAGGTAAACGAGGCGTTTATATTTGGGTCCGGAAGGGGGCGCGGATGGCGCCAAAACGTCGCGGCCGCCCCCTTTCGGGAGCGGCCGCTGAACGTCTTCAAACCCTTTTTCCGAAAGGCTTTGGGGCTATCTGGAAGCTCCAGGGGCGAGCCAAGACGCCGCACCCCTGAAAGGTCTTAACGATACTGCTGGATCCGAGTGGTCCGCAGGCCCGCCAGGCCGTGCTTATCGATCGACTGCTGCCAGCTGAGGAACTCATCGTTCGTCAGCTTGTAGCGATCGCAAGCCTCGTCGAGCGAGAGGAGACCCCCGCGGACGGCGGCCACGACCTCGGCCTTACGGCGGATGACCCAACGCTGGGTCTCCGGCGGCGGCAGATCGGACAGGGTCAGAGGCGCACCGGTCGGACCGATAACGTACTTTTCACCCCGGCTGTTCGTGCGCTGCTGTTGCAACATGGCTTTACGCCTTTCCCACAACCATCACTGTTGAGAGGTCACTATAGGCGCCGCCCAATAACAGCGGCTTAATTCCAATAGTAAAGATCCTCTAAACAGGACGGCCCATCTAGTACTCGATAGTGTATCGAACTGACACACAAGAATTAAACAGCGTTAATCTCTAGGATTAGCGCTTAATGTTCAGAAGCTCTTCCAGCATCTGATCTGCTGTCGTGATGATTTTCGACGAAGCAGAGTAGGCGCGTTGCGTAGTGATCAGGCCCGTAAACTCGGTCGACAGGTCCACCGTCGAAGCTTCCAGCGTCGAGGGGGCCAGCACGCCGGCGCCGCCTTGGCCCGGAGGCTTCAGGCTATAGGTGCCGCTTTCGTTGGTGACGCGGTAAGCATTGCCGTTGACGCCCTTCAGACCGTTCGGATTGCTGAAGGTGGCCACGGCGACCTGGGCGATCCGGCGCGTGACGCCGTTGTCGAAGATGGCCGAGACGTAGCCGTCCTTGTCGACCTCGATGTTGGTCAGGTTGCCGAAGGCCGTGCCGTTGGTGTTGACCGACTGGACGACCGACTGGCTGTTGTACTGGGTCAGGCCGCCGGCGGCGCTGGCCAGGTCGATCTGGACGTCCTGGGTGTCGATGCCCAGGCCCTTGGCCCAGATCGGCGGCTGCGGCAGCTGGGCGGCCGGCGGGGCGGGCTGGGTGACCAGCGGCGTGCCCGAGGCCTGGATGTTGATCGAGGTCGGGGTGCCGGTGAACAGGCTGCCCGTGCTCTTCAGCTTGCCGTCGGTGGTGAACTCGACGATGCCGGTGCTGATCAGGCCGTTGGCGTTGTTCTCCAGGTCGCCCGGCTGGGCGCGCAGTTCGGCGTACCACTGGTTCGGGCCCGGGGCCTTCAGCAGCGACATGGTCACCGTGCGCTGGCCACCCTTGGAGTCCGACAGCGGGATCTGGATCTCGAAGTCGGGCTTGACGCCTTGCGGCTTGGTGGTGGTGTCCTTGTTGGCCTGACGCAGGGCGTAGGTCGACATCGAGTTGGCGGACGGATCGTACAGCGCGCCCTTGTTGACGTCGTCGGCGTCGGTCGCCGGCGCCGGAGACGCCGAGACGATGCCCAGGGCCGACAGGTCGACGGTGACCGCCGGGTCCGGCGCCGCCGCGGCCTTGATCTCGATGGTGGTCAGCGAGCCGCCGGCGGTCGCTTCGTCCGGGCGCTTCAGGGTCGAGCTGACCAGCTGGCCGGCGGCGTTGTAGCCGACGGTGCCCGACACGACGACCACGCCGTTCTCGCGGACTTCGACTTCGTACTTGTTCTCGGTGCCGACCGGATTGGCCACGCCCGTCGACTTGTAGATGACGTCGTAGTTGTGGGTGGCCAGGTCGGAGTCGGGAACGTTCGACTTCGACGGCGCGCCGGCGGTGCCGACCTTGTAGGAGACGTTGGCGGCGACCGGCTGTTCCGAGCGCAGGTTGGCGTTGACACCGACGCGGGTGGTCTTCTCGGCCGTGCCGCCGACGGTGCCGACATTGATCGACGACAGCTGCATCAGGTCCGACGGGTCGGGGGTGATGATGCCGCTGACCGGATCGGCCAGCCAGCCTTGCAGATACAGGCCCGCGTCGTTGCGCAGATAGCCCAGGTTATCCAGCTGGAACGAACCGGCGCGGGTGAACGAGCGAGTGTCCGACGAGGTCAGGTTTTCCGGCTTCTCGGTGGCGACGAAGAAGCCCGTGCCGGCGATCGACAGGTCCAGGTTCGAGGTCGACGACTGGGTCAGGCCCTGCTGGCTGATGAACTGGTGGGTCTGGGCCTTCACGCCGCCGGCGCTGTAGGCGGTGTTCTTGCTGCCCGAGGTGACCAGGGTCGAGAAATTGGCGGTCGAACGCTTGTAGCCGACGGTGTTGACGTTGGCGATGTTGTCCGAGATCGCGGCCAGGGCCGACGAGTTGGCGATCAGGCCCGAGACGCCCGAGAGCATGGCGCTGTTGATGCTCATGACTGAATTCCTGCTTCTAAATGGGGTTCGAAGGGTTCAGCGCTGTTTGCGTTTGGGTTCGGGGGAAGACCGTCTTCCGGGGAACCGCGTCGGCGTCTTTCTGACGCCCGTTCGAAAGGAGTGGCCGGTTAGGCGGCCTTGGACTCTTCGTCCGTGTCCGCCGCCTTCGTCACGGCGGTGACGCCGATGACGCTGTCGATGGGGATTTCCTTGCCGTCGATGATGACCTTCGGCTGGCCGGTCGAGTTGTCGACGGCGGTGACGACGCCCTCGGTGCGGCCCTTGATGTTGGTGACCTTCAGATCCTTGCCGTCGCCGCCCTTGGCCACGACGTTGATGCCGTAGACGCCGCCGTTCGGCAGCTGGGCGCCGCTGTCGTCCTTGCCGTCCCAGGTGATGGTGTGGGCGCCGCTCTTCTGGTCTTCCGGCTTCAGGGTGCGGACCACCTTGCCGGCCGCGTTCTTGATCTCGACGGTCAGCGAGGTGGAGGCGCCCGGCTGGCTCCAGGTGAAGGTGGCCTTGCCGTCCTTCAGGGTCGAGTCGTCGGTGACGGCGGTGACCTGCTTGCCGATCATGTTGACGCCTTCCGACAGACCCGTGCCGGTGTTCATGCCGACCAGGGCGGCCAGCAGGTCGTTGGTGACCAGTTGCTGCTCGACGCCCGTCATCTGGGTGATCTGCTGGGTCATCTGGGTCGTGTCGGTGGGCGACAGCGGGTCCTGGTTCTTCAGCTGCGTGGTCAGCAACTTCAGAAAGGTCTCGGTGTTGTTGGCCATCGACGTGCGGCCGTTGTTGATCCGGTCGAGGACCGACGAGGTGTTCTGCGAAGAGACGGCGGTGGCCATGGCTCGGTGCTTCCTTAGATCCGGATGTCCAGGCCGCTGTCGGCGGCCATCTTCAGGCCGGGCAGCAGGTCGGGGGTGAGGGCGATGTCGTCTTCGCCGGTCAGGTTGTTGCTTTGGAAGGCGCGGCCGGCGAAGGCCTGGCGGCCCTGGTCGTTGAAGCCTTCGAACGCGAAGAAGGGGTTGTTGCTCTGGCCTTGGTTCTGGCTGGAGACGTCGAAGGACAGGCCGTTGTCGGCCACGTTGAAACCGGCGTCGGCCAGGGCCTGGCGCAGTTCGCCCGCCTTGCCGCACAGGTCCTGGGCGGCGTGGTCCGGGTCGAACTTCATGGCGGCGGACATGACGCCGTCGCGGCCGATCTCGATGCGGACATCGACCTTGCCCAGGGCGTCCGGGGTCAGGACCATGTCGAAGCGCGTGGTCTTGCCGGCAAGCTTGGCGATCTGGGCCGACAGGGCCGCGACGGTCTCGGGCGAGCCGCGGACCGGGGCCTTGGCCTCGGCTTCGGCCGCCGCCTTGGCGTCCAGCGCCTGGGCGGTCGGGGGCGGGGCGGCGACCGGCGCGGCGTCGACCGTGGCGGCGGCGGGGGGCTCGGTCGCGGCGGTCGTGGTCGCGGCGGCGGCGTCCGGGGTGGTCTTGATCTGAACCGAGGCGTCGCTGCTCTTGTCGCCCGCGGCGACGGCGGTCACGGCCTGGGCGGTTTCGACGGCGACGGCGTCGGCGGCCTGGGCCTGGGCGGCCTGCAGGGTCGGCGCGGTCTTGGGCGTCTCGGCCGGCTTGGTCGCGCCAGCCTTGGTGTCGATCGGGGCGGCTTCGACCGGCGCGGCCTCGACGGCGGCGACCGCTTCGGCGACCTGAACGGCCGACGCGGCGACGGGTTCGGCGACGATGGGCGCGGCGTCAGCGACGACCTGGGCCTGGACAGCGACCTGAGCGGCTTGCGGGGCGACGGCCTGCGGAGCCACCGGCGCGGCGGCCTGCGGCTGAGCGGCTGGCTTGGCGTGGGCAATGATCTTGGGGGCGGCTGCCTTGGCGGGGGCTTGGGGCGCGGCCTGCGGCGCGGCCAGGTCTTCGGCGACGAGCGGCGCAGCCTCTTCGCCGCCGGCCAGCTGGGCCAACGCCTCGAGGGCGGCAGCGTCGACGGCCTGGCCTTCCGGCGCGGCGGCCGTCTGGACTTGGGCCTGAGCCTGCTGGGCGGTGACGACCGGTTGCTGGGCCTGGGTCTGAACCTGCGCCGGCTGAACGGCCTGTTCGGTGGTCGGGGCCTGGGCGGTCTGGACCGCGGCGGCGAAGTCGGCGGTCGCATCCACGGCGGCGGCGTCCACGGCCGGCGCGGCGGCGACGACCTCGCCCTCGACCGGCGTCGCGACCGGCGTGGTCACGGCGGCCTGAGCGGCGATCAGGGCGGCGGCGGCCTGGTTGGCGGCGGCCTGGGTGGCGACGGCGTCGGTCGGGGCCGGGGTCTCGGCCGTGTCGGCGGCGGCCTTGTCTTCGCCGGTCTTGTCGGTGGCGACGTCGCCCTTGTCGGCGGTCTCGACCGTCTTGTCCTTGGGAGCGTCAGCGCTCTTGGCGTCGCTCTTGCTTTCCGTGCGGACCGGCTTGTCGGCCGTCTTCACGTCGCGGGCTTCGGTCTTGTTGTCCGAGCGGGCCGCTTCCGAGCGAGGACGCGCGGTCGGGGCGCGGTCGTTCGTCGTCTCGCTACGGCCCGCGATGTTCAGCAGGGCGTCGAAGCCTTCGCCCGACACCTTGACGCCGGCGGCGGCCGGAGCCGGGCTGGCGGGAGGGGCGGCGGGGTTGGCGGCGGTCGCGGTCATTCGCAGTCGGGGCCGGGTCGGGTGGGGGGACGGCTCATGACGAACCGCCTTGTCGCCAATCCCCTGAGCAACGGTCGGGCCAACTCGGCAAAAACAGGTCAAGCCACTGTTTTTGTTGAAGTTAATAGCTTGTTTACGAAGCAAAAAAGCGTCCGATGCGGCGCTTTTTGCCGGGTGTCGACCGGCAGACAGGACGGGAGTTGCCGCGTCCGGGCGCCGCGGCCCCCTCCCCGGTCGAGTTGGCGCCGTCCTTGCGCAGACCCCTTCGTCGAATTTCCGACCACCGGAACATATCGCCATGAAATTCAATGGCTTGGCACATCACCGGGGACCAATCCCCACCGCGACCCGGCAAGTTTCGCCCGGCAAGGACGCATTGTGCGTTGCGCGGTTTGCCGAGCTGAAGGGAGCCGCCCATGTCGCTTAATGCGATCATGAATACGGCGACGTCCGGCATGATGGCCGCGCAGACGGGTCTGCGCGTCACCTCGGACAACATCGCCAACGTCAACACCACCGGCTACGTCCGCAAGACGATCAGCCAGTCGAACATGCTGTCGAACGGCATGGGCGTGGGCGTCAATATCGACGCCATCAAGCGCGCCACCGACCGCTTCCTGCAGTCGGCCAGCCTGAACTCGGCGTCCGACAGCGCCCGCGCCTCGGTCGTGGCCCAGACCCTGAACAGCGCCCAGAAGCTGTTCGGCGACCCCAGCGTCGACGGCAACTTCTTCTCGACCCTGGACGACATCTTCACGGCCTTCTCGGCCGCCCAGGACGACCCGACCTCGTCGCTGCTGCGCAGCCAGGCCCTGACGCGGGTCGAGGACTTCCTGGCCGACTCCAGCCGGATCACCTCGTCGCTGTCCAAGCTGGGCAAGGACGCCGACGCCCGCATCTCGGGCGATGTCGAGCGCGTCAACGACCTGCTCAGCCAGATCGACGCCCTGAACATCGACATCACCCGCGCCAAGGTGGCCGGGGCCGACTCGGCCGGCGCCGAGAACGTCCAGAGCAGCATGATCGACGAGCTGTCGAAGCTGATGAACGTCCAGGTGTCGCCCCGCACCCTGGGCGGCGTCGTGGTCCGCTCGACCGAAGGCCTCAGCCTGGCCGGCGACGGCGCGGCCAAGCTGACCTACCAGACCTCGGCGACGGCCACGGGCTATCTGACGGTGCAGCTGGCCAACGGTTCGGTCCAGCCCACGCCGCTGAACATCTCGAACGGCGAGCTCAAGGGCCTGCTGGACGTGCGCAACACCGACCTGGTCAATCTGTCCGACCAGCTGGGCGAGTTCACCACCCGCGCGGCCGAGGCGATCAACAAGGCCGCCAACGCCGCGTCGGCCGTGCCCGCGCCGAACGTGATGACCGGCCGCAACACCGGCCTGGATGCGACCTCGGCCTTCACCGGCTTCCAGGGCAAGACCAACATCGTCCTGACCAACGGCGCCGGCGTCGTCCAGCACAAGGTCGAGATCGACTTCACGGCCGGCACGATGACCGTCAACGGCGCGGCCGGTCCGGGCTTCACCCCCGCCAACTTCCTGACCCAGCTGAACACCGCGCTGGGCGCTTCGGGCTCGGCCAGCTTCACCGGCGGCGCCCTGACCCTGAACGGCGCCACCGGCCTGGGCGTGTCGGTCGCCGACCCGGCCGCCGATCCCGGCGCCCTGCCGCCCATCGTGCCCTCGAACAAGGTCGGCAAGGGCTTCAGCCAGTATTTCGGCCTCAACGACATCATCCGCACCAACAGCTACTCGCCCTACGAGACCGGCCTGACGTCGAGCAGCGACCACGGCTTCACCTCGGGGGCGATGACCATCCGCCTGACCGACGTCGAGGGCGGACGCATCCGCGACGTCCAGATCCAGCCTCCCGCCAGCGGCGACATGCAGGACATGCTGGACGCGCTGAACTCGCGCGCCACCGGCGTGGGCGTCTATGGCCAGTTCTCGCTGGACACCAAGGGTCAGCTGACCTTCCAGTCGGTCAACAGCTCGCCCGTGAGCATGTCGATCCTGGAAGACACCACCCAGCGCGGCGTCGGCGGCCCTTCGGTCAGCCAGCTGTTCGGCCTGGGTCCGGCCGAGCGCAGCACCCGCGGCGAGAAGTTCTTCGTCAATCCGGTGTTCGAGCAGACCCCAAAGCTGCTGCCGTTCGCCCAGCTGGACCTGACCAAGGTCGCCGGCGAGACTGCCCTGGCCGTCGGCGACGGCCGCGGCGCCCTGGCCCTGGCCAAGGCCGGCGAGACCAGCCTGTCGTTCTCGGCCGTCGGCGACGCCGCCGCGGCCACCATGTCGCTGACGCGCTATTCCTCGGAGTTCAGCGGCTCGATCGCCCGCAAGGCCGCCACGGCCGAAAGCCGCAAGGACGCGGCCGCGGCGGTCTCCACCGAGATCGACAGCCAGCGCCAATCCGTCGAGGGCGTGAACCTCGACGAGGAACTGATCAACCTGACGACCTACCAGCAGGCCTTCAACGCGTCCGCTCGCCTGATCCAGGCCAGCAAGGACATGTTCGACGTCCTTGTCGGCATCATGGGGTAATCCACTATGACCCGCGTCTCCACCGTCCAGAACTTCAACATCATGACCTCCAACCTCATGAAGGCGCAGATCCGCCAGAACGAGGTCGGCGGCCAGGTGTCCAGCCAGAAGGTCGCCGACGACCTGAAGGGCTACGCCAAGAACGCCGAGGTGCTGACCGCCATGCGCGGCGCCCAGACCCGCATCAACGGCCTGGTCGAGCAGAACAAGCTGGTCAACAACCGGCTCGAGATGCAGGACACCGGCATCGGCAAGGTGGCCGACGGCGCCAAGGCCGCCCGCGACGCCATCTCCAACGCCATGGCCGCCGGCAGCGCCACCACCCTGATGCAGGAACTGCAGGCCGCCTTCGGCAACATCGTCCAGGGCCTGAACACCAAGGCCAACGGCCTCTATGTGTTCGCCGGCGCCAAGACCGACACCGCCCCGACCTCGGCGACCACCATGGCCAGCCTGACCACCGCGCCGGACGTCGCAGACCTGTTCCACAACGACGACTACATCGCCACCAACCGCGTCGACGAGCAGACCAGCGCCAAGACCGGTGTGCTGGCCGACGACCTGGGCACGGAGATCTTCAAGATCTTCAAGGACGTCCAGGCCGAGATCGACATCAACGGCCCGTACACCGGCAAGCTGACCGACACCCAGACCACTTTCTTCAAGGGCCTGCTCACGCGGCTTGAGGGCTCCTACAAGGAGATCGTCGACACCCAGGCCAAGAACGGCGTCACCCAGAAGCGCTTCGAGAGCGCCAGCACGGACCTGTCCAACCAGGCCGACACCCTGACCATGATGGTCGGCGACATCACCGACGTCGACATGGCCGAAGCCATCACCCGCCTCCAGGCCGCCCAACTAGCGGTGCAAGCCTCGGCCCAGGTGTTCTCGAGCCTGCAGCAGTCGTCGTTGTTGAACGTGTTGAGGTCGTAAGCAATCTTGGATTGAGCGAACTGCAAGCGTCGCGCAACCATGCTCCATGGTTTCTCGCGACGCTTCCATCGCCGTCTATTTGATGACGAACAAGCCGTACGGCACGCTGTACATCGGCGTGACGAGCCTGTTCGAAGCGCGGCTCGTGCAACACCGCGAGAAGCAGCTGAAAGGCTTTACGCAAAGACACGGCCTGACGCGGCTCGTCTGGTACGAAACCCATGACGAGATGAGCATCGCCATCCACCGCGAAAAGCGGCTCAAGGAATGGCCGCGGCAATGGAAGATCAACCTGATCGAGCGGGACAATCCGCATTGGGATGACCTGTATGATCAGGTCATGAATTGGACGCCCGTTCCACGGCAACTCTAGCTCCCAAACCAACCCCACCCGTCATCCCGCGCTTTATGCGCGGGACCCATTTATCCGCCGCAGGTGAAGTGCGGACCTGAACGCTCACGTGGAAGCTGAACCATGGGTCCCGCGCATAAAGCGCGGGATGACGATGGGGAGGTTCTTGAAACACCCCAAACCTCGCAAAATCGTCCCCAACCCGCTATATGCCGCCGATGCACGCCGACCTGCTGACCCCTGCCCCCGCGACCGACACCGACGCCCTCATCGCGCGCGCGGTCGAGCAGGTGCGGACGGCTGTCGATCTGCCGGAGGGGACGCGGATCGTTGCGGCGATGTCGGGCGGCGTGGATTCCACCGTCACCGCCGCCCTGCTGGCCAAGGCCGGCTATGACGTCGTCGGCGTGACGCTGCAGCTCTACGACCATGGCGCGGCGATCACCAAGAAGGGCGCCTGCTGCGCCGGCCAGGACATTCTGGACGCCCGCATGGCCGCCGAGCGGATTGGCATCCCGCACTATGTGCTGGACTATGAGAGCCGCTTCCGCGAGCAAGTCATTGAGGACTTCGCCGACGCCTATCTGCGCGGCGAGACGCCGATCCCGTGCGTGCGCTGCAACCAGACCGTCAAGTTCCGCGACCTGCTGGACGTGGCCCGCGACCTGGGCGCCGAAGCCATGGCGACCGGGCACTATGTGCAGCGCGGCTTCACGGGCGGGTCCAACCGCCCGCAGCTGCGCCGCGCCGCCGACCCGGCCAAGGACCAGAGCTATTTCCTGTTCGCCACCACCCGCGACCAGCTGGACTTCCTGCGCTTTCCGCTGGGCGGCATGGACAAGCCGACCGTGCGCGCCGTCGCCTTCGGCCTGGGCCTCTCCATCGCCGACAAGCCCGACAGCCAGGACATCTGCTTCGTGCCCGAGGGCAAGTACACCACGGTCATCGATCGCATCCGCCCGCAAGGCGCGGAGGCCGGCGACATCGTCCATCTGGACGGCCGGGTGCTGGGCCGCCACGAGGGCGTGACCCGTTACACCATCGGCCAGCGCCGGGGGCTGAACATCGCCGTCGGCGACCCGCTGTTCGTGGTCCGCATCGACGCCGAGAAGCGCCAGGTGATCGTCGGCCCGCGCGAGGCTCTGCTGACCGCCGCCCTGACCCTGAAGGAAGGCAGCTGGCTGGGAAGCCAGGACAGCCTGGAAGCCGCTGCCGAGGACGGTCAGCCCGTGCTGGCCCGGGTGCGCTCGACCCGCGAACCCGTCGCCGGCCGCCTGGCGCTGCGGAACGGCGCGGTCTCCGTCGTGTTCGACGGCGTCGAAGAAGGCGTCGCGCCGGGCCAGGCCTGCGTGCTGTACGATCCCGCCGATCCCGAGCGCGTGCTGGGCGGCGGCTTCATCGCCGGCACGACCCGGGCGATGGACCTGCCTCAAGGCTAACCGGCGGATCGAACGGCGACTTCCCGGGTTCTGCAAGAGAACTCAAGGAAAAGCCCATGCTCCGCTCCCTGCTCATCGGCCTGTCGGCCGGCTCTCGTTCGATGACCCCGCTGGCCGCCGTCAGCGAAGCCGCGCACGGCGGTCATCTCGACGCCGCCAACCCTTCGGCCCAACTTCTGGGCCATCCCCTGGTCGCCGCCGGGACCAAGGCCCTGGCCGCCGGCGAGCTGTGGGGCGTCAAGATGAAGTCGGCGCACGACCGTGTCGTTCCGCTGGGTATCGCCGCCCAGGCGATCCCCGCCGGCTT
>CAZRPD010000025.1:34365-41358 GCA_964601775.1 uncultured Caulobacter sp. | reverse complement strand
TACCGCGAATTTTCAAAAACAGCCAAGCATAGGGGTCAAGTCTGGCCTTGGCTCTTTTTGGGTTCCAAAAGAGTCAAGGGGCGACCTGGCCCCCCCCCGGGCCCCTGGCCGGCGAGCCCCCGACCCTGCTGCGGCACGAGCCCACCAGCGCCCCCGCGGCGGAGAGCGCACGCCTGGTCCAGCAGGCCCTGGCCACGGCGATGGAAGGCCGCACCACCCTGGTGATCGCTCACCGTCTGGCCACCGTGCTGAAGGCCGACCGCATCGTGGTGATGGAGGATGGCCGCGTGGTCGAGCAGGGCAAACACGCCGAGCTCTATGCCAAGGGCGGCCTCTATGCCCGCCTGGCGCGGCTGCAGTTCGGGGTGGAGGCGGCTTAAGGGTAGCCCAGGATCACCGCCAGCACCGCGACGATCAGCACCAGGCCCTCAAGGCCGTGGATGAGGATCGCCAGCCAGTTTGAGCGGAAGGCCTGGGCCGGCAGGGCGTAGGCGAGGCCGCTGACGACCAGGCCCGGCAGGTTCCAGAACTTGTGGACGTGGTAGGCGGTGAACAGCAGTCCGTTGCCCAGCCACGCCCAGCGTCCCCAGGCCTTCTCCATGCGTGGCAGCAGCACGCCGTGGAACAGCAAGGCCTCGCCCAGGACGTAGTTGAACAGGCTGGAGACGACCGCCAGCGCCAGGATGTCCCAGCGCCCCCGCGCGGCCGGCGTCGCCAGCGCCTCGATGACCGCGAAGGGCGGCGTGGCCTTCGCCAGGGCCTCGCCCAGCGGCGTGGCCGCGAACCAGGCCGAGACGAGGTCGTCGCCGATCGAGCCCACGGCCACGAACACCGGGATCAGCAGGAAGGCCAACACGACCGGCTGGCCGGTGGGGCGCCAGAACGGCAGGGTCAGCCATAGCCGCCGGGCCAGCGGGCCGGGGCGGAAGGGGACGCCTTCCAGCCGCAGCACGATCAGCGACAGCCCGAACTGCCAGGCCATGCCGACCACGACCAGCTTCCAGAACACCAGGCCCGGCAGCGGATCGTCCGGCCTGATCAGCAGGGGCGCGACGCCCCAGGCCAGCACCGCCATCGGCGCGGTCGCCGCCAGCCAGATCAGCAGGATGGCGGCGGTGGGAGACGGGCGAGGGGGGCGCATCAGAACCGGCGAACCAGGCTGACGAAGCCGGCCGCCGCGTGGTCCTTGGCCACCAGCGGGCTGTCGGTGATGTCGTTGTCGAACAGCTCGACCTCGGCCGCGGCGATCACGAACAGGCGGTCGGTCAGCTGGTAGCGGGCCTGGACGCCCAGCGACGGCACCAGAACCCCGCCCGACACGGCGGCGGCGGTGCGCCCGTACTGATAGGCGCGGGCGGCCCCGACCTCCTTGACCCGCAGGCCGTAGAGCCAGGTCGCCAGCTGCTCGTCCTTCCACGACAGGCCGGCGGCGACGTCGATGCTCAGCCGCTCCAGGGGCTGGGCCGACAGGGTGAGGTCGAGGTTGATCTCCTGGCCGCCCGTCTCGCCGGCGACGTCGCGCAGATATTCGACGCTCAGGGTCGCCGGGCCGGCGCCGGCGCTGAGCTTGCCGCCCAGGTCGACGCCGGTGTCGCGCTTGAGGAAGGCGAAGTCGCGGGTGTCCTTGGGATCGACCAGCTGGAAGCGCGGCGCGACCCGGCCCTCCAGCTTGATGTGGTCATTGCCCCAGGCCTTGACCGCCAGGCCCGACAGGTCGGCCGTCAGACGGTCGGTCTGGTAGACGAACAGCGGCAGGACGCCGGTCTGGGTCTTCTTCTTAGCCGAGGCGTACGGATTGGTGGCGACATAGGCCCCGGCCCCCAGCAGGAAGAGGCGCTCGGGCGGAGCGTCCTGGGCGCGGGCCGCGGCGGGGATCAGGACCAGGGCGCAGGCGGCCAGGGTGAAGCGAAGGATCATGACGACTCTCGAAAGGTGAGGAGGAACAGTCATCGACATGTCCCGCCGCACCGCTCGCCGTCGTCCGGACGGGTAGGCTCGAAGCCCCGGACGCGTCCGGTCCTGCCGGATCGGACGCGAGGCGCTCACGCGCGCCATGCAAATCTGAATGGCGGCTAGGCGAAACTGCGCGGTCCTACTGCAGATTTCGTTCGCCATCTAGGCTTCATCGGTCGCGGTTTCGGCGGCCGCGGAGACCCTAGCGATGATCCCCATGCTCAACGCCCCGGCGCCGTCCTGGTCGACGACGCACTGGTTCAATACGCCGGCGCCGCTGGACCTGCCGGCCCTGCGCGGCAAGGCCGTGGCGCTCTACGCCTTCCAGATGCTGTGCCCCGGCTGCGTCAGCCACGCCCTGCCGCAGGCCCAGCGCCTGCGCGAGGCCTTCCCCGAGGACGCGCTGGCCGTTGTCGGCCTGCACAGCGTCTTCGAGCACCACGCCGCCAACAGCCCCGAAACCCTGGAGGCCTTCCTCCACGAGTATCGGATCGGCTTTCCGGTCAGCATCGATACGCCGGGGATCGACGATCCGATCCCGCGGACCATGTCGGCCTACCGGATGCGCGGCACCCCGACCCTGGTGCTGATCGACGCCGAAGGACGCCTGCGCCGCCAGGTGTTCGGCCATGCGCCGGACCTCAATGTCGGAGCCGAGATCACCCGGATCCTGCAAGACGCCCAACCTTTGCGGGCCGAGCCTTCCCGCGCGGACGACTGCGCCTCGGGGGCCTGTCCCGCGCCCGTTTCCAACTGACCTGACTTCAACCAAGGAGACCTCCCATGCCGAACGTCAATCTCGTCGATCCCGCCGCCGCCTCGGCCGCGGTCAAGCCGACCCTGGACCAGATCAAGGGCGCCTTCGGCGTCGTGCCCAACATGTTCAAGGCGGTCGCCAATTCGCCAGCGGGGCTGACGAGCATGTGGAGCGCTTTCGGCGCCCTGGGCGGCGGGACGCTGGGCGCGCGCCTGGGCGAGGAGATCGCGGTGGCGATCGCCAACGCCAACCACTGCGAATACTGCCTGGCCGCCCACACGGCGCTGGGCCGCAAGGCCGGCGCCTCGTCCGACGAGATGGCCGCCGCCCAGATCGGCGTCTCGGCTGATCCGCGCACCCAGGCGGCCCTGACCTTCGCGCTCAAGGTCGTGCGCGATCGCGCCGCGGTCAGCGCCGACGACGTCGCGACGCTCAAGGCTGCGGGCTTCGACGACGAGGGCGTCGTGGAGATCATCGCCCACGTCGCGCTCAACCTGTTCACCAACTACGTCAATGTTGCGCTGGACGTGCGGGCGCCCTCCCGCTCGATCCCCCTCAGGGGGGCGGCTTGACCTGGCCCGGGCCGGACCTCGCCCCCGGAGGCCCGGCCGTGCGCCTTCATCGCGCGAGCGTCTCGCATGACGTCGCGGCGCCGGCCTTGGCGGTCCAGGCGGCCTTGCCCTCGCCGCGCACCTTGGCCAGACGGTCCGGGGCGTCGCTGAAGGCGCCGTCGACACCCTGGACGAACAGACGGCGGATCAGCGTCTCGACGTCGCCGCGCCGGCCGTCGAAGCTGGGCTTGGCCGGATCGCCGCAGCGCAGGTCGGCCGGCAGGTCGACGTTCTCGGGATTGACGCTCCAGACGTGAACCGGCAGGCCCACGGCGTGCGCGTCGGCCACGAAGCGGCTGGCCGGCAGGCTGCGGCCGTCCGCGTCGCGCGGCAGGATGATCTGGGTCTCGGGCCCGACGATATCGGCGAAGCCCTTGATCGTCTTCAGGCCTTCCGGCGACCAGACGTCCGACCAGCGCGCGATGCCGTTGGCCGCCATCATCGAGGCCGGCGGCGGCTGGCTGTTGACCAGGAACATCAGCTTGATCGGCGTCAGCTGGCGCAGGGCCATCAGGGCCGTCGGGAAGAACGACTGGATGATCACGGGCGCCTGCGCGGTGTTCAGGCCATTGGCCGCCAGCACGTCGATCAGCGCCTTTTCCATCGGCAGTCCGCGCCCCCGGAAGTCGTCGGGGTTCTTCAGCTCGATATAGAGGCCCACCGGCCGGCCGCGCGCCGCGCCGCCGGCCTTGGCGATGTCGATGATCTCCTGCAGCGTCAGGATCGGCTCGCGGCCGTCGTACCGTGCGCTCTCCACACGCGCCTGCGGCCGCCGCTCGCGCGACCGCAGGGTCTTCAGCTCGACCAGGGTGAAGTCCTCGACGAACCAGCCAGTGAAGGTCTCCGCGCCGATCGTGCGGGTGGTCTTGCGGTCGGCGAATTCGGGATGGGCAGCCACATCGGTGGTGCGGCCGATCTCGTTCTCGTGCCGCGCCACCAGCACGCCGTCCTTCGTCATCACTAGGTCGGGCTCGATGAAGTCGGCGCCCATCTCGATGGCCAGCTTGTAGGCCATGGCCGTGTGTTCGGGCCGATAGGCGCTGGCGCCGCGGTGGGCGATGACGATCGGTTCGGCGACCGCGGAGCCGGCCAGGGCCAGCACCGCCGCGGCGGCCAGAAGAAGACGTCGCATGCTCATCCTCCTAGCGACGCACGGTCAGGCGCAGGCCGTAGATGCGCGGCTCGCCCAGCACGTTGGTCGGCAGGCCGATCGACTTGCCGGCGCTGCCCGCGCCCTTGCGATAGACCTTGTCGGCCAGGTTGCTGCCGAAGGCCTCCAGCGACCACCACCCGCCAGCGGGCTCGTAGCTGATGCGGGCGTTGGCCAGGCCAAAGCCGTTCTGGAATTCGTCCTGCGCCGCGTCGGGCACGAGGAGGCCGCCCTGCAGTTCCGGACGGTCGTTGTCGTCGGCGAAGAAGATCTTCGAGCGCCAGGTATAGGTCGGGCGGAAGTCGAACCGGCCGCCGAGGCCCGTCCAGCGCATCGAGGCGCCTAGCGAGACCATGTGGTCGGGCGCGCGGGCGAAGCGGTTTTCCTTGTAGGCGCCCCGCGTGAAGCGGGCGTGGTTGTAGGCATAGGTGCCGAAGAGATCGAAATCGGGGGTGACGGCGAAGTCGGCCTGGCCCTCGAAGCCATAGGCGCGAGCCGTGCCGGCGTTGGTGGTCACGAAGGTCGAGCCGCGCTGCTCGCGCGTCTGGAAGTTCTCGTAGTCGTAATAGTAGACCGCGCCGTCGATGCGCAGACGGCGGCCGAGGAGCCCCGCCTTGACCCCCCCCTCAGAGGCGGCGCCCTTTCGGCCGGGGGCGAGGGCGAGGGGGGGGGCGCCGCGGGGCGCGCCGGGGGCGGCGGCCGACAGCACCGCCGGCCGCCGGCCGCGCGAATAGCTGGCATAGGCGTTGGCGACCGGGCTCAGCGTATAGCGCGAGGTCAGGCGCCAGGTCAGGCCGTCGTCGGTCAGGTCGCGGCCGACGATGTCGCCGTTATTGGCCGTCGGCTGGAACGAGACGCCGAACAGCGGCAGCGGGCCGTTCAGCGTGGGGCCGAACGCGGTCATGCCCTGGACCAGGGCGCGGGCCGTGGCGACGCCGCCTGAGGCCGCGATGCCCGCCGCGCCGATCGAGCCGCCCAGGATGCTGCGACCCTGGACCGAGCTGCCCCAGCGGGTGGTCTTCTCGTCGCGGCTGTAACGCAGGCCGGCCGAGAGCTCCCAGCGCTCGTTCACCCGGAAGGTGGCGTCGCCGAACACGTCATAGGAGTCCAGGTCCGAGGCGTTGCGCGAGGTCTCGACGTGGGCGGGATCCAGGCGTCCGGCCAGGGCGGCGGCCTCGGCGCCGGTCAGCAGCAGAGTGTTGCGGCTCTGCTGGGCGATCAGGCCCTGCAGCAGCGAGCCGGTGAAGGCGGTGTTGGAAAACAGGGCCGCCGGCGCCGGCTGGGTCTTGGGCTGGCCGGTGATCGGCCCGCCGCCCAGCATGCCGGCGGCCTGGGCCAGCACCATGCGCTCGTCGAAGCGGATGTCGATCTTGGCCGTCGAGCGCTCGCGATAATAGTTGGCCCCGGCGAACCAGGCCAGGCGGCCGCCGGCGTCGTAGTTCAGGCGCAGTTCCTGGCTGAACTGCGTGCCGCCGACCCGCTCCATGGTGGTGAAGATCGGCAGCGACGTGCCGTCGGCGTCATAGACCTCGATGGCGTCGATGTCGCGATAGCTGGTCGTGGCGTTGAGCGTGAGATTGTCGGTCGGCTTGAAGCGGACCAGGGCCGTGACGCCGTCCTGGCGCTGGTCGACGCCCAGGTCGTGACCTTGAGCGAAGTCGGCCGGCTTGGACAGCCACACCGGATCGTCGGTCGCCGTGCCCGCCAGCACCTTGCCCGTCGCCGGGTCCGTGGGGCTGATGTACATCGACTTGAAGCCGGTGCCGTTCGTCTTGTCGTCCTGGTGGTTGTAGATCAGGTCCAGGCTGAAGCGGTCGCTGGGCTTGGCGCTCAGCACCACGCGGTAGGCATTGGTCTCGATGGCGTTCAGGTCGCCCTTGGCGGTCGGATCGAGGTTCTCCAGATAGCCGTCGCGCACCTTGCGGCGACCGGAGACGCGCAGCGACACCGCATCGGTCAGCGGCAGGTTGGCCATGGCGTCGACCTGATAGTAGCCAAGATTGCCGACCTCGGCCGCGATCGAACCGTCCAGGTCTGGACCGGCCTTGTTCTGGATGACGTTCAGCGCGCCGATCAGGGCGCCGCGGCCAAACAGCGTCGATTGCGGGCCCTTGGCGACCTCGACCCGTTCGTTGTCGAACAGCTCGACATAGGAGCCGCGCGACTTGGAGATCGCCACGCCATCCTGGAACACCGACACGCGGGGCTCGGTGAAGGAGTCGCCGCCCGCCGAGGTGATGCCGCGCATCACGAAGATCGGGTTGTTGGGCGACTGGTCCTCGACCATCAGGCCCGGGACGTGGGTCGACAGCTCGCGGAAGTTGGTGACGCCCAGGCGCTCCAGGGCCTTGCCGCTGTAGGCGGTCAGGGCGAAGGGCACGTCGATGGTCTTCTGCTCGCGCTTCTGGGCGGTGACGACGATCTCGTCCAGCGCCGCGGCGGCGTCGCGACGGGCCGGGCGCAGCGAGATCATCTTGCCGTCGTCGGGGGGGAGCTCCAGGGCGCCGGGGGCCCCCAGGCCG
>CAZRPD010000025.1:0-34355 GCA_964601775.1 uncultured Caulobacter sp. | reverse complement strand
CGGCTCGGGGGGGGCGACGCGGCCCCCTCCCGGCGCGGGGGGGGCGCCGGGAGGGCCGGGGGGCGGGGAGACCACCTCGCCGCGGGGGGCGGCCTGCACCGAGCCGCCGCCCGCCATCAGCCGCTGCAGGGCCGCGCGCGGGGCCATGGTCCCCTTGATGGCGGGGGCCTTGCGGCCAGCCAGGGGCGCGGTCGGGAAGAAGATCTGCACATCGGCCTGGCGGGCGAAGGCGTTCAGGGACGCGGCCAGGTCGCCGGCCGGAATGTCGAACGCCACGCTGGGCGCCTGGGCGAAGGCCGGTGCGTGGACGGCGACCGCCGCCGTCGCGGCCAGCAGGGCCGCGCGCGAGATGTGCTTGTAGGTCATCGAAGATCCCCGAAAACGCGCGCCGCAGCGCAGTCGATGGGGAGACGCTCGGCGAACCGGCCACCGCCAAGTTCGCCGAGATTTATTTCGCGCGGCTCAGGATGATCTCCTCGCCGGCCCGGCGCGAGGTCACGCCCAGGCTGGCCGACAGCGCGCGCAGGAAGTCGGCGGGATCGGACGAGGTGAAGCGGCCCCCGACCCGGGTGGCGGCCAGGTCTGGATCGACCACCACCAGCTTGCGGGTCAGGTAGCGATTGTACTCCTCGACGGCGACCGACAGCGGCGCGTCCTCGAACACGATCTCGCCCCGCCGCCAGGCGGCGATGGCCGCCAACTCGGGTTCGGCGGCCGTGCGGCTCAGCGCGCCCGAGGCGGTCAGGGTCAGGCTGTGGGCAGGGCTGGCCGCGACGGCGGCGGCGCGGGCCTGGCCGGCCAGCACGGTGACGTCGATGACCGGGCCGCGCATGCGCGCGTTGTACTGGCCGCCGGCGGTCAGGTCGGCGGTGAGCGCGCCCGCATGCAGGGCGAACGCCTTGCCGCCGGTGGAGAGGCTGACCTCGCCGCGCTTCAGCCACAGCTCCACTCCGTCGCCCCGCGCGCGCCACAGCACCTCGGTGTCGGTGTTCAGGGTCAGGACCGCGCCATCGGCCAACCGCCGGTCCAGGCGCTCGCCCACGCCCGTGGCCAGGCGCTGACGGGCGAAGGCGCGGGTGGCGACGCCGCCGCCCAGGATCGCCACGGCGCCAAAGCCGGCCGCCTGCAGCAGGTGGCGGCGCGCAGGACGAGCAGCCGGGGTGACGATCACCGGCGGTGTTTCCGAAGCCCGCACGACCCGGCCGGGTCCCGACCACAGGGCCGGGCCCGGGGGGAAGGGGACGGCGCGACGGGGATCGGCCGCCCGCCTGCGCTCGAACGCCGCGGGGCCCGCCGAACCGGTGTCCAAGGCGGCCAGCCAAGCGGCCGCCTGGGCGTCGAGGTCGTCGGTGTCAGGCGGCAAGGCGGAATCGGGCGAGGAATCAGACACTGGCGGGTCTCGAGCGAACGGTCATCCTAGAGACGCGCGAACCGCGACGCACCTCCACATTCGGCGTCAGCGATCTTGCTCGCCTCGCGCCCGTCGCGCCGCAACGGCCTGGGAGCGGGTGACCTTCTCGGCCTTGGGCGCCCGCGCCTCGGCGTCCATCGCCTGCATCAGCAGGTGCATGCCGCGCGCCAGGCGCTTTTCCAGGGTCGAGAGACTGAGCCCCAGCTCGCGGGCGATCTCCTGCGGCGTCTTTTCGTCGAAGCGGCGCATGACCACGATCTGCCGGCAGCGCTCGGGCAGGCGTTCGACAGCCTTGAGCAGCCGGCGCAGCTGGTCGCGGTCGATGGTCTGGCGCTGGGCGTTGGGGGCGTCGTCGGACAGGTCGACGGCGTCGAGATTGGCCATCTGCCGGAAGTCGATCACCCGCGCCCGGCGCAGCTTCTGGATCGCCAGGTTGCGGATCATGGCCATGGCGTAGGCGCGGGGATTGGCGAGGTCACGCCAGTTTTCGAGGGCGAACAGCTTGGCGTAGGCGTCCTGCACCAGGTCGGCGGCGTCGTCGGCATTGCCGCAGAACCGGCGCGCCTGGGCCAGATAGGCGGCCTCGTGCGGAAGGACCTCCGCGATGAACCATCGGTCGAGATCGCGCAGATAGGACATGAGGCGGTTCCGGCGGTGGTCCGCCGACGCTCTAGGCGCGCCGCATGTCAGCGGTGTGAAGCTCTCCATTCCCCGGAAGCGGCTTGGAGGCGGCTTCCGGGGAGGGCGCACAGCTTAGAACCGCGAGGTCATGCCGACGAAGAACCGGCGACCGGGCTGGTAGTAGTTGAAGCCCGTCGAGGAATTGATCTCCTTCTCGAACAGGTTGGTGATCCCGCCGCGGAAGGTGACGGTCTCGCTGACGGCGAAGCGGCCGGACAGGTCGAACATCGTGTAGCCTTCCGTGATCGCCGTCCCGCCGCCCAGTTGCTTGCCGGTGTACTGGGCCGACAGGAACAGGCCCGCCCGGTCGGTGATCTCCCAGTCCAGCGACGAGAAGGCCGACCATTCCGGCGTGGTGATCAGCTGCGCGCCGGTGACCAGATTCTTGGCCTGGATCATCCAGGTCAGGTTGGTGTTCCAGGTCAGGTTGTCGCGCAGCGGCGCCTGGAAGGTCGCCTCCAGGCCCTTGGTGCGGGCGCTCTGGATGTTCTCGCGGCGGGTCCACCAACGGCCCTGGAAGCGGCCCAGCGGCTGGTACTCGATCTTGTTGTCGAAATCGGTGTGGAAGTAGGTGACCGCTCGCTCCCCGCCACCAACACACCCTCCCCGACAGCCGTCAGAAACCCCCGAACGGGCTTGGTTTCCCGGCCTCCTTTGTCCTGCGCCCAGAGCAACATCGTCTCCAGATCGCCGAACAGGCGGACGTTCACCTCGCCGCGTCGGCCGGTGGGCGTGATCACCACCTTGTCGATAAGAGCGCGTAGCGCGGTGGCCGCTTGAACCCGCCCATCGGGATCATTGAGCGCCTGGGTGAGAACCTCGACCTTACGGCGGTAATTGTCGGCGACGTTGGGATGAACGTCGGGGATATCGCGCGGTGCCTGGGCAAGAGCCTGTTCCAGCGCTTCGACCTCGGTCTCCAGCCCGCGCATCCGCTCCATCAGCGGCCGGCTATAGCCGCCGTCCTCAATGGCCGAGACGATGCTGGCGATAGCCTTTCTGGCCTTCTCCAGGCGTCGACGGTCCGCGCCCTCGTTAGCCCGGCGCTGCTGATTGAGGTGATTGGTCTCTTCGATGAACGCCCGCATGGCGTCTGCCATCAAGTCGGGCGCCATCATCTGGTCCTTCAGGCCGACCAGAACCCGCGCCTCTAGGCTGTCGCCCCGCACGGCGCTGGCGTTCGAACAGCCCTTGCCGTTGATGTGGGCGACGCAGGCCAAGCGGTTGTTGCCGCGCCGGGCGACTGTCCCGCCGCAGACGCCACAGATGATCAAGCCCGACAGCAGAGTTAGCGGACGCACGCCGCTAGCGGCGGCCCGCCAAGGCTCGGCGCCCTTGGCCAAAGCGTCCTGATAGGCCTTGCTGTATTCGGCCTGCTTGGCCTTGGCCGCCTGCCATAGCTCATCGTCGATGATCCGCAGATGCGGGGCCTGGGCGTAGACCCATTCGCTGACCGGGTTGACCCGGTGACGGCTGCGGCCGGTGTCTGGGTCGCGAAGATCACGGCGGCGGTTCCAGACCATCTGACCGACATAGAGGTGATTATAGAGGATGCCGGTCTGAAGCGCCGGGACGCCTCGGATGGTCTTGTCGCTCCATAGGCCGCCCTTGGGCGAAGCCACGCCCTCGCCGTTCAGCTCGATGGCGATCTGGCGCGGGCTCTTGCCCGCCACGTAGTCGCGGAAGATGCGCCGGACAACCTCGGCCTCATGCGGGATGATCTCCCGCTCGCCCGTCGTGACCTTGCCCGCCGCGTTGATCTCGCGCACGACCTTGTAGCCGTAGGAGTTGCCGCCAGGGGCCTTGCCCGCCTCCACACGGCCTCGGTTGCCCCGATGGGTCTTGGCCGACAGGTCTTTGAGGAACAGCGCATTCATTGTGCCCTTGAGGCCGACGTGAAGCTCGGAGACCTCGCCCTCGGCGAGGGTGACCATCGGCACGCCCGCGAACCGCAGGCGCTTGAAGAGCCCGGCGATGTCCTCCTGATCGCGACTGAGCCGGTCCATCGCTTCGGCCAGCACCACGTCGAACCGGCCGGCCTGGGCGTCGCGCAACAATGCCTGGACGCCAGGACGCAAGATCACGGTCGAACCGGAGATCGCCGCATCGGAAAAGGTGTCCACCACCCGCCAGCCCTGCTTGTCGGCGTGCATGCGGCAGATGCGGACCTGATCCTCGATGGAATTGGGCGACTGCTTGTCGTCCGAATAGCGGGCGTAGATCGCAACACGGGTCATGGGCGGGGCTCCGGGTCGGTTAGTCCTCGCTCGTCTCAGGTGAGGCGGCGTCGTCATTGGCGGCGGCAAGGCTGCGCCGGAAATGTTCGCGAGCGATCTGACGGCCTAGAAGCCGCGCCAGAGTGCGCAGGGCTGCATCGGCGCGGGGACTGATCTGCGTGGGCTCGTTGGCGGTGGTAGCGGCGCCTTCCGGCGCCGGAGCGTCTTCGTCCATGTTGGGCTCCTTGGAGGGAGCCCAAAGCGTTGGATCGGTGTCGGTCCCGGTCAACGGCGGGGCCTGAGCCCCCGCGTGAATGGATGTCGAACTGCGGGATACGGCGGGAACCTCTTCGGATACTCCCGGCGTCAATCGGAAAGACCTGACGAGGTCGAAATTAATTCGCGCCCTGGCCGCCAGCCGCATCAAACCCGCAGCAATTGCGGAGGTCACACGCAGCGATCCGGGGTTCGACTCCCAAATCACTGCGGCTAACCCGGCAATAATCCGCTGGGCGCGTAAGTCGCGCCACAGCCGGGACAGCAAGCCTTGGTGAGGAATTTGTGGGCTTCACGGATGAACGGCCAAGCCTCGCCGTCTTCACAGTAGTTGAGGCGAAAGGCGATGGAGAGCATAGCCGTGGCGTCTTGGACGGTCCGAGGCTTGAGCTTGGTCAGCGTCTCAAGGGCCGCGTCGCGGGCTTTATAGAGCCGATCGCATTCGGCGGTTATGGCGTCCATCTCCTTGCCCTCTGGCAAGGCGCTGACCTGACGTTCGGTCAGTTTGAAATAGGGATATTGGGCGACAAGCGAGGTCTCCAGCTCCGACCATCGCCGGCCGAGCCGGTCGATCTCATGATCTCGGGCAAGCCAGTCGGCGCACTGCGCGGGGACGCCGGCGGCCTCTGTGGGCGCTGCTCCCCGCGCAGGCCCCGCCAACGGAATAACGGTCGCGCCGATTACTGTGCGACGTGAGATCTCAGGCAGGCGCGTGCCGTCGCCCGTCTTTCGACGCTGGCCCATAGCGTAGGTCCCGATTCAGTGGTTATCATTTTCGTACAATGAATCATCACTTCGGTCAACACTAAATGCTGCTATTTCATCATAAAACGATGATTCCATGCTGACTGCTGCGCAGATCAAGGCAGCGCGGGCGCTGGTCGATTGGAGCCAGCCGGAACTGGCGGAGGCTTCGGGCTTATCGATGCCGACAATCCGCCGGATGGAAGGTCCGCTAGGTCCGGGGCGTAGCACGGCGGTCAATGTGGATGCTGTGCAGCGCGCGCTAGAAGGTGCCGGCGTCGTCTTTCTAGAAGCGGGCGAAGTCAAGCAGGGCGGCCCAGGCGTTCGCCTGAAGTCGTAGGCTGCGGTTAAGCCGCAGGCGCGGAACGCGCCTGATCCGGCTTAAACCGCTTGCCGAGCCCCAGCCGGGCGGAGGGCGGCCGGTCAAGGGGGCGCGAAGCGCATCGCCACAGGCGACGGCGAAGCCGCCCTTGAGGGGACGAACTCCGCCAGGCACTTCCTGCGTCTAGTCACGGAAAGCGGACGTTTCGAAGGGCTGTTCTGGGTGGTTAGCGGACATTGCCTGCCGTTCCCGACCTAAGCGCGTCGCGACCGCTCCGCGAATGGCAGGCGGATATGACTACACCAACTATTCCGAGTCCCGTGATCTCCGCCGCCTGATCTCAGCGACCAGCGCGCCAACCGAGTTTCGCGCTGCCGCGATAAATTCGTAGTCCGTCAGAGTCGCACCAGTTAGCTCGATGTCGTCGCCGCGGTTTGCTCCAGACCCTGTCATAATGAAGCTCGACCCGCTTTGATGGCTTTTGCCTTCCAGAAAGGCTTGCCACGGAGCGGGTGACGCCTGGAGCGCTAGCCCCTCAAGACGATCCAGCTCAGCGTCGGTTAAATCGCTATCTTCCATTGGGATTCTTCATAGTTGGAGTGAAAAGCTCCTCTGCTTTCTTTGCAGAGATGCCAGACATTGTTGCGTGGCTTGGATTTCCTGTGGTGGGACTTGCAACAACGTCACCCCCCGCAGCCCGAATTTCTCCAGCCGTAGTTACGCCCACCTGCCGGTTGGGGATATCTCTTGTCAGTTGCTGAAGCGATTGCCCTCTCCCACTTTGGACGGACAACCAAACAGCCCTACGATCCATGCGCCACCTTCTGCTCAAGGCTTGCAGAATGGTTGAGGTCCCCTCTCAGCGCAACTTCCGCTAAGGGTGGATTGCCGACGATAGACGTGCGCCCCATCATGGGAGAATGCAGGTCTACCAACCAATCGACGTTGGCGTGAACATCGTTGCCGTTTCCAGCGATCTCGTCGCCTTCCAATGGCAAGTGAACGGCATAGTCGCCGACTTCGTCATCCCCTCGGACGGCGCGCGTGTTTTGCGCATATCGTTCGATCAACAGTGCATCGTGCGCATTCTCGATGAAATGCCGCTGAGTACTGAGACGGACAGCGACAACAGTAAGGGGCTCGTTCCAAACCATTTCGCCTACAAGGTTCAAGGGTCTACGTTTGAAGCCACGCAGTCTCCTATTTGGAAGGAGACCAGCGGGATGATGCACTATCAGTTCATTACCGGCTGGGCGTGCATGGACGTATTGAGCGCTGCGGAGCCCCACTTTTCAGTTGTTCCTCGCACTCAAAGTGCTTCCGAACACGACGGTCCCCAGACTGATCACACCAGTTAGGGCAGCGCAGCCAACGTCCGCTACGGGTCGGGTGCAGAAATTGGGGTCGGGCCTGAAACCGGACCTTCAACGCCGCGCAGAGACCGGACCGGGCGAAGGTCTGTTCGGGGTGGTTATCGGACGTCGACTGCCGGGTTCCACTCCTGCTCAATCCTCTCGATTAGAGCAGTGTCGTTCATCACACCGCGAACGGGGAATTGTCTCTGCTCAGAGGTCAAATCACCAACGCGCCATTCGTTTTCGCCGTCCCATAACCACCAAGTACCTACAGCTCCGGTGAGAGGGTCAACCACTCCAGCTCGGAAGGTGGGGAACAGAGTGAGAGAGGGAGCAACAGGTGCTTGCCCGGCAATTTGGACGAGTTTCCGCGTCAGGGCGGCGTTCAGAGGGAAGAACGTAGAGAACTGAACAGGTCGGCTGACAACCTGGAGAACGTCCGGACGCTCTGAATCGAAGCCCGTGAACACCCTCAACAGCGATCCGTACATTGCATGTCGATGAGTATGGTGCGCGTAGGCTAAGCCTCGCCCCGTAGATATCTCGACGATGTCGCCGATTTTCGACTTGGCCATAGGCTCTTGTCGCTGAGGCAGGCCACGCGCGCAATCACATAGCTGAACTTGCGAACTTCCGACTAGGGGTCGGGTGCGGAAATGAGGCCCGCGCCTGTGACCGGACATTGGGTACAATGGCGGAAGGTGGATAAGACGGTGGTCTATGGTGGGGAAACCCGCCGTTTCTTTCCTAGAGCCTGTCTTTCTACGACGGCTGTTCACCACCCCTTGAAGCCGTGAGCGTTGGGCGGACCATGGCGGCGCCATGCCTCCACCCGCCCAATCGCCGCCAACTGAAGTCCAACTGATCTGGCTCAAGGGCCGATTTCAGCGCTGGATTCGCTTCGGCCGTGCTGCCGCTGAGCGCCAGATCGACCGCCGCCGCTGCGTCGTTTCCTTCGCCCCCGGCGCGGTTTTCGCCGTTGTCCATTGGGAAGCTGGCCAGTACGGCACGACCCTGTCGCGGCTCTGGGTGCTGCGGGCCGTGGCGACCGGCGAGCCCTTCGACTCCGCGCCCTTCGTCACCCCCGGCGCCGAAATCCTACTGGACCTGAAAACCTGGGCGAAGGTCCAAGCCGCCCTGACGGTGATCGACGCCATCGAAGCCCAGGGCCTGCGGCCCGAACGCGTCGCCCCCGATCACTGGCTCCATGTCGGCGGGCGTATCGCCGTGGCGCAAACCCCGTCGCCCTACACCCGCGCCCGTCACCGCGCCTGGCTGATGCGCAAACGCTTGGGCCTGACCGACCACAACGACCTCTTGGCGGGCGCCGGAGATCCCGCATGAAAGTCGAAACCAAGGTCTACCTGCCGCCGGATCTGGCCAAGGAACTGGACAAGACGGCCGCCCGGATGCGGCGGCCAAAATCGGAGATCGTTCGCGCGGCGGTGGCCTCGTTCCTGTCGCCGGACGGCGCCGAGCGCACCGAGGCGGCCTTGCTGCGGCGGCTGGACCGGATGAACCGGCACATCGAGCGCGTGGAACGTGAGGCCCAGGTCAGCAACGAGGCCTTGGCGATCTACATTCGCACATGGCTGGGTACGACCCCGATCGTCACCTCAGGCGATCAAGCCGCCGTCCAGGCGCTGGGGCAGAAGCGATACGCCAGCTTCCTTGAGGCGCTGGGACGGCGCCTCTCCAGCGGCGCGTCGCTGGCCGATCAGGCCTTCGAGTCCACCGGCGGTCAGTTCGACGAGGACGGTGCGCCCAAGGCCTGATCTCAGATGCCAAGGCCTCGGCTTCGCCCAAGCTGCCAGGCAATGCCGCCGCCGGGCTCCAGCGTGCCGGCGATCTGCTGGCCGCGATAGGACTCCAAGGTCGAGCGCCACGGCACCAGACTGAAGTCATAGCTCCCCTCGATCACCGCGAACTTGCCCGACGCCAGTTGGACGCTGTCGGCAAGCCGGCCCTTCACCGTTTCGCCGGCTTCGGGAACGCGGAACGCCAAGTTCTTCTCCCTGGCCAGGGCCGCCCCGACCTTGGCCACCTCCTGGCGCTCCAAGGCGCGCAGAAGGTCGGGCTTGGCGCGCCAGCCGCCGTCCTGGGCGTGGCTGGCGTGGCCCTGGCGGACTAGCACCTCACGGCGGCGCTCCAGCGCCCGCCCGACCTCGCCGCCGAACCCGTTCGGCGCGGCCTCGGGTGGAGTCTTGCCGACAAGCTGGCGATCCAGCCACGTCGCGCCATCGCTGGTGACTTGGCGGTCCAGATCGAAGGCCGACAGCAAGCGCACCTGGGCGCGGCGATCCTGCGTGGCCTCGTAGGTCTCGGCGCGAGCCAGGAAGTCGCTGGGGACGCTCCATTGATCGGCGTCCAGGCGCTCGACTACCTTGGCTCGCCGTAGGGCCTCCAGCCGGCGGACATGGGACTCGACGAGGTCGTCGGCGCTGGCGCCGGGCGGTAGGCGCATCTCTCCGCTTTCCAGGCGCTGGCGGTGATCGCTGGGCCGGTAGACGCCATCTTCGGCGAGGCTGGCAATGGTGCGGTCCGCTGGCCGGCTGGCCGGCCGCGCGCCGGTCTCGACGACGGCGCCAATGGGGATGGTGGTCGCCGTATCGCCATCGACCTCGACGTGACGGACCCGCCCGTCGAGACCATCGACGATCAGGCCCATGCGGTCGTCCAGTTCATCGACCAGACGCTTCTCGATGACCCGGCCGATCTTCGGCGTCGAGCCCTCGCCATCGGTATCGATGACCAGGGACTCGGCGGCTCGCGACTGGCCCCGGCGGCTGAGCGCCCGGCTCATGGCTTTGATGATGTCGCCGCGCTCGCCCAGCGCCTGCAAGGTCGGCTCGACGTCCTTGGTCAAAGTCCAGACGCCCGGCGCGGTCTGCTCGGCCAATCCCATGCCTTCCAGGGTCTTCAGCCGGCCAAGCCGCAAGGTGGCGTCGGCCTCGGCGCGGACCTGCCCCGAGGCCGGGCGAAGGTCGAGGGATCGACTGGCGTCGAGGTCCTGGATCATCGCCCGGTCTATCCGGGTCAGGCGCTCGGCCGTGATCTCGGCCTGGAGCTTGCGCCTGACCTCAAGCTCGGTCTCTTGCCCTAGCTCCAAGGTGGCCAGGTCTTCGGCGCGGTGGCGAAGGCCGGCGGTGATGTAGTCCTGGGCGATGATCAGGTCCTTGCCCCGGTCGTCCACCCCCCGGATGACGACATGGGTGTGGGGGTGGGCGGTGTTGAAGTGATCGACCGCAACCCAGTCCAGGCGCGTGCCCAGGTCGATCTCCATCTGGTCCATCAGCTCACGGGTATAGGCCCGCAGGTCCGACAGCTCCGCGCCGTCCTCGGGGGCGACGATGAACCGGAACTGGCGACGGTCGCCGGCCCCGCGCTCGATGAAGGCGGCGCCATCGATGTTGTCGGAGTCCGCGCCATAGAGCCGGGCCGGCTCGCCGTCACGGCTGACGCCGTCACGGACGAGGTAGCGCAGATGGGCGCCGGCCGCTTGGCTGCCGGCCTTCAAGCCCACGATGCGGCCCTTCACGACCACGCGGCGCGAGCGGTAGCCGCTGGCGTGACGCTGGGCGGCCTGCCGCTTCAGACCATTGGCGGCGTCCTGGCCTCGGCCGATCCGCGAGCAGCGACCGGGCGCGTTCGGCGCCCTGGCCTTGCCGCCGCTCCGCGCCATCCGCCGTGGACTGCCGCCCCCGCTCTTGGCGACGACCCGGCTCAGGCGGCCCGCGCGGCCGGCTGCCTGCCGGCCGTCGCTGCGGATGCGGCCGGGACGTAGCTCGAAATCGATCAAATGGTCGTCCATCCCCCGAGCTTGCGCCTGCGGGGCCTGGATTCAACGGCCAACGGTTTTAGGGAGAAGCATGGCGTTGAAAAAGAAACTCTCGGCGACTTCGCCAAGACCATGGCCAACGGAGTGGGCCGGAAAAAACCAGTGTGCAGACAGCCGCTTCCGCCAGTTCAGGCCGGAAGCTTCAATCTTGCCGTCGTAATCGGGACTTCTTTTCTCGTCTAACTGCCCCTACGAGCCACCCAAAATCCCCCTTGAGTTACTAGAGGTGCCCGCACCAGACAGCGCGGGCTTGCTCAGTCCTGTTGTAGGCGAATGGCACCGTTTTTCAGGGGACCATTCAGTATTTCGCTATACCCACCGCGTCCGTCCGAAGCTGCTAAGGTCAAGCATCGCTGGGCTCGGCTCGCGCCAAGATATACCCGGTTCACATAACGACGCCGCGCACCCTGGCTGAGGAAATCATCGCTCAAGTCAGTTTGATCAGCGTGAATTAGAAAAACGACTTCAAATTGCAGACCAGCGACATACTCCGGCATGCTGAACACGCATCGCGACCTAGCAAACTGGAGTTCTTTCAGGTCTTCACGAGAGGTAACGGGTACGAATTTGCCCTCAACTCGCCCCACCTTCCGATAGAGATCGAATTTTTCATCATTCAGGCACAGGACTGCGACTTTTCTGCCGCCAATCTCTCTTGCTGATGCTGCAGCCTTGCTGAATATATCATCCAGAAGACTGGTGTCATTTTTGTATACGCGAAGCGTCGGAAGCTCACCATCCGACTGTTTCGATGAGGCAATATGAGTGTTGTATTCGCCTTCAAGATCCATTGAGGCGAATGCAGCGTCGAGTTCCTGAAGGAAAGCGGTGATCTGCGGCGTGGAGCGGTAGTTTTCCGCAAGCTCGACTTCGTCAGATTTCCCGACGCCGGGATTTCGAAAACGCTCAAAGCCTCCGCCAAGCGCAGCATCACTAGTGCTTTGCTTAAGGTCGTAAGCCATGAATAGCGGCCAGCGCCCTGACACTTGCGCTCTAGATTTGAAAAGACTTTGAAGTGTAACTGCTTCAATGCGATTAAAATAGTGATACTCATCAACAAAAATCACATCGAATCCATCTCGATCCCTTAACTGCTCCCATTCATGTGTCGAAAGATAGCGTCCGTAATCAGCGATCATCTGGTCCATACTTAGAAGTTGCTCTCTCTTAAGCAACGTTCGATATGCATCATGGATTTCAATTATCGCTTGCCTTTGAGCGGCGGTATCGAGAGGCATTTGCCAACGCTCCCGGGAAGAGTTTACGTAGGAGCTAGCTTCCGACGTCCCTTTTCTGATATTGTCCGCATCGAGAACGCACGCAAACTCGTTCATGAGGTCCTCAATAAGGACCGGTCTATGAGTTTCTGATTGCAGCCTGCCGGCGAACTCCTGCTCTTCGGACAGGAGATCGTACATAATGCGCGGGTCGGCGCTGACGAGCTTTATCGCGTCGTGTATCAGAATGCGCTGGTACTCGCGCCCCTCGCGGCCATCCAGGGAGAGCGGGTGAAGGCCTTTACGTCCATAGTCTAGCTGCCCTTGCGCAAGCTCGTAGAGCGTGCCGGTCCAAAGCTTGGGTCGCCCGTCGGCCGTCTCCAGCGTCCTCCAGCGCTCCGATGTGTCGAGAGCATAGAGCATGCCTCGCACCACTTCATGGGCCAGAGCTGAGCTATGTGTGAGGAAGGCGAACGTTTTAAGATTTTCGCCAGCTGCGTCGTCATACATATCTTTCAGGCACTTTATGACCATCGCCTGAGTTTTGCCCGTGCCTGCGGCACCGCGCAGCCGAACCGGCGCGTCGTGGGGCTTCTCGACGAAGCTCATCTGCTGACGATTGAGCCGGCTCTCTAGCCACTGCTCCAAGGTCGCCGTGCCGCCCAACTGGGTGCCGAGGCGATCGCTGAGTAGGATCCCGAAATTGCCAACCTGGGGAAGGTCGGGCTCATCAGCGTACACAGCCTCTTCAAGCCTCGAAACTGCCGCTTCAAGTACGGAAATATCCGGATTGACCTCAAGCAGGGAGACCGGGCCATCGGTGACCCCATAAGCATAAAGGTCTTTTCGCTCCCCCGCTGCTTGATCGAAGTATATTCGCGTTGGCTCTCTACGGCTTTGCGGCTCCGCGTAAACAGAAAGGCGCGCCCCTTCATGATACACTTGCCAGCCGATAGGCAAATTTACGTTTCTGTCAAATCTACGTAAGGCGACACGTAATATCCTTTCGAACCGCGTCCGATTGCGTCCGTTTTTTGAAATTACCCCGCCGGGACCAACGTTAACAACGAGTAAGTTGCTATCCGTATTTGCCTGGTTCGAAAGAATATAAACCGTATCGTCGAGTAAAACTCTTCTCAAACCATCGGAGTTTGCGGGAACGGCAAAGTCCTTAAACCACTCCTCTTCGATGAGGGCAGCGTCGAGAGCTGAAACAGCATCCCTATCAATAACCAATGCCTTAATTTGGCTATTATTTTCCATTTTCTATCAAGGCCCCCGTCATCAGCTCTACCGCCATATCGCATTCATTTTCATAGTGCTCTGGCATTCCAATTCGCGAGAACAGGAATGCCAACTTTTGCGTAATCGCGAACCGAACACCATCGTCTAGGCGGCCAGCCCTCCAAAACGCTTCTGGGGCACCATCTATTCGTGCATCTAAAGCCGTAGAGTATAGATATCGAGACTCTACTGAACGAATAGATCTGAGCATAACGGCGAAGCCGTATCCGGATTGTCCCGGAAGTTCAGGCAGGAGAAAAAAATCCGGAAATCCCTTCTCGCCCTGAAATGCTTCAGCAATACTCTTTTTTATCTTGTCAGGACTATCGCCGATGGCTGATCGAAACTCCACAAAGCGACGCATGTAGCTCGCGCCTGACAGAGTGGCCAGTACGGTATGGAGTCCGTCTAATACGGATCGACAACGGGCATCGACTGGCCTTCCAGTTCGGTTAGTTGCCGCTACAATTTTGTCGGGGTGAGATTCCGAGACCCAATCTACGAGCTGCTGAGGCGTCAGCGAGAGATCAAGGCCTGACCGCTTCATAAATCCGCTTAGTTGTTCGGAGGCATACTTAGATTGTTTCTCGATTAAGCGCCGAAGCTGAGTGGGAGCCCAGGCCCGCTCTAGGTATGTCTCAGCCTGAACGACCTCAAGATAGGTGAAGTGGTCGCCAGCCTTTCCTTGCGCGATGTCGCAGTCAGCGGTCAGCACAAACCCCCATTCTCCGAATGGGCTCGCTCCTACGCTTCGTCGGATGAGGTCGCCTTGGCGCAGTTCGGCGCCCGCCTCCACGTCCAGTAAATATCCTCCCAAGCGGCGCCCCTTCCGCATGTCCCCGAAATGATAGGTAGCTAGACCATGGCAACTTAGGAGGGTCTTCCGCTCACAAAGTCAATCTTGACGGCGGCAATCGGTTGCGCTCGTCCTTCTTAAACGAAGCGGCGGGCCGATTTCGGGTTGCCCATCTGGTCGCCTGCTTCAGGCGGAGAGTGCGGTTCCCGCGGGTGTCCGCCGGCCAGGTGCCAGCGTCCGGAGCCTGACCCCTTGGCTACGCCGCATTTGCCAATGCAGACATGGCGCCGACTAAAGGCGGAATCGCCATGCCGTCAGCGAAGAACATCACCTCGGCACCGGTTCGAGCAGTGCGCGCGCTGTAGCCGATACCGTAGACCGTTCTCTGGCAGCCTTCGTAGAGAGATCGCACCTCAGGAACGTCGTCATACGATACAAGCCATTTCTGACGTCTGATTTCGGACTTCACCACTTCACTGATATCGACGTGATCATCGTGCTTATAGAAGTGATAGTACAGGTCACGACCTTTGACGTAGTAGGGCGGATCAAGATAGATAAGTGTCTTCTCTGGCCAAACGTTTACGCCCTGCTTCAGGAATGCGACGGCATCCATCTGAGTAAGGTTGATCTGCGACTTGAGTTCCGCGATAGCCTGGATGCGGGTTGTGAGTTCCGAGGCATTGTAACGAGCATCTATTTTCCAGGTGCCTTTTTGGTCGCGCCCCCCGATGATGCCAGCGTTGAGGATGCCGGACCGGTTCGTCCTGTTCAGGAAGAACATGGCGAAACCGACGGTCAGGGTGTCGTGGTCCGCGTCGTTCTTGAGAATAAGCTTCTGCTGGTCCCAGCTTTCGACTGTGCGCGCGGTGTCATGCACCAAGCGGCATAGCTCCTCTGGTTGGTCTAGGACGCTGCGCCAAAACGAATACACGGGGCGACTTAAATCGTTGATGTGTACTCGCGAAACATAGTCGTGAAACAGTAGCTCTAGCGCTATTGCGGCCCCCCCGGCATAAGGTTCCACATACTCGCCATCAGTGAGCGCATTGGCTTTCATGATGGCTTTAACGTAGTTTGCTAACTTGCCCTTGCCGCCTGGGTAACGGAGTGGTGTGAAGTTCACCAAGCGCCTGGGCGCTGGTGCGCTTTCGTTCTCACTCATGGCCAGATTTTCTCAAAGTATGCTTGCGCGTTATCCCAAGCGACGACTAAGTCACGCTCAGAAGGGGTAACGTAGCGGTTGTGAACATATGCGTGCTGCAGGTCAATCGAAAGCGGGTGATTGGTATTGCTGAGCGCACGCCGAACGCCGTCGAAATTGCCGCTCTCTGCGCCGTGCGCGACCATGTGGTCCACGGCCTCGCGGACCTTTGCGTCGAGCGACTTGTAGCGCTCACGTCCGCCGGGGTTTGGTAGAAATTTGAGTGGAATGCCATGTGCCTCTAGGTAATGGTCCGTGGAGTTTTCCATGAACACGCGCAGAAGCACCGCGATGGCATTGGGGTGAGTTCTAAGTTTTAAGCTAAGGAGTTCGCCATATATATCGTTTGTGTTGTTATTGCTTATATTTAACCTGCAAGTTCGCGGAACGACAACTGTTCTCTCTGTGACTTTCTGTAGGCGGGGCTGGAGAGGTTTGGGCGGTGCGGCAGGAGATGTCGCATCAGCAGATCCGATGCTATCCAGGGCCTTCAGCTCAGTCGATGCCTGGCTCAGGTCGGGACCGTTGCTAGCCAGCACGATCGCTACATAATCGTTCTGCTGCTTGACTGATTTAAGTGCAGTTACGCGCATTTTCTTGCTGGCAAGGTCTAGGACGATGCGCTTCAGCGGTTTCATCGCTTCGGCCTTGGGCAGGCCCGTCACCAGTTTGCCATCCGCCACGTCAAAGCCGATCGCGGTCCTCACTGACGGTGTCGAGAGAAGGCGGTCTAGGGTAGTAATTGGGAACTTACCCGACAGTATTTCTTTCTCTTCACCGGTGAGATCCTCGCTAGACCGGACAAACTCTAGAGCCTGAAGCGCGGGGTCATTACCCATAAAGCGAGCGACCTGCTCGGCGGACCACCGAACGATTCCCCGGCCTTCGTCCTCGCCACTATGGCGTTGCTCGATCCAAGTCGCTGACTCGGCCCGATCGGGAACGACAAAGGAGGAGATCGGTTCGACTGACGCTCGATCGAAACGAACTGACAGGCGCTCGATACGCTTGCGGAAAGCGCTGGTCACCTTAAGGCCGCCCATCAGCGCGGGCTTGGTGAGCAGTTTCAGCGCCAAGGTTCTCCGATTACCTTCCAGCGCGATGAACTTCCCGTCGGCATCAGCCATGACGAGGAGACGTTCCATCGGATTGAGCCGGCCGGCGTCAACGATGCTCTCAGCGAGGTTCGCAAGTTTGGTATCGCCGTCGTCGATGATCTTCTGCATCGCCTCGTGCTGATCGGCGGCCTTGTTAATGCGCGGATTATCAAGATCCAGTTTCAGCTGGGAAATTTTCAAGTTTTTATTAGTCATGTCCACCCCATTGGCTCTTTCATAGCGTAGCCTTTGGGTGCTGCGCACGTAAAAATGGAGTCAGCCGCAAGGGCTGCCGACATTGTGCAGCGGGGAGGGCTTGTCGATCCGCCACGCCCGCGAACGTCAGGTGGATTTCTTCGCGCGGGTTTTGGGCGCTGGAACCGCAGGTTTGCCGTTGGCACCGCGCCCGCCCTGACCAAGGCCCAGGCTTTTGGCCATGGCGGACCGGGCGGCCGAGTAGTTCGGCGCAACTGATGGGTAGGCGGCGGGCAGGCCAAACCGTGCCTTGTACTCTTCAATGGTAAGGCCGTGCGTTCCGAGGTGGCGCTTCAGTGTCTTGTAACTCTTGCCGTCGAGGAAGCTGACCAGGCCGTCAGGGGTGATGCTCTTCCGGATCTGCCCGGCGGTTGGCTTCTGAACGTCGTCGGTCGCTTCGGCCACGCCGTCGCTGCCCACGCCGGATAGGGCGGCATAGGTCGCCTTGATCAGCGCAGGCAAGTCAGCCACGGCTACGGCGTTATGCCCTACAAACGCGCCAACCACGGTGGCCGTCAGCTCCGTCAGGCTCATGTTTTCTTCGGCCATTCTGTCCCCGCTGGAATCAATAGAACGGGATACTGACATGGCCCGATCGACGTCGTCAGTGCTCCCTGGTTGGGACTATGCCACATGCTGATGTTCGGCGAGGCTAGGCGCGTCAGCAACCCTAAATGGCGACTGACAGCTTGTGTCGGTTCAAGGTAGCGCCCGACCCCGAACTTCCAGTCGCTGCGGTCATAGCCCAGGCCGACTTCGTAGTTGGTGCTTTCCTCGGGCTTGAGGTCGGCGTTGCCGGCCATCCAGCAGCCGCCGCTGCTGTAGCCCATGGGGATCAGGCCGCTGCAGCCGTTGCCGCCGGAATTGGTGGCCGCGCCGGGCGAGCTTTCCTTCAGGGTCGGGGCGCGGAAGCCCTTGGAGACGCCGCCCCGCAGGGTCCAGTCCTCGCCCGGATGCCAGACCAGGTAGACGCGCGGCGTGACGTGCGAGCCGTACTTGTCGGTGCGGTCGACGCGGCCGCCCAGGGTCAGCAGCAGGTTTTCGCGCAAGGTCACCTGGTCCTCGACGAAGAGGGCGGCGGTGTCGTCCTTCAGCCGGCCCGAGACGTCGACCACGCCGCCGTTGAAGTCGACCGGCACCGTGCCGATGGTGTCGGTGTTGATGATCTCTTCCTGGCGGTACTGGCCGCCGATCGACAGCTTGTGCTTCCAGATCAGCGTCTTTTCGAGGTTCAGGATAGCGTCGACGATGGTCTCGGTGTTTTCCGAGCGCCCCTGCGTCATCTTCCAGGCGAAGTCGTTGCGGTAGACGTCGATCCGCGAGCGTCCGAAGCCCCAGTCGCCCTTGTGGCTGAGGCGCACGGCCGTTCGTTCCAGCTCAGAGGCGCCCCAGGCCGCGCGCGCGGCGCCGGTCGCGGTCAGCGGCGGCTGGTTGACCGTTTCCTGCACGCCATAGGTCCCATCCAGCTCGAAGGTGTGGTCCGGGGTGAGCGCCCAGCTGAGAGCGCCGTTGACGCTTTTGTCGGTCACGCCCGAAGCGCCCATGTCCTCGTAGCGCCCGCCCAGCGCCACCTTGTCGGGGTTCTGCCGCGAATAGGCCGCGCCCAGGCGCAGACCCAGGGTGTCGGCCAGCGGCCCGGTGGCGTTGACCGAAAACTGGTAGACGTCGCCGCGGTCGCCGTCCTGCGGCAGGGTGTAGTTGGCGCTGGCCGAGCCGCGCCAGGTCGGAGCGATCGGCCGGGTGATGATGTTGATGACCCCGCCCATGGCGTCGGAGCCATACAGCGACGACATCGGCCCGCGCACCACCTCGATCCGCTCGATCATGTCCGGGGCGATCCAGGAGAGGTCCTGACGGCCCAGGTCGGGGCGATAGGCCAGGTCGCGCGACGAGCCCTGCCGGCGGCCATCCACCAGGATCAGGGCGTAATTGTCGGGCAGGCCGCGCAGCTTGATCTTCGACATCTCGCCCGTGCCGCTGAGGCCGCCGCTGACGCCCGGCAGACGCGACAGCAGTTGGCCGATGTTCTGCACCGGCTGGCGGGCGATCTCCTCGCGGGTGATGACGCTGACCGAGGCCGGCGCATCGCGCAGGTTCACCCCGGAGCCGGTGGCCGTGACGATGGCCTCGCTGACCTGGTTGACCTCTGCGGAGGCCGGGGCCGAGGCGGCGTCGGTTTCAGCAAGACCGACCGCTGGAGCGGCGAGCGCGGTGGAGGCCATCAGGCAGAGCGCGAGACGCCGTGACAGGAAGACTGACATGTTTTTCGCATCCAGAGACGCGGCCCCTTGCCCCCCATCCGGAGCCGGCCGCCGACAAAATCCGCCGTGGGCGGACGACGTGCTCTTAATAATCATTCGCAAAAAGCGGCAATGACGGATTTGGTATAGCGGCTATGCCCGTAGCAGCGGCTGGCGGGCCTTTGAGCAGACGGTACGGGTTTGCGCGCGCGCAGCGTATTCTTGGAAGGAGCGGCGCTGGCGCCCCGCGCGTCTTTGGAGCATGAGCGAGCGATGGAGGGTCTGCGCGACGTGCTTGCGAACGACCGGAACCACCGCGACCAGCCGCGCCGGACAATGATGGCCGCGGCGCTGGCCGGCCCGCTGGCGGCCTTTTTCCGGCGACGCCTGGGTCCTGGCGACGAGGCCGAGGTCGAGGATCTGGTGCAGGAGGTCTTCGTCCGCGCCGCCGACCAACTGGATCGCGCCGACGAAGAGCATGCGCGGGCCTATGTCTTCCGGGTCGCCGCGACCGTCTGGATCGACCGGCACCGCCGACGTCAGGCCCGCCAGGCTGATCGCCACGTGTCCTTCGACCCGGAGCGGCATGATGCGCCCGGCCAGGATCCGATCCGCCTGCTGGACGCCCGCGAGACCCTGAGGGCCGCCAGCCTGGCCCTGGCCAGCCTGCCCGAACGCACGCGCGCCATCTTGTCGGTGCATCTCTGAGGCCACCGGCTAAGCCATTGATTTCAATCAGGCAGGCAATTCTCACAACTTAAGGAAAACAACTTAACGCCTGCCCTATGAGCGAAAGTCCAACCTAAGACATTCCCTAGTGCGCTCATTTGAGACGCTCTCGGTCTCGCTCCTGGATCAATCGACCCCGCTGCTCAGGAGGTAGTTCCAAGCGGGCGTCGATCGTCATCTCCCAGAACAGAACATCCACGACCAGAGATCGTGATACCGTTCCCGTGGCAGACAACAGCCATGGGTTCCGCTTTGCGAGGCGGCGCACTAACCAAAATGGAAGCGTGATGTTCATCCATGGCCCCATGCTTTGGAGATTTACGGGCGACTGCGACAGGTTCGGTCGTAGCATGCACCGTGCACATTAGATCGGACGTCCCGCCGGCAGCTCCTCGTTGAAGAAGCTTTCAACCTCGGGCCGCGACCAGAACGGACCTAGCACTCGCTTGATGCCGTGCCGCTTCTCCATCGCTTCGCGAAAAGCGGGGGACACCCGCCACCGCCAGATTATCTCACGTGAACTGATTATGGCTTCGCCTAGCTCCGCAACTTCGTCTGGCCAAAGCACCCGCGCGAGGTGTCCCTCCGCTAGTAGCCACGACACATCACGAGGAAAGCAGTTCAAGTAGCTCTCGACCTCGACCCTCGTCATTGGGTCACAACATCTTCCACGATATGGATTCGGAACGGCTCGGAGATCGGGACGCTCCCCCGCTAGGATTTCGTCCGCCAAAGCTCTCGAAATCTGCAGCTTGCGGATCTGGAGCTCATCCGAAAATTCATTATCGCAATACAGAGGGATCCGCCGTTCAAGGCCGGCGCTCAGCACCGCGCCCCACGGCTTTTCTTGAGCCCCAACGCCATGAAAAACATCTTCCAGTGGAAGGACCGGGATATCGAGTGTCGAAACATGCCTCGCTGCGAGGAGCCGATCCGCAAACCTCTCAGCTGAGCTACGATAAAGCTGAACACTCCCATGAAGCGCGGTGACAACCGGGTCTTGGTTCTGCTTGAGTAAGGCCAGTAGGAGGAGCTGGGCCGAGCCTCGAACCGGGATCTTGTATCGATGAGAGAATTCCTCGAGAGACAACCGGTCGCCCAGGCGTCGGGCTATTCCCTGTACCTCAAGCGGGTCGAGCCATTGGCACCGGCGCTGCACACCACGCCCCTCTGGTGCGCCGACTAACTCATGGTCTATCAACTTGCGTAGATCTCGGTTCTCGATCCGGATCCTTTGAGCGGCCTCGCGGAGGGTGAGGCGACCATCCTCCTGCCTCAGGAGCCGCAACCTCGATGGGCCGTGCGGGCAAGGCTGCCAGTCGGCATAAAGCTTCTTAAAGAGCTGAATAGCTCGGCTTCCACCTTGGAATCTGGCTAGGCGAAAGAACTCCGGCAGCGCGCCATTCCGCCTTGTCAGAAAGGCGTCGAACGACGCCGGATAGCCGGCGATGATTTTCATTCCGGCTGCCAGGTCGGCAGCACGCGACTTGCTACGCTTGAGCGCATCGAACCGAATGAGCTTTCGCCGCCGATCCCGCAGCACATCTCTTGCTTGGGCAAATGACTTTGCCAGCTCAAAGATGTCGAACGGGGAACAAGCTGAGAGAATGTGAGGCATGCTCGCCATCGCCCGCTCTCTGTTGGCAGGATTCCTGCTAATGAGATCGCCCAAGAGGGCTAGCATTTTACGTTGGCCAACCGGGACATTAGGTGCGACTGCATCTCCTAGATCGAACCCGCAGTATTCGCAAAGTTCCACGTTCAGCGCCCGCGTCCACCGCAGCGATTTTCCGCAGGCCGCGCACGTATCGAGCAGGATCTCCCAACTCTCGGCACAATATGGAAGCTCTTGTGCCCACTGCGCACGGTGATACGGCGCAGTCTTCAAAGCGGAAGGAGAGAAACGTCGCGAAGTCAGATCAAGGGTATCGCTGTACTGAGCTTCCAAAGGGTCGTCGCCGGAAGTAAGGCGGCTTAGCTCGACGCCATTCAGTCTCAGGCGCTTCGCCGCGCGATTGGGGTTCTCAAGCGCGAACTCCAAGCCCTCGCGTCGAAGGTGCTCAAAGCCAACGCCCATTAGAAATTGGCGTCGTCCATTGAAGTGGTTCCAACTGGCCAGCCGAGCAGTGAAGCCGAAAAAGCTCTCGTTTTCGAAAGGCTCCAGACGAAACAACGGCCCATCATCAGCGATGACGGCCGAAGAGAGGGCCCCTGGCTTCACAGGTTCCCCTCCTTCAGGAACGGATTCGTGTTTGTCAGGCCGTTGGGAATTGCCCATCGATCGACAGCTGTGGCCAAGTCATATCTTTCGATCCTGGAGCTGCCCCTCCTAAGCGCAATCTCCAACGCCACTTCTAAAAGTCGGGAAACTCGACCGATAACGCCGCCGGCAACGGCGTTCAGCCGGACTAACACCCATGGATCCTGGAGACCGCTCGTCTCCGGTAATACTCTTCGCTCCACCATGGCTTGGTCGAGCATGATAACGTACCCGGCCAAAAGTGCGCGGTCTGCAGGGATTAGAAGGTCGAGCGGCCTGAAGTCGCTAGGGCTGATAAGGCGTCCACCAAGTTGAACATTCTTAGTGAACAGCTCTTTGGCATCCTCTGTGCCGAGAAACACAATCGGCACGACGCCGTCATCCAGAAGGCGTTTCAGGCTGTCTGTAACATCACTTCGCTCTGAGTTTCGGTAGTGGAGATGTTGGATCTCATCGACGATCAAAAGCTCCGTCCCGAAGCGCTCGAAACAGGCCTTCACTCGGCTTTTCAGGGCCTGTTCGGTTCCATGGGCGGAATAGCGGTCGCCAAAATACTCTAAGATCGATGTCATCAATCTCTTTGGCGTCGCGGCTCGCTCCATAGCGACCATCACAATGGGAACATGCTCGGACGTGCGCGGTGACCGGCCGTGGACTTTTCGAACAAAGGCCTCCGCAGCGGATGACTTTCCGGACCCGGATGGCGCCAAGGCCCGCATGCCTTTTTGCGGCCGTCCTCGCGTCGCCCGCCCTAATTCAAGCAGGTAGCTGCATCGTTCGTGAAATTCGATGTGAGGGGGATAAGGAACGTAGATTTGCTGGAAAATCGCGATTTTCGAGGCTAGCTCCACGCCGTTCATAGCTCGATCTCCTTCCAGGACGAAAGGTCGACCGAAAAATCTGCAAGCCTGCCGGTTTCAGGCTTCAGATGAGCATGATCTTCAATTTTCTTGGCGCGCCGAGCCTTCGCTTGCGGGCGCTTCTTGCCAGGGGGGCGCCGAGAAGGCTTTTGGCCGCCGTCGCTACGCGCGGACGCGAGCGGTTCGTGCTCGATGATGGGACCAAGGCCGTCGTGCCTAGCATGAGCATAGGCGAGAGCCACCTCTCCACTCGCGCGCGATTGGACCTTGGGAGAGTTCTGCAGTCGTGCGAACGCCCGCAACTCGCGCCCTCTCAGCGTTGGCGCCATTTCCTCGAGAATTCTGATTAGGTTAGCTCTCACCCTCAACCGGTCGGCTTGGGTGCTATACTGCTCGCCCTTCCGGGTAGCCCATCGCTGAAGTTCTTGATGCTGCCACAGGGAGACCAACCTGCCGTAGGTCTCATCTATGCACGGTAGAGTGACGTAGGAGCGCGTATGCGTGTTCCAGACGTGAATTTCAGACAGACATGCCGGATTGTATTTGACCTTCACACGGGCCGTAGCTGACCCCCTTCGGCGCGGCCGTACCGGCTCATACCTGATGAGGTCCTCGAGTAACGAAGAAACTTTGGCCACGTCGTGGAAGGTGAGGCCGTGGAGCTCGACCCCCGACCGGGTGACCGTGCGGACTTCCACCTTTCCAAGCATTCGCTCGAGTGCAGCGTCGTCACCGATTGTATCAATGCCGTCCGCCGCTTGGCTTGCCCAGAGCTGGGCCGGAGGTGAGCCCTCACCTCGGCGCGGTGTGATATGGTAAAGGGTCAGCGTCTCCCAGAGTATCTCTTCTAACTCGGTGAGCGTCAGAACAGCGTCTTTCGCCGGATCATAGCCGAATTCACGCAGCAACTCGGGCTTCAGCACACCCCCAGGGAGCTTTGTGTTTTGGAGCGAATTGAGCGTACCGAATAGGCGCTCGACGACCGCCTTGAACGTTGGAGAGCCCACAGGAGCCAAGCGTAGAGAAATTCCGACGTCGGTCAGCGCGTCCTGCGTTGCAACGCCGGCAAATTCCTTGCCGTTGTCGACAACGATCTCGTCGAAACGGCCGAATATGCAGCGAAGATCGGGAAACTGATCGGCCGAGCGCGGCAGGTGCATTTTCGGCCGATTGGCGCGCTTGATGCACTCCATAACTGAGTAGATCGACGGCGGCTCGAAGCTGATGAGAGCGCCTACTACGCAGTCACTATAAACATCCATCAGCGCAGTTAGGTGCGGGCGACCGAGAGGTAGCATTTCGGTGCCGTCGATCACTGCCACACCATCTAATGTGGTGTGGTCCATGGCCCCGAGCTGAAGGATGCGCGTCGCCCTCAACCCTTGTCCGCACGCTTTGAATTGCGAGTTCGCTGCTTTTAGCCCGCGCTTCTCGCGGACGGTTTCAAAGCACTCCGTCCGCCGGACCTCTCTCCGCATAGTCTCAAGCGATGGGACAATGAGCGGCGGTAGCCCAGGCCTCGTCGCCCGCTCGAGATTGATCTTCTCTATGTTCTCGGCGAGACGCGCGTAGGCGTCGGTTATCGACCACCTGAGGGCCGACCAATACCAGAGCGCGGCTCTGCTTAGCTCTGCCCTCACTAGCGGGCAGAGACGGCGCGCCCTCGGACCGCGCCCAGACATCGACACCATTTGCGACAGAGGACGGTCGCCAGGGAGTCCCCGCTCATCCATCCAATTTCGCACGGCGCGAGGGCAAGGCTTACGGGGAAACCTGGCGGCTTCCTGAGGATTTGCAGCCCAGAGCTTAGCGACCGCGATCCGGTAGGATCTGTCGCTCCTCGGCGGGAGCGGCATGGCGTCGAGGCCCCGGACCACGAAGGCCCGCATTGGTGCCATCGAGTCCATTTCTGCCGCTTCGCTCGGGCCGATGTCTTGAAAGATCGCCGTCGTGCGAACGGGCGGACCATGGGGATCATTTGCCCTTTTCAAGTCGCCGGCTGCGAAAGCCTCAAGCGCCCACTCAACACTTGGCGCGCATAGCTCACCATCCTCATCCTCGACCTGGAACGGTCCGAGCCTGGCTTCATCGAGGAAGTACAGGAGGTCGTTGCCAAGATGGCGCTCGAACCGCAGCCGTTGGCCGCAGAATATCCAAAGTTCGCCTACGTTGAATCGAATCGAGATGCTCATAGGAAAGCGCTCCCGATGGCCCGAGTACGGGGAACTGCGATGACGTTGCTGTCCGCGTTCAGCGGACGCGTCAGGTCTATTGAAACCAACCGACGGACCATCATGGCCTGAGCAATCGCCATGCCCTGCGGCCTAGAGGCGACTGCATCGGCTAGCTGCCCCAACGGGACCTCACCACCTGCCCGCTCGATCATTTCGAGGGCGCGATAGGCTTGTATTTGATCGAACGGAACCGTGCGACGACGTTGAATCAGGTCAATGTTCGCGTAGACGACCTCGGGCTCGAAAAGCTGGCGGTGACCGAGAATCCGAAATTGCCAGCCAAGCCGGTCGCAGATCTCACGGACGAGGCTGAGCTTCTCCACGTATTCGGGAGGCGGAAGCTGCTTCAGCCGCCCTTTGACTTCGAGTACCTCGATGCTTCCGTCACTGAGCAACCGGACGCAGTCGGCAATGTAGATCCGCTTTGTGCCCTCAATGACGAGTTCGAAGCGAAAGGGCTGAGAGCGATAGTTGACGACGGACGTCTCGACTTCGGACCGCTTCAATAGCGCCTGCTCGTTCATGCCCTCATAGGGCAAAGCTCGACCGGCTTTGCGGCTGGTGTAGAAGCCCGTGACCATCGGTCGGCGGCCAGTAATGACCGAGCGGATGGGGCTGCCGTCAGGGGTCATGACGACTATCGCCGAGGGCATGATCGCGCGGCCTTCAGGCTCCTTCCCAGGCTTGGTCAGGGGCGCGAGTATCGTGTCGAGCAAGCTGGGCGGTGGGGAACGCAACTCGTCGATGCTGGAAAACTTCGGATCCTGGCCGTTTGGCCAGTTGGTGATGGGCTTGTTCATAGAACCTCTCCGATTGTCGAAAAGGCGGAGCACGGGCGTGCTTCATCGGTCGGCGCAGCAGGGGCCGTTGACTTCGTCACGCTCTGAGGAGAGAGTTCAGTTCGCTAGACAAAGCGTTCTGGATTCGCTCCGGGACCGGCTTCCGAGGGGACTGCAATCCCCTCGGATCCAACTGCTCCGCCGAATGGCGGGCTTCTGACTAGCTCGATCTCATATTTTTCTCCTTCAGCCCGAAGCGGCCTAATGGATAGGCAATGCTTCGCCACGCCCGCGAACACAGGTGCGCGCAGGTTCGCTCACACAGAGCGCGGGCTAAGTCAGATCGAAATTTTGAGTCCAGGCAAGGCAGCAGTTGCCAATTCTTCTAAATCGGCCACAGTAGTTACGCTTAAAATTTTGCTGCTGAATTCTCACGCTCACCAATGTGTTCCAGGGTCCACATTTTGACTCCTGCGCATGTATTTCCACGTCATAGAAATTGCGTATTTCATTATTTTCGCTGCCGTTTGGCCGTAGGCGCCACGTGGATGAGCCCCCTGCGCTCGGACCGCTCAAGCTTGACCTGAGATAGCAGGCTCCCCAGTTTGATCGCTCAACTGGCGATCGGAGGACGCCTTGCCCTACTACTCGGTCCACATCCGCGGCGGCGACGACTATGAACAGAGAGGCCGCGAAGTGCGCGAGTCCCTGCGCGGCCAGGACGCCGACTACAAGCGCGAGGCCAACTTCTTCTACGTCCAGCGCAAGAAGGGCGGGCTGAAGGACTTGGAAGCGCTGGTCCAGGGTATGGTCGGGGCAGAGTATGACGTCTCGGTCCACCGCATCCTCAAGTCTGAATTCGAGTGGCGCAAGGACGGTTAGGCGCGGCAGCGACGTGGCCAGGCTGTGCTCATAGCGGTAGGACGCACTAGAAGCTTTGCCTTGAGTTGTCGGACCGGAGCAGCGTTGGAATGCAGATCAATTGGTGCTTGAAGGGAATCGCGGCCGGAACAGAGTTTGCTGATGTCGAGGCCGTTCAGGTGATGACCGAGACGGGGATCCGCAGCAACTGGATGCGCCACAACGAAGATCTGCCGATGGTGCAAGCCAATATCGAGGCTCAGAAGGCGCTGAGCCTGGGCGCGCTCGACGACCACGTGAACGACTACTACGCCGTCGAACGGGACACGCCCTACATCTCGCTGAGCGCCGGCTGCCGGGAGTATGCGGGCTATAGCACCCCGACGACTACCTATCCTGCCCACCGAACGGCCCTGGAGTTCGCCACCCAGTTTGGCACGACCACAGGCTACATCTATCGCTGCTGGGTGGTGACCGCGCCCCAGATCGCTGCGGACACCCTGGGCGTAGCCGACGAGGTCCGCGACCTGAATCTCTTCGCTGACTTCTACGCCTACCATGTCGAGGGCGAGATCGCGGCCAAGCTGGTTGTGCCCGTCCGCCAGATCCAGTGGGTGCTCAAGGTAGGACCCGACCTTATGCCGGCGACCTGGACACGCCTGGGCCACAGCGACGCGCTCACCAATCCCGATTTCCGCCGGCCCCAGACTATTGCGAATCTCATTTCGGAGATCAGCTGATGGCGCTCGATGGTGCCGATCGCTGGCCCCGAGGCGCGGTGGACCGCGTCATTGGGTTCGAGCGTGCGCTGGCCAAGGCTATGCCGACTCTGGGCTCGGCGATCGCCCGGGCCAACGGCTACTTCGATCCCGACGCTTATGTCCGTCTCGTACCGTCCGATGCGCCGTTCGCGCTGGTGCGCGCCATAGAACTAGCCTTTGCGACAGACCAACTGGATTTGGGCCTCAAACTCTGTCATCAGCTCGTCATCGACGAGGCCACCCGCCCCAAGACGCCGATGCAATTCGCCCAATGGGGTACAATCGGCGCGCTATTGCGGCTGGTCACGGTTCGGTTCACGCCTGCTGGCATTCGCTATCGCGCCAATGTCGACTGGCAGGATGGTTTCTCAGAGGGGACGATCGTCGTGCCGTGGCCCGAGCTGGGCTCGCAAGCCCGCCTGTTGGCGCAACGTACCCTGCCGGCGGCGATCCTGACGGGGTCGGCCAGACAGGTATTCAACCCCTTCTTCGACGGCGACCAGCAGGCCGGGCGGCGAAGGTCCACCTGGGCGTTCGTCTCGACCACGGACGAGTTTCGGGTCGCTCAGGGCGTCAGCGGCCTGAAGCTCAGGGTCGATCCATCCGTCGACGCCCGCGCTGAGCGTGCGTCCGCCAGGCTTGAAAGTCTCGCGGCGCTGGGCGCGCTCGAACGCAACTACCATGCGCGGCTGGACGCGATGCGCGCAACGCCAGCTTGGGATGATCTGCGGTTCCGAGGCAACCTGATCGACTGGAGCCTCTTGGCGTTCTATGCGGCCGGACTGCAAAAGCGTGCACCTTGGAGCAAATCGGTAGAGATGGCCGGGCAAGCCCAATACCCGCGAGACGACTTGGCCTTCCTGCAAAGCCTGGCCGCGGCCATCATCAGGCCGCCCGGTTCGGCACTGGGCTAGGCTACATCTGCGGTCCGGAACCAATCCACGGAACGGAGGTGGGGAAGCTGACTCCAAGGCGAAGTTCTGAAGGTCTGCTAGTCCGCACTGAGGGTAGAGGCAGCGGCAGGACGAAGTCATGACCTATTGGCGACGTTCACCGTTCCAACTTTGGAAAGCGATTGCAGCCGTTCCTCTCGACACAGCAATCGTTGCGGGAGCAGGTCCGTCGTCGCTATTGGACTGCACGCGCACGTATTACGACTTGCGCGAGCAGTTTCGGTAAAGCTTAGCTATTGGCGAGGTGGCTGAGTCGTTCCTCTATGCGTCTGAGCCGCAGCGCCCTGCACCAAGAGCGACCCAAACACGCATGACGAAGCGCTTCCTACATTTCTCCGACATCCATTTTGGACAGGAGCGGGGCGACGGCGGCTGGGACGCATTTCCTGACGTTCGCGCGGAAGCCCTAGCCGACATTGAACGAATGCTGGCGAGCGGTGTCATCAAGGGACCCGCGGATGCGATATTGTTGACCGGCGACATCGCTCAGGCCGGCCTGGAAGGCGAGTTCAAGACCGCAAGTGCTTGGATCGACGAGGCGCTGCAGTTGGCTGGTTGCCCGCCGCGTGCGTTACGGTCGGTCCCAGGCAATCATGACGTAAATTTGGCCCGCATGAGCCAGCCCGGACTGCAGACGCATAACATTCTCCGCAAGGCCAGTGTGGACGATGCGTATGCTTACCTGAGCTCCTTGAGCGGCCAACCCAACAACCCCATCGCCGACAAGTTTGTCGATTATCGCGGCTTCGCTCATGCCTATGGGACCGACTTTACCAGCGACTCCAACCCGATGAGTGTCACTCACTACGATATGGCCGGAGGGGCGGGGATTCGGCTGATCGGCTTCTCGACGGTAATGATCTCAGATCGCAAGGACGAGAAGGGCAAACTCCTACTGGGCGCAAACCAATACCAAGTGAGTCGTGAGCGTGGATTCGAGGACGTCGTGATGATGCACCACCCGCTCGACTGGCTGAAGGATAGCGATCGGGCGGAAACCTATTTGAACTCCCGCGCCCGGATGGTTCTGACAGGTCACGAACATCACCCGACGCTGAGGAAGGTCGAGCATGACAACAGCTATGAACAGATCCGCCTCGCGGCAGGCGCGTTGACGCCACCCAATGCGGGACCTGGATACTGGTACTCGTATAACTGGATCGAATTCGATTGGCTCGCGCCTGAAGGCGGGCGTTCACGATTGCAAGTGACCGTCTATCCGCGCGCTTGGAAGCCATCCGAAACACGGTTCGGACCGGACCGAGATCGGTTGGTTACTGGCGAAAGCCGCCACTTGGTCCTATCATGTGAGCCCGACTTGCCGAGCGCTCCAAGGGTTGCCAGTACACCCACTGAAACAGAGGTCAGGCTTTCCGCCGTAGTCGTGCCCTCCGGGGAGGCTGCTTCGTCCGAAGATGCGCCCGAGCTGCGAATGCCGGAGACAGACGCGGTGCCTGATCAAGTCGCTGACGCCGAGAACTTCGCAAAGCTGCGTTTCCTCTTCTGGCGGTACTTGACCCGTGAGCAGCGGGTTGACGCTCTTATCGCCCTCGGACTCCTGACCGAACGCGCGCGGCATCGAGTGCCGTCGTTCATGGAACAGGAAGCGTTCAGCGACGCAGGTGACGATCCGACTCTCCTCTCCGCGCTATGGGAACGGACCTTACCGAACGTCCCCGAAGATCAACGCAGCCCCAATCCCTTCAAGGCGACCTCCTGATGTTTCAACAGATCGGTGAATGGTACAGCACGACCGCGCTGAAGACGGATGATCAGAAGCTGACTGCGCGCAAAGTGGCTGGCGAGGCGCTGATTACAGCTTGGAATAAGGCCCAGTTCCCTGAACTCTTGCAGGCGGTAGCGTACGGCTTAGAGCTGTTGCAGCCTCTAGTCCAAACGTCGAATCCCGCGGGTGCCCTCGTTTGCGCAGCGATCGTGGATGCCCAACCTAGCTTTGCGGTCGAGACCGAAGGTCCGACACTAGACCCACGGCTTTGCGCCCTCGTCGCGCTTTCCGAATATTTGAACCGACGCCTCAACAAGGCGGCGGCCTGGCGCCGGCTTGAGCGCGAGGTTGTCATGGCGGAAGCCATTGTTTCAGCGCTCCGTTTTCGCGAGCTGACCGCTGGAGACTTCCTCAATCAGCGGCTGAATGGCCTCTACGCTATGGCCGCAAACTTGCTGGACCGGATGGATGAAAGTCGGCGTGTTCGCCGAAGCAATCCGCAAGCTGCGTTGGCCGCGCTGAAGACTAAGACAGACGTGGCCGGGATCCGGGATGCGATGGTCGAGGCGTTGCAGACGGTCTCCAGCGATGTAGAGCTCGACCGCGAAGAGCTGCAGGCGCTGTGGTGGGTGTTCGGCGGCGTGTCCCGGAAGGGCGAGCGCTTCAAGTTGATGTCGCCTGGTACCGCCGCCATCACCGCGGGCTTCGACCTTGCTAACATCACGCGCTGGCCTGGGACGATCGGCATCGGCGCGTTGGCAGCGCGCGCCTGTGCGACCGATGCTGCTTTCGAAATAGAGACCCTCCCGGCGGACACTGCGGGTCAACTTCTGCCAGCTGGCAAGCGAGCGATCGTGCGCGGCTCACCCTCACTCTTCCCGTTGCTGGTCCTTGTTGCCGACAGGGCTGACAGCGGGGAGCCGTCATCGTCGTCGATGCGCGCGGGGCTCTTAGTGGGCGACGCAGCGCAGCAGGCCTACGGCGAGTTCAGCCTGCTCGGAATCCTCGGATGAGCGGGGAGGGCGGGACCGTTGTTTCATGCAGTCATGATGGCTGCACGTTTGTCGACACACAGGTCTGCGCGCGTACTGGTTCCTCATCTCCATGTGAGTTCGCGGCTTGGTCCGAAGACGAAGAGAAGTTCGTTGAGGACACAGAGGCGGAAGAGCGGCCAACTGCGCAACCCACTCCGCTGGCTAAAGCACATCCGCCGCCGGACGATCTCGGATTTCACGTTGGCCAGGAGCTCGGCGAGGAAGATTTGAACGCAATCCTTGGCGAAGATACCTATGGCCGGGTTATTGCTGTGTTCGGCGATGCGCTGGCGGGAAAGACCAGCCTGCTGATTACCTTTTACATGTTGCTTGCTGCGGGTGAGCTGGAAGACGAAGGCCTCACATTCGCTGGTAGCCTGACGTTGCCCGGCTTTGAGACCCGATGCCGGCACACGCGCGTCTGGGTGAAGGGCCACGCCCCAGCGGCTATGACGGCCCGGACGCTAATCGGGTCCGCGCGGGGTGGCGGTTTTCTTCACCTTGACGTGGCGCACGACCAGTCGGATCGAAAATCGCGCCTCCTAATGTCGGACTTGCCCGGAGAATGGACCCGCGATCTCATCCTGCAGGCCCGCCACGGGGACAGGCTTGGATTTGCCCACCGCTCCGACGCATTGTTGTTGGTGATCGATGGTCAGCAGCTGGTCGGGGGGGACCGCTGGGCCGTGCAGGAGGATCAAAAGCTGCTGATCGACCGTTTGGCGGATCATCTTGGGTCGAGCCGACCGCCATTGGCGCTGGTGGCCACGCGCCGCGATATCATTGGCGAGGACGAGCCTGCGGTCCTGGGGCAGTTGCGGAGCCACGCCGAGAGTCGCGGCTTTACAGCCTCCACGTTCGTCATTTGTACGTTTGCGAGCGACGCAAACACGCCGTCCGGAATTGGCGTCTCTGATGTGCTAAGGTTCTGCTTGGGCGCGCCCGCCGGGGTCACAGCTGCGACGCCAGCGTTGCCGCGGGCGGGGCGGCTCTTCGGTTGGGCACCGGTGATGGCCGGCGGCGGTCTGCCGTGACCCAGAAGACCGTCCTCTTTGTCGGATCTCCAAATGTCGGGAAGAGCAATTATCTGTTCCGGCTATGGCTCGCCCTGCGCGACGGAAAACATCGCCGGCTCAAACCAAACGGCACGCCGGAAGACGTCGAGTACCTGAACACGGGGGCCGGCGAGCAATTGCGCGGCGAGTACGCTCAACGCACGCTCGGCGAGGTTCAGGAAAGGCCGAACCTGCCATTGCTGCTAGACGAACAGCCCGTCGTGCTCGTCGCGCCAGATCGGCCCGGCGAAGATTGGGACAAGCTCTACGAAGAGCGCCGGTGGCCATCAGGTTGGGTGGATATGCTCACGCCGGACACCGCATACTTGGTATTCATCCCAGCTCACGGTGCGATCCAGCTTCCAGATTGGTTTCAGGTGCAAGCCCTTCGAGGGCCGAAAGCCAATTTCCGCGAGGCGCAAAACCTGTCGACTAGCGCTTCCCCTACGCAGGTGGTTGCAGTCGACTGGATCCAGATGCTGATCGCCGCGCATCGCAAGGTGAGCAGGTGGGCCCCCACGACCCCGCTTCCGCGGATCGCCATTATGATCACCGCTTGGGACAGCATCCTCGCTGACGAGCCTGATCAGACGCCGCTCGGTTTTCTGAAACGCGAACATCGGCTGCTGCATGACTTTCTACTGAACGGCGGTAGGGCTGCCACCTATCGGGTTTTTGCAACTAGCCTCTATGGCGACGACCTCAACGACCCTGATTTCAAGCGCAAGCTTCGCGACGGCGATATCCCTCCACAGGACCTCGGCTATGTAGTCACCGAGGGCAATGAAGCTCCGGAACGTTCAAGTGATCTGGCGCTGCCTATAACCTGGGCGCTGGGCCTTGATTGAGAGTGGTAGTGTTGAGGCAGCCTCGCGTAGAGCAAATGATTCACGGCTATGTCCGGGGGCACGAGCTGCTGGCGACCTCCGTTCGCGTCAGCGCACTTGACCAAGACGAAATCACCCGTCTCAGCGACCTCTCAGGCAATCTATTGGGTGACGATCCGCCCAGCTACCTAACTATGTATCCCCTTCCGAGCGGCACTTGGTATGCGTTCGCTCGCACTTGGCCGGATGCGCAGGCCGCGCGCCGGGGTTGCGTCGTGACGCGCACGGCCTTGGTGCCCATGGATGACTGGCAAGTGGGCGTGGACGTCACAGCTCTCGAGGAGGCGCTGACACCGATCGATCGCAACACGCTTAAGCCAGCGATCGAGGCTCTGACCGTCAATTGGGGGCGCGCGCCCAGCGCGCGTCCGCTTCCAAATAGTCTCGACCTTCAGCTTGATGACTTTGTGCGGCGCTTGTTCCTGGAGCCGTTGCCCAGCGTGATTTGGCCAATCGAGCCACCACTCCTTGAAGGCGCGGAACGGCTCACCCTTCGCCTGGTGGATTTCCTTTGGCCAGCGCGGCGTAAGGTCTTTAGCGCCTGCACCTATGCGCTTCAGCCGCGCCAAATCAGCAGCATCCCTTTCCAAGTGCTATTTACGCCAACCGCTGCCTTGAGCCGCTTCCGAGCGCCCCAACAACTGATTGTTGGGCAGGGAGACCGCGCGAAGCCCGTAGGGGCGCGCGGCGAACACGTCCTTCGCGCTGTCCGGCAAGTCCTAAATGGCCAAGCGGATGCTGACGATTGGACGAGCTACGCCTCGCTAAAACCTCTGCTGCCCGATCAACCCGACGCATTGCTTCGTCTAGCCACCCTCGACGATCTCTCGCGTCGTCGTGATCAGGGTCCAAATACCCTGCTCGCCGCTTTGGACGTTTGGGCCGGGCTCGCCCCAGGGCCAACTGTCGCCGAAGCTGCGAAGCGTGACGCTGCGGCCCGAGCGTTGGCGCGAGCCGACCAGCTCCCCACGGAAGACGCCCTCAGCCTTCTGGCTTCTCTCCTGCAGCGACTCATACGTCCGCCCTTCCGGCTCTTAAAGGACCTTCGGCGGGACGCCCGATCTCAAATTGTTCTCAAGTCCTCGCTTGATGTCGAGGCCGCGATGAGATGGATCCTGGCTGGCGGCCATGCCCGCAAAGACTTGATGACGCTCATTGCTCGCGGAATCGCCAACGCAGCCGCCAATCAGCTATCTGCGTTGGGAGGCATCGATGATGGCAGCGACCTTTTGACGGCGATACTCGCGGAGGCCCCTGCCATTCCGGCACGCTACTTAGAC
>CAZRPD010000024.1:0-41615 GCA_964601775.1 uncultured Caulobacter sp. | reverse complement strand
CCGGGGGGTGGCCCGAGCGGTTCTCACCGCCCCCCCTGCGGGGGCTCGGCGCCTGAGTTGCGCATGAAGGCGCCGCGGCCGCCTGGCCTGCTGGTGCTGGTCGTGCTGGGGCTGCATCTGCTGGCTGCGCATGAAGTGCAGCGCCTGCATGCCGGCTGGCTGCAGGACGCTGCACTGCCACCGCCGCCGCCGCGCATGCAGGTGGACTTCGTGCGCGAAATGGTGCTGCCTTCGCCGCCGGCCTTGCCTTCCGTGGCCGGCCCTCGGCGCGTGGCTGCACAGCCTCAAACGGCTGCCCCGCCCGCCCCTGGTGGCCACCCCGGCCCGGGCCGCGGTGGTCGAGGCGGCGACCGCGGAGGAACACGCCGGCGTCGAACAGGCTCCGCCGGCCGAGGACATCGCGCCGGAGCACCTGATCGTTGCTGAGGAACCCTCCGCTCAGGAAGAGGCCGTCGAGGAAGCGATCGCCGAAGAACATGAAGCCCCTCAACCACTCATCCCCGCGCAAGCGGGGACCCAAGCTGAGCGAGATGCTTAAGCTGGGCTGATCCCTCAAACTCCGCATGGGTCCCCGCTTGCGCGGGGATGAGCGGATAATGGTTGCGGGGTGGGAACAGGGCTCCTAGACCCGCTGAAATCCATTCGCAGGAGCCGCCCCATGGCCCAGACCTTCGACCTGATCGTGTGTGGCGGCGAGGTGGTGAACCATGCGGGTCGCGGTCTTGCCGACATCGGCGTGCGCAACGGCAAGATCGTCGCGATCGGCGACCTGAGCCAGGCCAGCGCCGGCGAGATCTTCGACGCTGCGGGCCTGACGGTCCTGCCGGGCGTGATCGACAGCCAGGTGCACTTCCGCGAGCCGGGCCTGGAGTGGAAAGAGGATCTGGAAAGCGGTTCGCGCGGCGCGGCCTTGGGCGGCGTGGTCGCCGTCTTCGAAATGCCCAATACCGAGCCGACGACGACCGATCCGGACGCCCTGGCCGACAAGCTCTCGCGCGCCAAGAACCGCATGCACACCGACCACGCCTTCTATGTCGGCGGCACCCACGAGAACGCCAAGTTCCTGGGCGAGCTGGAGCGCCTGCCGGGCTGCTGCGGTATCAAGGTATTTATGGGCGCCTCGACTGGCACCCTGCTGGTGCAGGACGACGAGGGCGTCGAGAACGTGCTGCGCCACGTCAACCGCCGCGCGGCCTTCCACTCCGAGGACGAGTACCGCCTGGCCGACCGCCGCCATCTGGCACGTCCCGGCGACTGGACCAGCCACCCGGAGGTGCGCGACGCCCAGGCCGCCCTGCAGTCGACCCACCGCCTGGTCCGCATTGCCAAGAGCCTGGGCAAGCGCATCCACGTGCTGCACGTGACGACCAAGGAAGAGATCGACTTCCTGGCCCAGAACAAGGACGTCGCCTCGGTCGAGGTCACGCCCCAGCACCTGACCCTGGTGGCGCCCGAGGCCTATGAGCGGCTGAAGGGCTTTGCCCAGATGAACCCGCCGATCCGCACCGCCGACCACGTGGCCGGCGTCTGGCGGGGCATCGAGGCCGGCATCGCCGACGTGCTGGGCAGCGACCACGCCCCCCACACCCGCGAGGAAAAGGCCCGGCCCTATCCGGCCTCGCCCTCGGGCATGCCCGGCGTCCAGACCCTGGTGCCGGTCATGCTGACCCACGTGGTGGACGGCAAGCTCAGCCTGGAGCGCTTCGTCGACCTGACCAGCCATGGCGTCAACCGCGTGTTCGGCCTGGCCGATAAGGGCCGCTTGGCCGAGGGCTTCGACGCCGACTTCACCATCGTCGATATGAAGGCCCGCAAGGTCATCACTCACGAGCAGATGGCCAACCGGGCCGGCTGGACCCCGTTCGACGGCTTCGAGGCCAAGGCTTGGCCGGTGGCGACCATCGTGCGCGGCATCGTCGTCATGCGCGACGACGAGATCGTCGCCGAGGGCCGTGGCGAGCCCGTGCGCTTCCTGGAAACCCTGGCGGGCTAGATTTTACTCCGTCTACGGATCAACAAAAGGCGCTCGGCCGGTCCGGGCGCCAGATCCAGGGCGCGATCGTAGGCCAAAAGCGCCTCTTCCCGCCGGCCCAGTCGCGCCAGAAGGTCGGCGCGCACGGCGTGAAACGGCTGGAAATCGGCCAGCCGGGCGGTGTCCAGCGTGTCGATCTCGGCCAGGGCCGCCGCAGGCCCGGCGATCTCCGCCAGCGCCACGGCGCGGTTGATCCGCACGAACGGATCCTCGCGCCAGGCCAGCAGCAGGTCGTACAGCGCCAAGGCCGCCGACCAGGGCGGCGGTTCGGCCAGCGAGCGGCGGACGCACCACACGCCATGCAGCGCGGCGCGCAGCTGACGCGGCCCGGAGCGGTTCAGTCGTGCAGCCGCTCTCAGTAAGGCTTCGCCCTCGCGGATCAGCGGCTTGTTCCATAACACCGGATCCTGCTCCGTCAGCGGGATCATTACCCCCTCGGCGTCTAGCCTGGCGGGGCGGCGGGCCTCGGCGAACCGGACCAGGGCGGCGAAGGCTAGGCACTCCGGCTCCTGCGGTAGCAGGTCAGCCAGAACGCTGGTCAGCTCCAGCATCTCGCGGCCATAGCCGGCGTGCGGCCCGGCTCCGGCGGCGTCCTCGTGAGCGCGGGCATAGGCGACCTCCAGGGTCGACAGCACCGCCGACAGCCGCTCGGGCCAGGCCTCGGGACCTGGGACCTCGAACGACACCCCGGCCTCCGCGATCTTCTTCTTGGCGCGGGTCAGGCGCTGGAACATGGCCGGTTCGGCGACCAGGAAAGCGCGGGCGATCTCTTGCACCGACAGGCCGCAGACCAGCCGCAGGGTCAGGGCCGCGCGGGCCTCGGGCGCGACGGCAGGGTGGCAGCAGACGAAGATCAGCCGCAGCCGCTCGTCGGGGATCAGGCGGGCGTCGGAGGCCAGGATATCCTCGGCCGAGGGCTCCGGTTCTGGAGTCTCGGGAGTCAGTTTCCGTCTAGTATTCCGCCTACGGATCATATCCAGCGCATGCCGCCGCGCGGCGGCGTAGAGCCAAGCCGCTGGATCCAGGGGCGGGGCCGCCGGCCAGACGGCGGCGGCCCGCGCACAGGCCTCGGCGTAGGCCTCTTCGGCCAGATCCAGGTCGCGGAAGGTCGCGGCCAGGGCGGCGACAATGCGCCCGCCGGCCTCCCGCGCCGTCTCCTCTAGCGCGTTCAATCCATCTCCATCACGGGCCGCACCTCGATCGCCCCGTCGCGTAGCAACGGGATGCGCTTGGCGATGGCCAGGGCCGCGTCCAGGTCGGGGACCTCGATCTGGTAGAAGCCGCCCAGCTGCTCTCGGGCCTCGGCATAGGGGCCGTCGTGCAGGGCGTGACCGTCGGGCGTCTTGCGCACGGTGGTGGCGGTGTCGGCGGTCTTCAGGCCCTCGCCGCCGCGAAGGATCCCCTGCTCGGCCAGTTCGGCGGCCAAGGCCTGGTGCGCGGCGATGACCGCCTCCAGGTCGGGGCTGTCGTCCTGATAGAGGCTCTCGTCCTCGTAGATCAGCAGCATGTATTGCACGATGTCGTCTCCAGGCGAGCCCGCGGTCTTCGCGGCGCTTCGAGGGAGAGACGCGCGAGCCAGCCCGGATTCGACAGGCTCCCGCGAAAAAGTCGAGACCAGATTGAACGCTGTGATCCGACGCGGGATAGTCGGGCGATGAACGCCTCCATCGACGCTCCGTTTCGTGACGCCCGCTATGCGCCCCGCGCGCTTGAGGTCGACCGGCAGGGCGAGACGCTGATCCTGCGCAATCCCATGCCCTATGCCGCGACCATGCGGACCACGACCGCGCCGCTGGCGCGCTGGGCGGCCGAGGCGCCGGATCGGGTCTGGCTGGCCGAGCGCGACGGCGAGGGGTGGCGGACCGTGACCTATGCCGATGCAGCCCGGCAGGTCGCCGCCCTGGCTGGAGGCCTCGCGGGACTGGGCCTGTCACGCGGCACGCCTCTGCTGATCCTGGCCCGCAACGGCATCGACCACGCCCTGATCGCCTATGCCGCCATGGGCCTGGGCATGCCGGTCGCGCCGGTCTCGCCGCAATACGGGCTGAAGGGCGCGGACCTGACCCGCCTGCAGCACGCGGTCGAGCGGCTGAAGCCCGCCGCCGTCTATGCCGACGACGCCGAGGCTTTCGGCGACGCGCTCGCCGCGCCGTTCCTGGCCGGCCTGCCGGTGGTGGTCAGCCGCAACGCCCGCCCGGGCGATGTCGCGTTCGACGACCTGCTGAAGAGCGCCCCGACCGATCTCGTCGCCCAACCGGACGACATCGCCAAGCTGCTGCTGACCTCCGGCTCGACCGGCAAGCCCAAGGCGGTGGTCTGCACGCACGACAACATCGCGCTCAACGCCTGCCAGATCCAGGGCTGCTACGCTGATCCCGATCCGCCGGTGCTGGTCAATTCCGCGCCCTGGAGCCACAGCCTGGGCGCCAACGCCATCCTGCACATGGTGCTGCACCGGGGCGGGACATTGTACATTGACGCTGGCCAGCCCGTGCCGGGCAAGTTTTCCGAGACGGTCCGAAACCTGCGCGAGGTCGCCACGACCTATCACAACATGGTCCCGGCCGGCTGGGGCATGCTGGTCGGCGAGCTGGAGCGCGATGAAGCCCTGGCCGCCAGGTTCTTCGAGCGGGTGCGGGTGCTGCAATATGGCGGCGCGTCGATGGCCCAGTCGATCCTGGACCGCGTCCAGGCCGTGGCGCTGCGCACCGTGGGCGAACGGATCACCTTCGCGGCCGGCTATGGCGCGACCGAGACCGGGCCGACGGCCTGCAACATCCACTGGCTGAACGCCCGCTCGGGCATGGTCGGGCTGCCGACGCCGGGCACGGCCGTGAAGCTGGTCCCCGCTGGCGAGGGCGGTAAGTTCGAGATCCGGGTGAAGGGACCGCAGGTCTCGCCGGGCTACCTGGACCAGCCCGAGGCGACAGCCCAGGCCTTCGACGAGGACGGCTTCTATCGCCTGGGCGACGCGGCGCGGCTGGCCGATCCGGAAGATCCCTCGGCGGGTCTCGTCTTCGACGGCCGGCTGGTGGAGAACTTCAAGCTGGCCAGCGGCACGTTCGTGGCGGCGGGGGCGCTGCGAGTGGCGGCGGTGTCGGCGATCGGCGGGCTGGTCTCGGACGCGGTGGTCTGCGGCGAGGGCCAGGACGGCGTGGGGCTGATGCTTTTCCTCGACGCCAAGGCGTGCGAGCGGCTGGGCGACGCTGACGCGGTGCGCACGGCCATCGCCGAGGGCCTGTCGCGGCTGAACGCGTCGGCCAAGGGCGGCGGCGGTAAGGTGCTGCGCGCGCTGATCCTGGACGGCGGGCCCGACGCAGCCAGCGGCGAGCTGACCGACAAGGGCTACATCAACCAGGCCCTGGCCCGCGACCGGCGTCCGGCCGAGCTGGCGCGACTGTTCGCGCAGGCGCCCGACGACGGCGTCATGCGGTTCTAGTCTCGAGCCCGCGCGCCACCCCCAGGCAGATCAGCAGTTGGCCGAAATAGTAGAGGCCCCAGACCGCCAGGCCGATAGCGAAGGTGTTTGGCAAGCCGCCTTCTCGCGCGAAGATCAGCAGGTCCGAGACCACGAACATCAGCGCGCCCAGCCCGACCAACCGGCGTGGAAAGCGGCTCATCAATGCGGTCGCCGCCATGATCGCCAGCATCAGGCCATAAAACGCGACGCCTGGCGCGGCGGCGCGGTCGGCCGGCAGCAGGTACGACACGCCCGCCACCACCGGGATCAGCAGCAACTGCAGCCGCGTACCCGTTCCTCGGTGACGCAAGTAGAGGCCGGTCGCCACCACATGGCCCAGCAGGAACGATACCGCCCCGACGGTCAGGCCGTGGGTCTCCAGCAGGATGTCGCCGCCCGCGCCCAGGGCCATGACCGAGACCAGCAGCCAACCGTCCAGGCTCCTGGCCCGCAACGCCGCGTGGACCGCCAGCAGCGCCACGCCCGCGCCCTTCCAGGCCGTCTCGATCGTCTCGGGCAGATCCAGTGTCCAGGTCGCCACATAGCTGACGCCAGCGATCACGGACGCGAGCAGCGTCCAGCGCGCGACCGCGCTCATTCCTTGCATGAACCGTTTCCCCCAATTTTTCCGACAGAGTGCGACGAGGTTTCCGTCGGACGCAATCGTGTTGAGGGGCCTGCCGAAATGTCGGACACCAAGGGCATAACAAAACGGAGGACGGCATGAACGGCGCGGACGCCCTGATCACCACCCTGGCCGACAACGGGGTCACAGCCTGCTTCGCCAATCCCGGCACCAGCGAGATGCAGTTCGTCTCGGCCCTGGACCGCGAGCCGCGCATGCGATCGGTGCTGTGCCTGTTCGAGGGCGTGGCGACCGGCGCCGCCGACGGTTACGGCCGGATGGCCGGCAAGCCCGCCTGCACCCTGCTGCACCTGGGTCCCGGCTACGCCAACGGCGCGGCCAATCTGCACAACGCGCGCCGGGCGTTTACGCCGGTGGTCAACGTCATCGGCGACCACGCCACCTATCACCGGGGCTTCGACGCGCCGCTGAACAGCGACATCGCCGCCCTGGCCGCGCCCAACTCGCTGTGGGTCAAGTCGGCCGAAAGCGCCGACAGCGTCGGACCGCTGGCCGCCGAGGCCATCATGGCCAGCTATGGAACGCCGGGCGGCAACGCCAGCCTGATCCTGCCGGCCGACAGCGCCTGGAACGATGCAACGGTGAAGGGGCCGATCGTCACCCCGCCAGCCTTTGCCCAGCCCGATCCGGCCGCTGTCGAGGCCGTAGCCAAGGCGCTGTCGTTCGCCAAGAAGCCGGTGCTGCTGCTGGGGTCGGGCGCGTGCGGCGAGGCGGCCCTGGCCGCGGCCGGCCGCCTGTCGGCCCACGGTGTGCGCGTGCTGACCGACACCTTCACGTCCCGCCAGGCGCGGGGCGAGGGACGCTTCCGGCCCGACAAGCTGCCCTATTTCGCCGAGCTGGCGCTGCAGGACCTGGACGGTGTCGACCTGATGGTGCTGGTCTCGACCCAGCGCCCGGTCGCCTTCTTCGCCTATCCCGACCGGCCCAGCGTGCTGGTCCCCGAAGGCTGCTCGATCGAGACCCTGTGCGGTCGCGAGGTCGACGCCGAGGCCGCCCTGAACGCCCTGGCCGAGGCGATCGGCGCGCCGGCGCAGGGACCGCTCGAGACCTACGCCCAGATCGACGCGCCGGCCGGCCGCCTGGACGCCTGGGCCATCGGCGCTTCGATCGCCCGGCACATGCCCGAGCATGCGGTGGTGTCCGACGACGCCGTGACCGCCGGCCTGCCGATCTTCACCCAGACCCGCGCGGCCCGCGCCCACGACTGGCTGTCCCTGACCGGCGGCGCGATCGGCCAGGGGATTCCGGCGGCGATCGGCGCGGCCGTGGCCTGTCCGGACCGCAAGGTTCTGGCCCTGACCGGCGACGGGGCGAGCATGTACACCGTGCAAGGACTTTGGACCCTGGTGCGCGAGCAACTGGACGTTACGGTCGTGGTGTTCGCCAACCACGCCTACCGCATCCTGGGGATCGAGCTGGGACGCACCGGCGCCGGCAATCCCGGGCCGGCCGCTTCCAAGCTGCTGGACCTGGGCGATCCGCGCATCGACTGGGTGTCGCTGGCGACCGGCATGGGCCTGGCCGCCGAGCGCGCCGAGACCGCCGAAGCCTTCGAGGACGCCTTCGCCCGCGCCATGGCCGCGCCGGGGCCTCGGCTGATCGAGGCGGCGCTCTAGTCCCAAAGAAAAGGCCCGCCGGGATCGCTCCCGGCGGGCCTCATTCTTTCAAGCTCTGATCAGATCAGCTCTTGGTCGCGTTGGTCGGCAGCTTGCAGCCGCCGCCGATGCCCTTGGCCTGCACGCAGGACAGGAACTGCGACGAGGCCGGCTTGGCGACGTTCAGCGGATAGGCCAGCACCCAACCCGGCAGGCCGTCCGAGCAGGCGACTTCAACGAAGCCTTCCTTGTCGGTCGAGCCGATGATGCGGGCGTCCGAGACCTTGCACGAACCCTTGTTGAACTTCACCAGGTCTTCCGACAGGCGGGCGTACTGGGTGTCCTTCTTGGTGAAGGTGCAGCGGTAGCCGTTCAGCTCGGCGGTGAGGCAGTCGAACACCTTGCCGTCGGTCGCCGTGAACATGGCGATCGCGCCGACTTCGCTGTTCTTGCACTTCAGCTCGACGACTTCCTTCTTCGGGTCCTGGCTCGGCAGCATGCCGTACTTTTCGACGTCGCAGGGGAAGCCGGCCTTGGCGGCGAGCTTGCCGTAGAAGCCGGCCTGTTCGGTCTGGGCGGCCACGGCGTCGGTCATGGTGCAGCCACCGCCGACGAAGGCGGCCTGGGCGCAGGGGACAGCCCGAGCGAACGCGCCGGTGCCGGCCGTCTGCTGGTACATGTAGCCCTTGCCGTCCTGGCAGGCGACTTCGTAGTAGTTGTCGGTCTTGGTGCTGAGGACGTAGCGCTTGTCCTTGATGGCGCAGCTGGTGCCGGCCGAAGCCGCCGCGGTGTTCAGCGTGTTGACGACGTTCAGCTGGGTTTCGCGGTTGGTCAGCTTGCAGCTGACATTGCCGCCTTCTTCGTACAGCAGGCAGCTGTTGGCGACGATTTCGCCGCCCAGGTTCATCGGGTTGGACGTCTGCAGAACGTAGCCGGCGCCGCCCTTACAGGCGATTTCGAAGAACGAGTTCTTGGCCGACGAGCCGATGGCGCGGCTGTTCTCGACTTCGCAGGTCACGCCAGCCTTGCTGACATAAGCCTGCAGGGCTGCGCCGGGATTGGCGTTGCCGGGCAGGATACAGGCCAGGCCGCCTTGCTTGCCGTCGGGCTGCGGCGCGCTCGATTCCAGGCACGTATAGGTCTGGGGCGCAGCGTCCTTCTTGGCCAGCAGCGCGAAGCCCATGCCTTCGCTACAAGCGACTTCATAGTACTTGCTGGCCGACTTCTTGTCCTCGCCGATAAAGCGAGCGTCCGAGACGGTGCAAGCGATCCCGGCGGCCTGGATAAGGGCCGGGGCTTCCTTCATGCCCGCTTCGCGCGACTTGGCGTCGACGGCGGCGGGCTTGCCCTTCTCTTCTTTCGGCGCCGAAATGACGGCGGCCGGAATGAGAATGGCGACCGCGAGGGCGGCCGACAGGCCGATCGCGAAACGCTTCATGGGAAACATCTCCTGGGTGGATTCCTCGCGCGGACATAAGCGCGTGCTTGTATCAGGGGTCAAGATACCGTCCGACATAGGCGCGATCATGACAGGGCCTGCGGGCAAAAAATGGGTTGGTTGAGAAGCTTCGCCTGACGAGCGAGGCCGGAAGGGACGAAATGCGGGACGGGTTCGAAGACGAAGCGGTGACGGGGGCGGCGCCTGAGTCGCCGAAGAAGATTGGCCGGCTGGTCTATCCGTTCGAGACGGCGCCGGAGGTCGGAACGGGCGAGGCGGTCGAGGTCGCGCCGGGCGTGCTGTGGTTGCGCATGCCGCTGGGCGGTTCGCTGCAATTCATCAATGTCTGGGCCATCGCGGACGGCGAGGGCTGGGCGGTGGTCGACACCGGCCTGCAGACCCGCGAGACCAGCCAGGCCTGGCGCGACGCCTTCGCCGGCGCCCTGGGCGGCAAGCCTATAACCCGGGTGATCGTCACCCACCTGCATCCCGACCACATCGGCCTGGCCGGCTGGATGACCCGCAAGTTCGACTGCCGCCTGTGGATGACCCGGCTGGAATATTTCCAATGCCGGATGCTGGTGGCCGACACCGGCCGCGAGGCGCCCGAGGACGGCGTCAAGTTCTTCCGCGCCGCCGGCTGGGACGAGGACGCCATCGACAATTACAAGGCCAAGTTCGGCGGTTTCGGCAAGGCGATCTACGCCCTGCCCGACAGCTACCGCCGCCTGTCGGACGGCGAGGACTTCGAGATCGGCGGCAAGACCTGGCGGGTGGTGACGGGGCAGGGGCACTCGCCCGACCACGCCTGCCTGTGGTGTCCCGAGCTCAATCTGCTGATCTCCGGAGACCAGGTGCTGCCGCGCATCTCGTCGAACGTCTCGGTGTTCCCGACCGAGCCGGATGCGGATCCCCTGAGCGACTGGCTGCGGTCGCTGGCCAAGGTGCGCGATGTCGTGCCGGACGACGTGGTGGTGCTGCCGGCCCACAACGATCCGTTCGAGGGGCTGCACACCCGGATCGAGGGACTGATCTCCGGTCACGAACGCGGGCTGGGACGGTTGGAAAAGAAGCTGGCCGAGCCCAAGCGGGTGGTCGACACCTTCGGCGCCCTGTTCGTCCGGCAGATCGGTCCGGACCTGCTGGGCATGGCCACCGGCGAGGCGCTGGCGCATCTGAATTGCCTGATCGGTCGTGGGCTCATCCAGCGCATGGTCGATGACGAGGGCGTCGCCTGGTATCAGGCCTGAAAACGCTCGTTTGACATTTCGCGTGCGAAACATAATCTGGCGCGCATGTCCGTGCCCGCCGATCGCCGACTGATCTTCCTGCTCAACGCCGGCCAACGGCGCGTGCAGCGCTGGATCGAGGCCAAGATGGCGGCCAAGGGTGGGCTGACCGCCGCCCAGTCGGGCGTGCTGTTCCTTCTCGGCGACCAGGACGGCGTGCTGATCGGCGAAGCGGCCGACGCGCTGGACCTGGCCCCCTCGGCCATGACCGGCCTGATCGACCGCATGACCCGCGCCGAGCTGGTCGAGCGCCAGGCCGATCCGAAGGACGGCCGGGCCATGCGCCTTTGCCTGACCGACAAGGGCCGCGCCGCGCGCGCGGCGGCCAAGTCCGGCCTCGACGGGATCAACGCCCACCTGACCGACGGTTTCACCGACGCGGAGATCGCCGTCGTCGCCCGCTGGCTGGCCAGCCTGCAGACCAAGTTTCCCAAGGGAGAGTAGCTCATGACCGATCATGTGAAGGTCGAGATCGACGCCGGCGTGATGACCCTCACCCTGGCCCGGCCCGAGAAGAAGAACGCCCTGTCCAACGCCATGTACAAGGTGCTGGCCGACAGCCTGGAGGCGGCCGAGAAGGACCCCGCGATCCGCGTGGTGGTCTTCCAGGCCGACGGCGACAGCTTCACGGCCGGCAACGACCTGCAGGATTTCGCGGCCCAGGGGGCCGGCGCCTTCACCGAGGAACGGCATGTCGGTCGCTTCCTCAAGGCCCTGGCCCATGCGACCCGGCCGCTGGTCGCCGCCGTTCACGGCCAAGCGGTCGGCGTGGGCACGACCATGCTGCTGCACTGCGATCTCGTCTATGTCACGCCCGACGCTCGCCTGACGGTGCCGTTCGTCAATCTGGCCCTGGTGCCTGAGGCCGCGTCCAGCTGGCTGCTGCCGGCTCGGATCGGCCACGCCCGCGCCTACGCTATGTTCGCCCTGGGCGAGGCGATTGACGGCGGCACCGCCGTGGCCTGGGGCATCGCCAATGGCGCGGCCGAGGCCGGCGACCTGCGCGCCCGGGCGCGCGAGGCGGCCGACCGCCTGGCCACCCGTCCGCTGGGCGCCCTGACCACGACCAAGCGCCTGATGCGCGACGCTGAAAAGATCGCCGAACTGATGGACACCGAGGGTGCGCTGTTCGGCGAGCGCCTGAAGACTGCCGAAGCCCGCGAAGCCTTCATGGCCTTCATGGAGCGCCGGCCGCCGGACTTCTCGAAGGTGGGCTAAGCTCACCGCCATAACAAAAACGATCTGGGAGGATCGCCATGGCTGAACGGATCACCTCGCCCTTTGGGGCGAAGACGACGGCGCGCGAGGTGGTCGCGGGCCACGACCTGTCGGGCCGAACGGCCATCGTCACCGGCGCGGCCACTGGCATCGGCGTCGAGACCGCCCGCGCTTTGGCCCTGGCCGGCGCGGAAGTGATCATCGCCGCCCGCAAGCCGGAGCTGGGCGAAGAGGTCGCCAACCAGATCAACGAAGAGGTCGGCTCCAAGCGGGTCAGTTTCGGCATGCTGGACCTGTCCAGCCTGGAGGCCGTGCGCCACTTCGCCAATCGCTGGGGCGAGCGGCCGATCGATCTCTTGATCAACAACGCCGGCGTGATGGCCAGCCCGCTGATGCGCACCGCCGATGGCTTCGAGATGCAGTTCGGCACCAACCATCTGGGCCACTTCCTGCTGTCGGTGCTGCTGGCTACGAACCTGGTCGCCGGCGCCAAGGCGAGCGGCAAGCGCTCGCGGCTGGTGTCGCTGTCCTCGATCGGCCATCGCCGCTCGGGCGTGAACTTCGAAGACCCGAACTACGAGCATCGCGACTACGACAAGTGGGAGGCCTACGGTCAGGCCAAGACCGCCAACAGCCTGTTCGCGGTCGGCTTCGACCAGCGGTTCAAAGACCAAGGCGTCAACGCCAACGCCGTCATGCCGGGCGGCATCATGACCCCGCTGCAGCGCCACCTGCCGATCGAGGAGCAAAAGGCGCTGGGCTGGATCGACGACGACGGCAACGTCCGCGACGGCTTCAAGACCACCGAGCAGGGCGCGTCGACCAGCGTCTGGGCCGCGGTCGGCGACGAACTGGAAGGCGTCGGCGGGCTCTATCTGGAGGACTGCAACCAGGCTGTCCCGTGGAGCAAGGACCATTCCTGGGTCGGGGTCATGCCCCACGCCCTGGACCCCGAAGCTGCAGATCGGCTGTGGGACTATTCGCTGAAGGTGACGGGCGCCTGATGGAAAGCCGCTCCACCCTGCGCCTGGCCGGGGTCGCGACCCTGGCCGGGGCGGCGATCGATATCGTTGCGCCGTTCTTCATCTATCCGCGCCTCAGCCAACCGTGGCCGCACCTCGTTTATGTGATCATCGACCTGCTGCTGGTCATCGGCATGCTGGGTCTGCGGGCGGCGACTGCGCGATCGACAGGACCTCTGGCGCTCGCCGGCTTCGTCCTGGCGCTGCTGGGCGTGATGCTGGTGCGGACCTCGGAGGCGAAGATCTTCGGCGAGGCCTCGTACATGATCGCCTCCAGCGCCTGGTCGATCGGCATGGTGCTGTGGGCGGTCGACCTGCTGAAGGCCAGGATCTTCCGGCTGGCGGCGGCGCTGTGGATCGCCGCCTTGGTCGTGGGCCTGGCGGGCCTGGTCGTGAAGGACGGCGGGACGATCGCGCACCTGGCCAAGTGGGCCTTCATTGGCGGCTTCGCGGTGGTCGGGCTGGAGTTGCTGAGGAAACGCTAGCGTTTCTTGCGCGCCGCGACCTCCAGCGACTTGCGGGACCAGTCGATCAGGATCTCCTGGTCATCCAGCGCCTCGGCGGGGGCGGACCAGTAGTTCAGGGTCTTGCCGTCGCCGAACGGGTCGAAGATCTGCGCGCCGGCCGCCTCGAACTCAAGCTTCAGGGTCTCGTCGCCCTTGAGATACAGCACGTCATCGGCAATGAGGGCGAAGAACAGGCCGTTGGCGTAGATCCCGACGCCGCCGAACATCCGGCGCGTGGTGATCCGCCCCAGCGGCGCCAGTTGCTCGACCACGAAGTCTAGATAGTCCGAAGAGACCGCCATGTCCGTTTCCGTCCGTCCTGCTACGCCGTCCGATGCGAGCCTCATCCACCAGTTCATCCGCGATCTGGCCGAGTATGAAAAGCTGCTGGATGCGGTTGAAGCGACGGAAGCCGACACCGCCGCGGCCCCGTTCGGCGAGACCCCGCGCGCCTTCGCCGACATCGCGCAGATCGACGGCCAGCCGGTGGGCTTTGCGCTGTGGTTCTACAACTACTCGACCTTCGTCGGCCGGCACGGGATCTATCTGGAGGACCTGTTCGTGCGGCCGGCGGCGCGGGGTTCGGGCGCGGGCAAGGCGCTGCTGGCCCATCTGGCCAAGCGCTGCGTGGCCGAGGGCCTGGGGCGCCTGGAATGGTCGGTGCTGGACTGGAACGCGCCCTCGATCGCCTTCTATGACAGCCTGGGCGCAGCGGCGATGGACGAGTGGATCATCCGCCGCCTGACCGGCGAGTCGCTGAAGAAATTGGCGGGGGTCTAGCTACTCCAGCCGGTCGGCCTTGCGCAGTGCGGGGAAGAGGTAGGCCCACAGCGCCGTGACCGCGATCGCGCCGACGCCGCCGAACACCGCCGCGCCGACCGGCCCCAGCAGCCAGGCGGCCGCGCCGCTCTCGACCTCGCCCAGTTCATTGGACGCGCTGATGAACACGCCCGACACCGCGGCGACGCGGCCGCGCATGGCGTCCGGGGTGACGATCTGGACCAGGGTCTGGCGGACATAGACCGACAGCATATCGGCCCCGCCCAGCACGGCCAGGGCCCCGACCGACAGCCACTGCAGCTTCGACAGGCCGAACACCACGGTGGCCAGGCCGAAGACCGCCACGCCCGCGAACATGATGTGGCCCGCCCGACGGCGGATCGGGTTGCTGGCCAGATAGATCCCGACCAGCGCCGCGCCGATCGCGGGAGAAGCGCGCAGCAGGCCAAAGCCTCCGGGGCCGATGTGCAGCACGTCCTTGGCGAACACGGGCAAGAGGGCGGTAGCCCCGCCCAGGATCACCGCGAACAGGTCCAGCGAGATCGAGCCGAAGACGATCTTGTTGTTCCAGACATAGGACAGGCCCTCCTTGATCAGCTCGACGCGGGAGCCCTCCTGCCGTTCGGGCTTGGTGGCGTGTCGCACCAGCAGGGCCAGGGTCGCGGCCAGCAGGTAGAGGACCACCGAGCCGCCGAAGGCCAGGCCCGGCGAGTGGATCAGCAACAGGCCGCCCAGGGCCGGGCCGGCGATGGCGCCGCCCTGCCAGGCCAGCGAGTTCCAGGCGATGGCGCGCGGCAGCAGGGAACGCGGCACCAGCATCGGCCCCATGGCGCTGCTGGACGGCGTCAGGAAGGCGCGGCTGGCCCCGAACAGCACCGAGATGGCGAAGATCGGCCACAGGTGGTGCGACCCCGACAGGGCCAGAACCAGCAGCACGCCGGCGCTGATCGCGTCCAGGGTCAGGCTGATGGCGATGATCCGCTTGCGGGTGAGCCGGGCGGCCGTCTCGCCGGCGATCAGGGTCAGCAGCAGCAGCGGGATGAACTGGGCCAGGCCGATCATGCTGACCAGGAAGGCCGACTCGCCGACCGAGTGGGTCAGGCGGGCGATCGCATAGACCTGCCAGCCCAGGGCCACCGACTGAATCTGCACGCCCAGGGTCGAGCAGAACCGCGCGACCAGGAACAGCAGGAAGTCACGTTCCCGCAACAGGGCGCGGCTAGAGGAGTCGGAAGCGGGCGCGTCTGCTGGGATAGGGTCTGACATCGGCCCGCAACATAGGCGCAACAGGCCGCATCGCAACGTTGTTGACCTGAGAAAGGCTTGGCCCTACAGCGCGCGCAGTCATTAGAGGGTTTAGGCCATGCGACGCCTGCGACGAATCCTGCGCGAACGCGCCACGATCTGAAGCCCTCCCGCGCGCCTTCGCGTCGGGAGCCCCCGACGTCCTCTCGCATTTCGAAGGCCGATGACCTCCGTTTCTCCATCTGTTTCTACTGAGCCCGCCTATCCGCCGCTGGTCCTCGAGACCCCGGCGATGGAGGCGGCTGTCACCCATCTGATCGATCGGGTGTTTGGCCCGGGCCGCTTCGCCAAGTCGTCCGAGCGTCTGCGCGAGGGCAACAGCCTGCTGAACGACTGCTCGTTCGTGGCCCTGCGCGACGGCAAGCCGGTCGGCTGCTGTCGCATGTGGCCGGTGACGATCGGCGGCGAGGCCGTGGCGTTCCTGGGGCCGCTGGCCGTCGATCCGGACGAGCGCAGCGCGGGCCTGGGCCAGGCCCTGGTCGAGACCGCCGTCGAGGCCGCCCGCGCGGCCGGCTGGCGCGCCGTGCTTCTGGTCGGCGACGGCCCCTATTTCGGCCGGGTCGGCTTCAACAACGCCCACACCGCCGGTGTCGTCATGCCGGGTCCGGTGGACCAGCGCCGGGTGCTGCTGTTGCCCCTGCGTCAAGGTGGCGACGAGGGGCTGGCGGGCCTGGTGGCGATCGATCCCCGCGCTTGAGTGGGCGGCCATCAAGGCCTAACTGATCGGGGATGACCGAGGTTTCCCCCAAAGCTGGACTGGAAGGCGTCGCCCAGGCCGCGAAGGCTGCGGGCGGTCGCGGCTTGCCGCCGGTCCATCTGTGGAACCCGCCCCATTGCGGCGAGATCGACATCCGCATCCGCAAGGACGGGGTCTGGTTCCACGAAGGCACGCCGATCGGCCGCGAGGCCCTGGTGCGCCTGTTCTCGACCGTGCTGCGGCTGGATCCGGACGGCTATCACCTGGTCACCCCGGTCGAGAAGATGAAGATCGTCGTCGAGGACGCGCCCTTCATCGCTACCCGCGTCGATCGTGAGGGGGACAAGCTCGTCTTCCAGACCAATGTCGGCGACACGGTCGAGGCCGGACCCGACAACGCCATCCGCGTCGAGATCGACCCGGCGACCGGCGAGCCTCGCCCCTATCTGCACGTGCGTCGCGGCTTGGAGGCCCTGATCGCCCGGCCGGTGTTCTACGAGCTGGCCGAGATGGCGACCCTGAGCGGCGATACGTGGGGCGTGAGTTCGAACGGCGCGGTCTTCCCGATCGCCCCGCCCGGAGCGGACGTCGCATGATCCCGTCGGACCTGAAGGGTGAGGACCTGCGGGCCTGGATCGGCGGGCGGCTGGATCCGATCGCCGACTACGACCCCAGCCTGGCCAATCCGATCAAGTCGGACTTCGACCTCAATCCGGGCCTGACCTTCGACAATCCCCACGCCCTGCGGCCGGCCGCGGTGCTGGTGGGACTGATCGAGCATGACGACGGCCTGACCGTGCTGCTGACCCGCCGCGCTGACACCCTGCGCAGCCACACCGGCCAGATCGCCTTTCCCGGCGGGCGCTGCGATCCGGGCGAGACGCCCTGGGGCACCGCCCTGCGCGAGGCGCAGGAGGAGGTGGCCCTGGACCCGGCCTTCGTGACGGTGGCGGGGCTGCTGCACGGCTACCAGACGGTGACGGGATTCCACGTCACGCCGGTGGTCGGCTTCATCGACCCGGAGGCGACCTTCGTCCCCAGCCCCGAAGAGGTCGCCGACGTCTTCGAGACCCCGTTCGACTTCCTGATGGATCCGGCCAATCACCAGCGTCAGCATCGCGAGACGCCCAGCGGCGAGCGGCGCAACTTCTACGCCATGCCGTGGAATGACCGCTTCATCTGGGGCGCGACGGCGGGCATGTTGCGGTCGCTGTACGAGCGCTTGAGCGACGGCGCCCCCGAATAGGGTGCTGGCGCCCGCCGGCCGCCTGACCTAGTTATGTCGCCCCCGTTTCGGGGATCGAGGGCCTGTTCCTTTCGGGTGGAAACCCCACAATGGGGAACGAGGTTCTCGAAGAAGAACTCGAGGGCAAGCGGCAGAATGGTCGCCCCTCGAACGCGTGGGTGGGAGTCAGGCGTTGGACACTATGACGATCGGCGCGCCGCCGTGGATGGCGCTACCGGAGACGCGCGCGGTGATCGCGGCGCTGGAGGCGCGCGGCTATCCGGGCTGCGCGCGCTTCGTCGGCGGTTGCGTGCGCAATACGCTGATGAACAAGCCGGTGGACGATATCGACATCGCCACCACCCTGACGCCGGACCTGATCATCGGCGCCTTGGAGCGGGCCGGCCTGCGCGCCATCCCGACCGGCGTCGACCACGGCACGATCACCGCGCTGTCGGGCGGTCGGCCCTATGAGATCACCACCTTGCGCAAGGACGTCTCGACCGACGGCCGCCGGGCGGTGGTGGCCTTCACCCAGGACTGGAGCCAGGACGCCGAGCGCCGCGATTTCCGCTTCAACGCCCTCTATGCCGACCTGGAAGGTCATGTCTATGACCCGACCGGCGAGGGTCTGAACGACGCCCGCGAGGGCCGGGTGGTGTTCGTCGGCGACCCGATGACCCGCATTCGCGAGGACTATCTGCGGATCCTGCGCTTCTTCCGGTTCCAGGCCTGGTACGGCAAGGGCGAGGCCGACCAGAAGGCTCTGGCCGCCTGCAAGGCGTTGAAGGGCATGGTCTCGGGCCGCGCCGCCGAGCGCACCCAGAAGGAACTGATGAAGATGCTGGCGTCGGACGATCCGCGCCCGACCTTCCGGCTGATGTCCGCCACCGGCGTGCTGTCGTCGATCCTGCCGTCGGTGAAGTCGCTGGCCCGCTTCGAATCCCTGGTCGGCATCGAGACCGAGCAGTTGTTCGAGAACGACCCGGTGCTGCGCCTGGCCGCCCTGATCCCCGACGACGCCAAGGCCGCCGGCGAGACGGCCGAGCGCCTGCGCCTGCCCAACAACGTCAAGGATCGCATCGTCGACGCCGTCGGCAAGAACCCGCGGGTCGTCTCGTGGATGAGCCCGCGCGAGGCTCGCCGCGCCGTCTACGGCCTGGGCGTGCGGGCCTTCAGCGACCGCATCAAGCTGGCCTGGGCCGGCTCGGGCCGGCCCTCGACTGCGCCGCAGTGGCGGGCGCTGCTGGCCCTGGCCGAGACCTGGAACCCGCCGACTTTCCCGCTGACCGGCGACGAGATCCTGCAGGCCGGCGTGCCCAAGGGTCCGATGGTCGGCGAGGTGATGCGCGAGATCGAGATCTGGTGGATCGACCAGGACTTCATCGAGGACAAGTTCAGCGCCATCGAGCGCTTGAAGGCCGTGGCGCAAGGGATGGTCTACTGATGAAAATCGGTCTGCTCGAAACCGGCGAACCGCCGGGCGATCTGCTGGAGAGCTACGGCAGCTACAGCGCGATGTTCGAGGCGCTGCTGGGCGACGGGCATGTCTATCGCGTCTATGACGTTCAGAAAGGCGAATTGCCGGTCAATCCGGGCGAGAACGACGCCTATGTCGTCACCGGCTCGGCGGCCGGGGTCTACGACCCGCTGCCGTGGATCGAGCCGCTGAAGAGCTTCCTGCGCGAGGCCAAGGGCGCGACGCCGATGGTCGGGGTGTGCTTCGGCCACCAGATCATGGCCGAGGCGTTCGGCGGCAAGGTCGAGAAGTCCGACAAGGGCTGGGGCGTGGGCCTGCAGGCCTATGAGGTCTCCGATCACGCGCCATGGATGGATGAGGCGCGCCACGTCTCGGTGCCGGGCTCGCACCAGGACCAGGTCGTCGAACTGGCGCCCGGCGCGCGGGTGCTGGCCGGCAGCGCCTTCACCCCCTACGGCGTGCTGGCCTATGACGACGCCAAGGCGATCTCGATGCAGTTCCACCCCGAGTTCACGCCGGCCTACGCCACGGCGCTGATCGAGGCTCGGCGCGGGACCCGCTTCACCGACGAACAGGCCGACGCCGCCATCGCCAGCCTGGGCGCCGACAACGACCGCGATCGTCTCGCCGCCTGGATCGGTCGTTTCCTGGAACAGGCAACCTGACGCCAAGCTCAAGCGTTTCCCGACCTACATCCCAGACCGCCGACATCCGGGAGAATTCTCATGCGCGTTGCTACCGTGGTGATCCTCGCCGGAGCCCTGGCCGCCGCTGGCGCGGTCATGGCCAGCGTCCAGGCTGCGCCGGAGGCCCCGGCCCAGCCCAAGCCGCCGACCTTGAAGGCCGCCGCCAGCTTCCAGTCGATCAAGGACCCGGGCGCGCGCTCGGTCGCCTTGTTCACCGAGGCCGGCAAGGTCATCCAGAGCCCACGCTGCCTGAACTGCCATCCGGTCGAGCGCGCCCCGACGCAGGGCGATGATCTGCACCCGCACAATCCGCCGATGAAGGCCGGCGACAGCGGTCACGGCCCGGCGGGCCTGCCCTGCTTCTCGTGCCATGGCGAGGCCAACGTCCCGACCTGGGGCCAGAACATCAAGAGCATTCCCGGCGATCCGAAATGGGCCCTGGCGCCGGCCGAGATGGCCTGGCAGGGCAAGAGCCTGGGCCAGATCTGCGCCCAGCTGAAGGATCCGGCCCGCAACGGCGGCAAGACCATGGCCCAGATCCACCACCACATGGCCGAAGACCACCTGGTCGGCTGGGGCTGGAACCCCGGCGCGGGCCGCGTTCCGGCTCCAGGCACCCAGGCTCAGTTCGGTGAACTGATCAAGGCGTGGATCGATACGGGCGCCAAGTGCCCTAAGCCCGCCTGAGGCGTTCCAGATAGGCGATGAACATGTCGGCCATGGCGTCGGCATAGGTCGCGATCTCGGCCTCGGTGCGCGGCGTCTCGGAGAAGGTCTTGCCGACCTCGCTCATGGTCGTCTTGATCAGGCCGCCGGCCAGGGCGCGGGTTTCCTCGGACGCGTCCGGCAAGGCCTCGCGCATGAAGCCCTGGACGATACCGTTTCCCGACGCCCGCGCCGCCTGAGCCTCGGGCGCATCGCGATAGAGCGGCGCGGCGTCGTTCAGCGCCACCCGCATTTCGGCTTCCTCGCACTCGGATTTGACGAAGGCGTGGACCAGGGTTCGCAACCGATCCAGCGGCGGCCGTGTCGCGTCCGCCAGGATGTCGGCGAGCATGCCTTTCGTCTGGCGCCACTCGTCGCTTTGCAGCCGGAACAGGATCGCCGCCTTGTTAGGGAAGTACTGGTAGACCGAGCCGACGCTGACCCCGGCCTTGTCGGCCACCCGGGCGGTGGTGAAGCGCGCCGCGCCCTCCTTGGCCAGAACCTGAACAGCCGCCTCCAGGATCGCCGCCACCAGCTCGGCCGAGCGGGCCTGCTGGGGCTGCTTTCGCGAGGAAATCCGAGGGCTTGAGGTGGCGGTCATCGGACGTCCGGCAATGCGAATAGGAAACCTGACGAATTAGTCGCATTTCTGAGGTCGGCGCAACGGCGCCCTTTGGAGACCCCTGAAATGACCACCCTGACCCAGATGGCGCCGATGCTGGAGCGCCTGTTCACGCTGTGCGACGAGGCCCGTCCGGTCCTGTCCAGCTTTCCCGCCTCCGAGCGCGAGCGGCTGATGCGCAGCAAGACCGAATATCTCGAGCTCTACAGCCACCTGAAAGCCTTTCCGCTGGCGGTGTCGCGCGAGACCGGCGCGCTGCTCTACATGCTGGCCCGCAGCAGCGGCGCCCGGACGATCGTCGAGTTCGGGACCTCGTTCGGCGTCTCGACCCTGCACCTGGCCGCGGCCCTGCGCGACAATTGGGGGAACGGCGGCCAGCTGATCACCACCGAGTTCGAGCCGTCCAAGGCCGAGCGTGCGCAGGAGCACTTTGTGGCCGGCGGCGTCAGCGACCTGATCGAGATCCGCTTGGGCGACGCCTTGCAGACCCTGGCGGTCGACCTGCCGGAGACCATCGATCTGGTGCTGCTGGACGGCGCCAAGGCGCTCTATCCCGAGGTCCTGGCCCTGCTGGAAAGCCGCCTGCGGCCCGGCGCGCTGATCATCGCCGACAATGCCGACTACGCGCCGGACTACATGGCGCGGGTCCGCTCGCCGGCGAACGGTTACCTGTCGGTGCCGTTCGGCGAGGATGTGGAACTATCGATCCGGCTCTAGGGCCACTTCACGGTCGGCGGCATCGAGCTGAGGATCGACTCGACATTGCCGCCGGTCTTGAGGCCGAACATGGTCCCGCGGTCGTAGAGCAGGTTGAACTCGACATAGCGGCCACGCTGGACCAGCTGCTCCTCGCGCTCCTCAGGCGTCCAGGCCTCGCTCATCCGACGACGGACCAGGTCGGGATAGATCTCCAGGAACGCCCGTCCAACGTCCTGGGTGAAGGCGAAGTCGCGGTCCCAGTCGCCGCTATCGTGGTGATCGTAGAAGATGCCGCCGATGCCGCGCGGTTCGTTGCGGTGGGGCAGGAAGAAGTACTCGTCGCACCAGGCCTTGTACTTGGCGTGCCAGGTCGGATCGTGCTGGTCGCAAGCCCGCTGATAGGCGGCGTGGAAGTCGATGGCGTCGGGGAAGTCCTGGTTGCGCTGGTACCCGAGCAGGGGCGTCAGGTCGCCGCCGCCGCCGAACCAGCTCTTGGTCGTGGCGATGAAGCGGGTGTTCATGTGCACGGCCGGCACGCGCGGGCTGACCATGTGCGCAATCAGGCTGATGCCGGTGGCGAAGAAGCGCGGGTCCTCGGCCGCGCCGGGCATGGTCTTGGCCATCTCGGGCGTGAAGCTGCCGTGCACGGTCGAGACATGGACGCCGACCTTCTCGAACAGCCGGCCGTGCATCATGCCCATGACGCCGCCGCCGCCGGCCGCGCGGTCCCACGGTTTCTTCTCGAAGCGGCCGGGCGCGCCGGGATAGAGGTCGGCGGGGGCCTCGTCCTCGAGCTGCTCGAACGCCGCGCAGATCTGGTCGCGCAGGCTTTCGAACCACGCCCGGGCGCGGGCTTTCTTGTCGTCGAGGGATAGATCGCTGCTCATGGCGCCGAATTAAGCCGATATTCGACAAGAGGCGAGAGGCGATCCCATATAGGGCAAGGTTTCCGCCCTACGGAGTTCTTGTCATGTCTGACGTCTGGATCGCTTCGGGCGTGCGCACGCCCTTCGCCAAGGTCGAGGGAGCGCTGGCCGCCTACGACGCCATCGGCCTGTCCGTACCCGTCGTGAAGGCCATGCTGTCAAAAGGCGCGCGGCCCGACTTCGCCGTCTGGGGCACGGTCATTCCGAACCTGACCTGGAGCAACCTGGCGCGCGAGGTGCTGCTGGACGCCGGGGCCGACCCGACCATCCCGGCCTTTTCCACGATCATGGCCTGCTCGACCAGCATGATCGGCGCGATCGAGGCGGCGGGCATGATCGACGGCCGCGGCCGGGATCTCGCCCTGGTCGGCGGCGTCGAGAGCATGGGCCCGGTGCAGGTCGGCCTGTCGGTGGCGCTGGCGGGCTGGATCCGCAAGTTCCAGGGCGCGCGCACCGGCCAGCAGCGGCTGGCGGCGCTGGGCGCGCTGAACCTGAAGGACGTGCGCCTGTTCATCCCCAAGGTCGCCAACCGGGTCACGGGCCTGTCGATGGGCGAGCACACTGAGATCACCGCCAAGGCATGGGGCCTGTCGCGCGTCGACCAGGACGCCATCGCCTATGCCAGCCATCGCGACGCGGTGAAGGGTTGGGAGAGCGGCTTCTTCGACGATCTGGTCATCCCGGTGGGCGAGACCAAGCGCGACGCCATTCCGCGCAAGGACTCCACGCCCGAGAAGCTGGCCAAGCTGGGTCCGGCGTTCGACAAGACCAGCGGCAAGGGCACGCTGACGGCCGGCAACTCCTCGCCCCTGACCGACGGGGCGGCGGCGATCTGGGTCGGCTCTACGAACGGCATGGCCCGCCTGCCCGGCGAGACGCCGAAGGTGAAGATCGTCGACTACGAGGTCACCTCGATCGACCTGCGCCACGAGGGCCTCTTGATGGCCCCGGCCTATGGCGTGCCGCGGATGCTGGCCCGCAACGGCATGACCTATGCCGATGTCGGGCTTTGGGAGATCCACGAGGCCTTCGCCGCCCAGGTGCTGTCGCACATCGCCGCCTGGGAGAGCGTCCCGTTCCTGTCGGAGAAGGCGGGCGTCACCGCGCCGATGGGAAGCTTCCCGCACGAGCGCATGAACCCCAACGGCGGCAGTCTGGCGCTGGGCCACCCGTTCGGGGCCACCGGCGCGCGGATACTCAGCCAGGCGGTGAAGGAACTGGCCGCCCGTCCCAAGGGCGAGCGGGCCATCGTCAGCATCTGCGCCGACGGCGGCCAGGGCACGATGATGCTGCTGGAGAGCGCCTAAGTCAGGGCCGTGAAGATCAAGGCCACGATGGTGACGTCGAAGATGCGGATGGCGACGGACAGCATGGGCGGCTCACAGCGTTGAGTTCATCAACGCTTAAGCAAGAAGCGCGCCAGTCCAGGGGTTCCGCCAAGAACCCCGTCCGCGGCTAGATGTTGGTCTTTTTCAGCAGGCCCGTCTTGGGACGGCGGTCGGCCGGGCCGGAATATTCCGTGCCGAGATAGGTCGATCTGGCCGCATCGAGCACTTCCTGCCCACCGCGCAGACCGCGCTTCTGGCCGGGCTGTCCCATCACCTGGGCGGCGAAGGCGGCGAAGCCCTCGCGGCGCGGCGGCGGGGCCTGACGCGGTGGTGGGGCGTCTTCCTCCACGACAAAGACGACCTCTTCTTCGCTCTCAGGACGCGACTTGTCCCGCGGCGCCGGCAGAGCGCGGCGTGCGGGACCAGAGCGTCGAATGGGATCGATCGGGTCGTTCATGTACCGAAAATAGGGTCGGGACGGTTAAGAACGCCTGGAGCGTCTTGGTTAAGGCCTGGTTGCGTCAGGGTTTGCTTGCCAGCTTGGCCAACTGCTCCTGCATGGCCTCCATCTGGCGCTTCAGGTCGGCCAGGGAATCGTCGCTGGATGGGGCCGCCGGCGCGGGCTGCGGCTCGGCCTGGGCGGCGGCCGCGGCGTCTTCCGGGCGCACATAGGCGAACGGCGAGAACATCTTCATGGCCCGGTCGAACAGCGCCATGTTCTGGCGGATCTGCTCTTCGTAGACGCCGATGCCGGGCATCTTGCCGGGGGTCATGGTCGACAGCTGGCCGCGCAGGCGCTCCTGCTGCTTGGAGAAGCTTTCCAGCGACATCTCCAGATACGACGGCAGGAAGGCCTGCATCGAGTTGCCGTAGAAGCCGATCAGCTGGCGCAGGAACTGGATGGGCAGAAGGTTCTGGCCCTCGCCGCGGTTTTCTTCCTCGAAGATGATCTGGGTCAGGACCGAGCGGGTGATGTCGTCGTTCGACTTGGCGTCATAGACCACGAAGTCGACGCCCTCCTTCACCATGTCCGACAGGTGTTCGAGAGTGACGTAGGACGACGAAGCCGTGTTGTAGAGGCGACGGTTGGCGTACTTTTTGATGATCACGCGCTGAGCGGAAGCCTTTTCGGCGCCGGCTGTCGTTTCGCCTTTTTCAGGGTTCTCGGACATTTCGTTCCCTAGACAGCGGTTACCGTCCGCTTTTCGCATCGCACTATCGCTAATGCAAAGCCATGACGCCAGTAGGGTGATGTCGTGGAAGCGTCGCTAGCCTGTGAAAATGTGGCCGTGACGAACGCGGTTCGGACATGCAAGGCTGGCGTTGCACTGCGAAAGTGACGCCGCGACCGAACGGGCGTCACATCAGAACGTCACGGGAGTTCTCCTCATGAGCGACATCGTCATCGTCTCCGCCGCCCGCACCCCGGTCGGCTCGTTCAATGGGGCGCTTTCCAGCCTGCCCGCTTCGGAATTGGGCAAGCTCGCCATCCAGGCGGCCGTGTCGCGGGCGGGCATCACGCCGGCCGACGTGGATGAGGTGATCCTCGGCCAGGTGCTGCAGGCCGGCGCCGGCCAGGGTCCCGCCCGCCAGGCGGCCGTCAACGCCGGCGTGCCGGTCGAGAGCCCGGCCTGGAGCCTGAACCAACTGTGCGGCTCGGGTCTGCGCGCGGTGGCCCTGGGCGCTCAGCAGATCGCCGACGGCTCGGCCAGCATCGTCGTGGCCGGCGGCCAGGAAAGCATGAGCCAGGCGCCGCACGCCCAGAACCTGCGCGGCGGCCAGAAGATGGGCGACCTGCAATTCGTCGACACCATGATCAAGGACGGTCTGTGGGACGCCTTCCACGGCTATCATATGGGCCAGACCGCCGAGAACATCGCCAGCCGCTGGCAGATCACCCGCGCCGACCAGGACAACTTCGCCGTCGCCTCGCAGAACAAGGCCGAGGCCGCTCAGAAGGCCGGCAAGTTCGATGACGAGATCGTTCCGGTGACCATCAAGGGTCGCAAGGGCGACACCGTCGTCGACAAGGACGAATACATCCGCCACGGCGCGACCCTGGAGAGCGTGTCGGGCCTGCGTCCGGCCTTCACCAAGGACGGCTCGGTCACCGCCGCCAACGCCTCGGGCCTCAATGACGGCGCCGCCGCCCTGGTGCTGATGAGCGCCGACGAAGCCGCCAAGCGCGGTCTCAAGCCCCTGGCCCGCATCGCCTCGTGGGCCAATGCCGGCGTCGATCCCGAAATCATGGGCACCGGCCCGATCCCGGCCTCGAAGAAGGCGCTGGAGAAGGCGGGTTGGAGCGTCGCCGACCTCGACCTGGTCGAGAGCAACGAAGCCTTCGCCGCCCAGTCGCTGTGCGTGGTCCGTGAGCTGGGCCTCGACCCGGCCAAGGTCAATGTCAACGGCGGCGCCATCGCCATCGGCCACCCGATCGGCGCCTCGGGCGCGCGGATCCTGACCACCCTGGTGCACGAGCTGAAGCGTTCGGGCGGCAAGAAGGGCCTGGCCACGCTGTGCGTGGGCGGCGGCATGGGCGTGGCCCTGTGCGTCGAGGCGCTCTGACACCTTTCGATACGCAACCTTAGCTGTAACCGCGCGCTCTAGGCCCTGTTGCCTCGGGGCGCGCGGCAACCATAAAAATATCCGGGAGACAGATATGACGAGAGTTGCGTTCGTGACCGGCGGCACCCGCGGCATTGGTCGGGCGATCTGCGAGCGGCTGATCGCCGACGGCCACAAGGTGGCGGCGGGCTATTCTGGCAACGAAGAGGCGGCCTCCGCCTGCGCCAAGGAACTGGGCGTGATGGTGGTGAAGGGCAATGTCGGCTCGTTCGACGATTGCGCCGCCGCCGTGAAGAAGGTCGAGGCCGAGCTGGGCCCCATCGACATCCTGGTCAACAACGCCGGCATCACCCGCGATGGCATGCTGCACAAGATGACCTACGAGCAGTGGTCGGACGTCATCCGGGTCAACATGGACAGCGCCTTCAACATGACCCGTCCGGTGATCGAGGGCATGCGCGATCGCGGCTGGGGCCGGATCGTCAACATCAGCTCGATCAACGGCCAGAAGGGCCAGATGGGCCAGACCAACTATTCGGCGGCCAAAGCCGGCCTGATCGGCTTCACCAAGGCCCTGGCCCTGGAGAACGCCAAGAAGGGCGTGACGGTCAACGTGATCTGCCCCGGCTATATCGACACCGAAATGGTGGCGGCGGTGCCGGAAAACGTCCTGGCCAGCATCATCGGCGGCATTCCCGTCGGTCGCCTGGGCAAGGGCGAGGAGATCGCCGACATGGTCTCGTTCCTGGCCGGCGAGCGCGCGGGTTTCGTGACCGGCGCCACCCTCAGCCTGAACGGCGGCCAGTACATGGCCTAAGGACCGACGGCGTCCGTTCTTCGAAGCTGAGCTTGACGGCGGCTGTGGCCATTTGGCCTCATACGCCCAGCTTCGGGGAACGGACGTTAACCCGTCCAAGATTCGCCCCAGTCGGCGAGCAGTACGGATCGCATGAAATTCTGTAAGGCGGAGTCGAACGAGCTTGGGGCGGTGGGCGCCCTCGCCATCGCGGCTCTGATGCTCATGGCGCCCCTGTGGCCAGGCAGCGCGAACGCCCAGCAGCTGCCGCACTCGCTGCGCGACGCCCTGCTGGGCCACAAGGGTGCGGCCGAGGCTCGTCGCCAGCCGGCCCCGCCCGTGGCGCGCTACGTCTCCGAAAGCGGCGGCGCCTTCATCTTCGACCAGGCCACCGCCCAGCCCCTGATCAAGTTCGACAACAGCACCGAGGTCTGGGTGCTGTCGCGCCAGCCAGCCTCGCGCGGCGACGTCATCTACCGCAACGACCTGGGCGAACCGGTGCTGCGGATCACCAAGCTGGGCGGGATGATCCTGTACGGCGAAGAAACTCCGATGGGCGCCGCCGCGGCCCTGACCGGCAAGGCCGCCTCGCTGCAGCCGCCGACCGCGCTTTCCCCCATCGCCCTCTATCGCCGCCTGGAGCAGGCCATGCTGCGCGCCAGCCGGGCGGCCCAGCGGCCGGTGTCGTTCGAGACCGTGCAGGACGCCCGCGTCGAGACCTCGGTGCTGGTCGCCGACGCCGCGACCGTGACCGCCGAGGCGTTCGAGCGCGCGGCCCGCAAGGGCGACCGCTCCATCCTGGCCAAGATCGCCCGCGTGCTGCTGGCCGAGGGCGACAAGCCCGGAGCGTCGCTGAAGAACGGCGCGCTGGTCATCACCTATTCGCCGACCGACGGCCTGGCCGGTCGTCCGTCGTCCAAGCGCATCATCAAGGTGATGAACCGTTGAGGGGCGCCGAAAAGAGCGGCTGTTCCAAGCGTAACCATGAAGTCTAAAAGGGCGTTAACTGGTCTCGGATAGCGGTGTTCGCTATTCCCGGCTCCGTTGTCGTCGCCGCTGCGCTCCACCGGGGGTCCTGCGACGCCAATGTGGCTGTTCGTGCGTTCTCAGGGTTGTATTATATTACCATGGACAGTCCCGACCTCTCCGAGGCGCCGGAACGCGGTCGCCTGAAGATGGCCGACATCGCGCGGATGGCGGGGGTGTCGATCTCGACCGTGTCGCGCGCCCTGGCCGGCAATCCGCTGATCCCCAAGACCTTGCGCGACCAGATCGTCGAGATCGCCCAGACCCACGGCTATGTCGTCAACCAGTCGGCGCGGTCGTTGCGCCTGCGCAAGACCGACACCATCGGCGTGATCATTCCGCTGGCGGAAGAAAACGGCCAGCTGATCGCCGACCCGTTCCTGCTGGAGATGGTGGGGCGCCTGGCCGACGAGATCACCCTGCGAAAGTACTCGGTGCTGCTGAACAAGGTGGTCGTGACGGAGCCGGCCTGGCTGGAGCGGATCATCCAGTCGCACCGGGCCGACGGCTTGGTGGTGATCGGCCGCAACGCCCAGCACGCCGCGCTCAACAGCGTCGCGGAGACCTATCGGCCGATGGTGGTGTGGGCGGCGCCCCAGCCCGAGCAACGCTATTGCGCGGTGGGCGGCGACAATGCCGAGGGCGGCCGGCTGGCCGTCGCGCATCTGGCCGCCACAGGCCGGCGCCGTATCGTCTTCCTGGGGGCGACCGACACGCCCGAGGCCGTCCAGCGTTTCGCAGGCTACCGGAAGGGACTGGAGGAAGCGGGCCTTGCGCTCGATCCGGCCCTGGTCGTTTCCGCGCCGCACGCCGCCGAGGCCGCCCACGCGGCGATGGCGGCGTTCCTGGCCCGCGGCGTCGCCTTCGACGCCGTCTTCGCCCGCTCCGACCTGATCGCCCTGGCCGCGGTGCGCGCCTTGGTCGAGTCCGGCCGTAGCGTGCCGGGCGACGTGGCGGTGGTCGGCTTCGACGACAGCGTACTGGCCCGGCACGGCCTGCTGCCGCTGACCAGCGTGCGCAAGGACCTGGAGGTCGGCGCCCGGACGATGATCGACCTGCTGTTCCGACGCATGGCCGGCGAGGACGCGCCGGGCGCCCGTGCGCCGGTTCAGCTGGTGGTGCGCGACAGCAGCGTCTAAGGAGGCGGCTTAAGCCGCCTCGACGCCGATCGTCTTCAGCTCCTTCAGGAAGCGCGTCAGGCTGATGTGCGAGCGGCGCAGGCCGTGGACGACCTCAGGCTTTGACAGGGCCGACGCCGGCACGATGAAGCCTTCGCGGCCCACGCGCTGGGCCATGCCGCGTTCCAGCATTTCGACGAAGCGACGGCGCACCGTCTCGTAGGGCAGGCCCAACGAGTCGGCGACCTGACGCACGGTCAGCGGCCGACGCTCATGGTCGGGCGGAATGTCGTCGAGGTCGGCATAGAGGCCGCCGCGGATGTGCGAGCAATTGCCGGCCCAGAGGGTGGTGAAGACCAGGGCGTACAGAAGGTCGGACCCATGCACCTCGTTGGCGATCTCGACCCAGCGCAAGATGTAGTCCGTCGCATAGCGACTGGCCGCGCGCGCGTTGGCGTACTCTTCGGACATTCGTACTCGGTTCCCCTGGCCGGCATTTCACCGCGACGTGAAAAGGATTGCACGGTGCAGATACCGACGCCATGCGACCAAGTTGCCCACTATGGGTACCCTTATTGAGCCGCTGCGACGAACTGACGCGGGGTTACGGCGCGGTTATCCAGCCAAGGGTTGTGAATTGTAAAATTCCGGCGCCATTTCAGCGACTTGAGGGTCTCCAGTCGGGCGCGGCGAGCTCGAATCCCTCGAATCGAAATCCGGGCGCCACGGTGCATCCGACCAGGGTCCAGGCGCCCAGGCTGACGGCGGTTTGCCACCACAGGGTCGGCACCACCACCTGCGGCCGGCAGCCGGCGCGCAGGTCCGGACCCAGCACATGGGCGGTGACGCCCTGACCATCCGGGGGCGACAGGCTGATCGAGATCGGCGCGCCGGCGTACCAGTGCCAGGTCTCGACCGCATCGACCCGGTGCCAGGCCGACATCTGCTCGGCCTCCAGCAGGTAATAGATGCAGGTCGAATGGGCGCGACCGTCCGGGCCCGGAGCATCCTCGAAGGTGCGGGCGTACCAGCCGCCTTCGGGATGCGGCGCCATTTCCAGCATCCGAATGATTTCCTTGGCGCCCAGGTCGCCGGCGATGGCTTTGTCGATCACTTGAAGCTGTCCTTTGCGGCCCGGATCTCGGCGAAGGCCTGGGCGGGCGTAGCGGCGTCCGGGCGCAGCAGGGGCGCGCGCAGGAACGGGTTGGTCGCCTTTTCGGCGGCGATGGTGGTCGGCACGGTGGCCTCGCCGCGATCGCGGGCGGCGAAGATGTCGTCAGCGCGGGCTTTCAACGCCGGATCGTCGTCGACCGACAGGGCGAAGCGGGCGTTGCCGGCCGTGTATTCGTGCGCGCAATAGACGGTGGTGGCGTCCGGCAGGGCGGTCAGGCGGCTCAGTGAGTCCCACATCTGCTCGGCCGTGCCCTCGAACAGCCGGCCGCAGCCCAGGGCGAACAGCGTGTCGCCGACGAAGGCGATGGGGCCCTTGGCGTCGTGATAGGCCACGTGGCCCAGGGTGTGGCCGCCGCTGTCGATCACCGTGAACCTGGTCTCGCCCAGCATGACGACGTCGCCGTCGCGCACTACGCGATCCAGCGGCGCGATGCGGGTCACTTCGGACGGGCCGGCGATGGTTGCGCCGGTGGCGGCCTTCAGCGCCGCGTTGCCGCCGGCATGGTCGGGGTGCCAATGAGTGTTGAGGATCAGGTCGAGTTTCCAGCCCAGCCGGTCGAGCTCGGCTTGGATCGCGGCCGCGTCTGGCGTGTCGATCGTGGCGACCTGGCCGCTGGCCTCGTCGCGAACGAGAAAGCCGTAGTTGTCGGACAGGCAGGGGAATTGGTGGACGGTCAGGGTCATCGGCGCTTGCTCTATCGCGCCGGCCCTGGCGCGCCTACAAAGATGGTCCTGTGTATCGGGAGACTCAATGCGCCGCGACGTGCTGGATCTGCGAGCTTTCTATGCCGCGCCCCTGGGTCGCGCGGCGCGGACGATGCTGACGCGCAAGGTGGATGAGGCCTGGGGCGACACTCGCGACCTCGACGTGCTAGGCGTCGGCTATGCGACCCCGTTCCTGGACAAGGCCCGCACCAATGCCCGCCGCGTGGTCGCCGCCATGCCGGCCCAGCAGGGGGTCGAGGTCTGGCCGCACGGCGGCCGCAACCAGGCCTGCCTGGTCGAGGAGACCTCGCTGCCATTACCCAACGCCATGTTCGACCGCGTCCTGGCCGTCCATGCCCTGGAAGAGGCCGACGACCCGGCCGCCCTGCTGGCCGAGATCGGCCGGGTGATGGCGCCGACGGGACGACTGATCGTGGCGGTGTCCTCGCGCGACGGCGTCTGGACCGGGGCCGAGGGCACGCCGTTCGGCCATGGCCGGCCCTACAGCCGCAGCCAGCTGGAAAGCCTGATCCGCGAGGCCGAGCTTGAGCCGGCCGGCTGGACCCGGGCGCTCTATGTGCCGCCGGTGGGGGCGATGGCGTCCTGGGCCGAAGGATTCGAGCAGGTCGGGGCGCGCCTGTGGCCGCGCTTCGCCGGCGTGATCCTGATGGAGGCCATCAAGCAGACCTTCGCGGTCAAGCCGCGTGGTCATCGGGCGCGGGCGCGGGTCTTCGCGCCCGGCGTGCTGCTGCCCAGCCCGGCGGGACCGACACCCGTGCGCCACACCGACGGACATTCGGCGCCTGTTCATCAGGCGCCGAACAGTCGCGAGGGCTGATCGGGCTTGGAGCGAAGCGCGCGGACGCCTAGCTTGGAGTCGTAACAACCGTTTTAGGCGGGAGCCGCGCCATGAAGATGATCGTCGCCGTGATTAAGCCGAGCCGCCTGGACGCGGTGCTCGAGGCCGTCACCGAGGCTGGCGCGTCGGGCCTCACCGTCACCGAGGTGCGCGGCTACGGCCGGCAGAAGGGCAAGACCGAGGTCTATCGCGGCGCCGAGTACGAGGTGAAGCTGCTGCCCAAGGTCAAGCTGGAGATCGCCGTGCCGACCGACGTGCTGGAGCCCGTCGTCGAGGCCCTGCAGCGCACGGCCAACACCGGCAAGATCGGCGACGGCAAGGTGTTCGTCATGGACCTGGAGCAGGCCCTGCGCATCCGCACCGGCGAACGCGACGCGGCGGCGATCGCGGGGTAGCCACCTTCCGTTTCCCCGGCGAAGGCCGGGGCCCAGATCGAACCCACGATCGCGGTGATGTTGCTCCGCCCCATGGCGGGTCAGCCTCAGACGCTCCGGATTAATCTGGGCCCTCGCTTTCGCCCCGGAAAATGACGAGGGTGTGGGTTCCGGGCCAGACACCGCCGCCACACGGGGACATAAACAGGTCCGCGCGCTCCTGTCGCTCACGGGCGTGAGTGTGCGGGCGTTTGGGGCGACATGGATCAGCGGTCTTCCGTCTTCCAACCGGGTTATAATTGCTGGCGGGTCGAACCGTCCGATCGCACGGCCCTGTTCATCGACAACGACGAGGCGTTCGACGCGCTCAAGCCGCTGATCCTGTCGGCGAAGAAGTCGATCTGGATCCTGGCCTGGGTGTTTGACCCCCTGACGCGCCTGGATCCTGACCGGGTGCGCAAGAGCCGCGACCCGACGCACGCCGACCGCATCGGCCTGATCCTGCGACGGCAGGCGGCCCTGAACCCGGCGCTGGATGTGCGGGTGCTGACCTGGGACATGCCGTTCCCGATCGCCGCCGCCCAGCTGTTCGGCCCCCACCGCGGCGCGGCCTTCTTCGCCGGCTCGCGGGTAAAGTACCGCCTGGACGCCACCCTGCCGGCCAGCGCCTGCCATCACCAGAAGGCGGTGATCATCGACGGCGTCAGCGCCCTGATCAGCGGCGGCGACATCGGCGTCGACCGCTGGGACGACCAGCCCCACCTCGACAACAATCCGCTGCGCCGCCTGCCCACGGGCCGCCACTATCCGCCCCGTCACGAGGTGGCCATGCTGGTCGATGGCAAGGCGGGCGAGGCCATGGCCGACCTCTTCATCGACCGCTGGCGAGTCTCCGGCGGCGAGCCCATCGAGCGTCCCGAACGGCCCGAGGAAACGCCCTGGCCCGAGGATCTGATCCCCGACCTGCGCCGCACGCCGATCGCCGTGGCTCGCACCGCCGCCGCCTGGCAGGGGCGCCCCGAGATCATCGAGAGCCTGCTGCTGCATCTGGCGACCATCAAGCGCGCCAAGCGGCTGATCTATCTGGAAAACCAGTACCTGACTTCGCCGATCATCGTCGAAGCCCTGGCCGAGCGCCTGGTCGAGCCGGACGGGCCGGAGATCGTCACCATCGGTCCGGCCCGCAGCCCCAGCTATTTCGACCAGATGACCATGGACAGCGCCCGGACGGCGGCGATCAATCGCCTGCGCGCCGTCGACGTCCACAAGCGCTTCTCGGCCTTCAGCGCCCACACGCCCAAGGGGGGAGCGATCATCGTCCACTCCAAGGTGACCATCATCGACGATCAGGTGCTGCGGATCGGCTCGGCCAATCTCAATAACCGCTCGATCGGCCTGGACAGCGAATGCGACCTAGCGCTGGAGGGGCATTCAGACTTCGAGCGCGAGACGATCCGTTCATTCCTGGGGCGCCTGGTCGGCCACTTCATCGGCCGCTCGGCCGGCGACGTGCTGGCGGCGGTGGAGCGCGAAGGTGGTCTGGCGGCGGCGATCAATGCGCTGGACGTCAGGGGCGGTCCGCCGCGCCGGCTGCAGCCGGTGCCGACCCGCAAGCTGAGTGGCGTCGAGAAATTCATCGCCGACTGGAGCCTGGGCGACGCCATCGCGCCGGACGACGCCTGGCGGCCTTGGGGTCGTCGCGCGCGCCTCAAGCGCGACATCGCCCGGCTTACGGAACCGCCGCCCCTGCCGCCGGAGCGGTTGCAGAAGTGATCTCCAGGTCCACCACCAAGGGCAGGTGGTCCGAGGCCAGCCGCGCCCGCGCGTCGTAGGGCGAGCGCACGCCGCGCGTCTCCAGGCCTTTCGTGAGAAAGACGTGGTCGATGCGCATGAAGGGGAAGCTGGACGGAAAGGTCGCCGTGGCCGGGCGCGGCCAGGTCGGTGTGGGCGCCTGAGCGTCACGCAGGGCCGTGCGCAGCATCCGGTAGGTCGCCGAATAGGGCGTGGCGTTGAAGTCGCCCAGCACGATGCCCGGCGCGACCCATTCGTCGGCCCCCATCCAGTCGGGGCCCAGCAGGGCGGCGGCCTGGCGCTTCTGCTCCTGCGGGATCAGGCCCAGGTGGGTGTTGATGATCTGGACCTTGTGGCCTTCGAACTCGACCTCGACCCACAGGGCGCCGCGCGGCTCCAGGCCCGGCACCCGGCGATACAGCGGCAGTTCCTTGGCCTTGATCCGGCGCTCGGGCAGGGCGGTCAGGATGGCGTCGCCGTAGAGCTCCTCTTCCACCGTCATGGCCGGATGGAAGTGGAAGGTCATCTTCAGCAGTTCGGCCAGGCGATGGGCCTGGTCGACGCTGCGGGTGCGCATCCGGCCGACGTCCAGCTCCTGCAGGGCCACGACGTCCGGCTGTTCGGCCGCAATGACTTCGGCCACACGCTCGACGTCGAGCTTGCGGTCGGTGCCCACGCAGCGGTGGACGTTGTAGGTCATCAGACGCAGGGTCTTCATCCGTCGAAGAGATCGCCCGAAGCGGCCGGAAGTTCCCTGCCGGGAAGTTTTTGGGAGGGCGTCCCGCCATTGCGGCTGAGCATGAAGAGACAGGTCTCGGTGCGCCAGTTTTCCAGCGCGCCGGTCGGCTTCATCGATCGGGCGGGGCCATTGCCGGCGAACGCGGCGCAGGCGTCGACGCGCAGATTGAGGTCCGCCGTCAGGGCCATGAAGTCGGCCAGGGTGCACAGGTGGATGTTCGGCGTCGCCCACCAGGGCAGGGGCAGGGCCTTGGTCTCGGGCATCCGACCGCGGCTCAAGAGCGACCAGCGCACCCGCCAGTGGCCGAAATTGGGGAACGAGACGATGGCCCGGTCGGCGATGCGCAGCAGTTCGTCCAGCACGTGGCGCGGATTGCGCGTCGCCTGCAGGGTCTGGGACAGCACCGCATAGTCGAAACTGCGATCGGGAAAGTGATCGAGGTCCTGGTCGGCGTCGCCCTGCACCACCGACAGGCCGCGCGCCATGCAGGCGGCCACGCCGCTGGCGCTGATTTCCAGACCCCGGGCGTCGACCTGCTTCTCGTGCGCCAGCAGGTCCAGCAGCACGCCCTCGCCGCAGCCGACGTCCAGCACCCGCGCGCCGGGGCGCACCAGGCGCAGGATCTCACGGAAGTCCTCGCGGATGGCGATGTCGCTCACGTCAGTCCCCGATCGCGTTCGGCCGAGGCCAGGAAGCCTTCCAGCGCCGCGTCCATCACCGGTTCGTCCAGCAGGAAGGCGTCGTGGCCCTTGTCGCTCTCGATCTCGGCGAAGGCGGCGCGGGCCCCGGCGGCGGTCAGGGCGCGCACCAGGTGGCGGCTCTCGGCGGTGGGGTAGAGCCAGTCGCTGGAGAAGCTGAGCACGCAGAACCGCACGTCGCGGGCGCGGGTGAAGGCCTTGGCCAGCACTCCGCCGTGGGCGGCGGCGATGTCGAAATAGTCGGTGGCCCGGGTGATGTAGAGATAGCTGTTGGCGTCGAAGCGGTCGACGAAGCTGGCCCCCTGGTGGCGCAGATAGCTCTCGACCTGGAAGTCGGCGTCGAAGCCCCACGACAGGCCGTCGCGTTTCAGCTCGCGGCCGAACTTCCGCTGCAGGGCCGGCTCCGACAGATAGGTGATGTGGGCGGCCATCCGCGCCACGGCCAGGCCCTTGCCGGGCTGGACGCCTTGTTCGGCATAAGCGCCGCCGCGCCAGTCGGGATCGGCCATGATCGCCTGGCGGCCGACCTCGTGGAAGGCGATGTTCTGGGCCGAGTGCCGCGAGGCCGAGGCCAGGACCACGACGCTGAACACCCGCTCGGGATAGTCCACCGCCCATTGCTGGGCCTGCATGCCGCCCATCGAGCCGCCGATCACCGCGAACAGGGTGTCGATGCCCAGCGCCTGCACCAGCATGGCCTGGGCGCGGACCATGTCGGGCACGGTGATGACGGGGAAGCTCAGGCCGTAGGGCTTGCCGGTGCCCGGATGGATCGAGCCGGGACCGGTCGAGCCCATGCAGCCGCCGATAACGTTCGAGCAGATGATGAAGTGGCGCTCGGGATCCAGCGGCTTGCCCGGACCGATCAGCCGCAGCCACCAGCCGGGCTTGCCCGTGGTCGGATGCGGCGAGGCGACATACTGGTCGCCGGTCAGGGCGTGGCAGATCAGGACCGCGTTGGACTTGTCGGCGTTCAGGGTCCCGTAGGTCTGGTAACCGACCTCCAGCCCCTCGATCACGCCGCCGGAATCCAGCCGCAAGGGTTCGTTTGCGGGAAACCGCCAGGTTCCCCCGCCGGACAGGACGGGTGTGAACAGATCGAGCGCAGCCATGTCGCCTTGGAGCCCCTGGCGAAGAAGGTGTCAACCCGGCTTCCTGACAGGCCGGCGGACAGCTATGGAGGGCGTATGGAGCGACTGATCCTGATGCGCCACGGCAAGGCCGAGCGACACGCCGCCAGCGGCGGCGATTTCGAGCGTGCGCTGGCCGATAGCGGCCGCGCCGACGCCGCTGTCATGGGCCGGGTGCTGGCCGGCCTGGGTTATGCCCCCGACCTGATGCTGGTCTCCTCGGCGCGCCGCACGCGGCAGACCGCCGATGAGGTCGCCGCCGGCTTCCCGCAGGCGAGGGTCGAGCATCTGCGCGACCTCTATCACGCCGATCCGGAGGAGATCGCCCAGGCGATCGAGGATCACGATCCGGACGGCACGGTCATGGTCGTGGGCCACAATCCGGGCATGCACGAACTGGCCCTGCGCCTGGCGGTGCAGGCCGGCGCGACGCCGATCCAGATCAACAAGCTGCGCGGCCGTTTCCCGACCTCGACGGTCGTGACCTTCGTCTGGCGGGGCGCCCAAAACCAGGAGGGGGCCCCGGTGCTGGAACACATTCTCTTCGTGAGCGAAAACGGCGGAGCCGGCGGCGAATGACCCTGATCTACAAGATCCTGTCCCGCGCCGAGTGGGACGCCGCCAAGGCCGTCGGCCGGTTCGAGGGCTCGGCCGTCGATCTGCAGGACGGCTATATCCACCTGTCGGCCCACGACCAGGCCCAGGAAACCGCCGCGAAATACTTCAAGGACCAGGCCGATCTCGTCCTGCTGGGCGTCGAGGCCGAGGGCCTGGGCGCGGCCCTGAAGTGGGAAGCCTCGCGCGGCGGCGCCCTGTTCCCGCATCTCTACCGGCCGCTGCTGGCGGGCGAGGTGCTGACCGAAAACGATCTTGTCCTGGACGCCGACGGCGTGCCGAAGTTGAGCGACCACCTCGCATGAGCCTTCACGACGTCGCCGCCCGGGTCCTGCACGCCTTCGATCCCGAAGACGCCCACGGCTGGGCCATCCGCGGCCTGAAGTGGGGTCTGGGGCCACGCGAAGGCGGGCCGGACGATCCGATCCTGGCGGTGCGGCTGGCGGGTCTCGACCTGCCCAACTGCGTGGGCCTGGCCGCCGGCTTCGACAAGAACGCCGAGGTTCCCGACGCCATGCTGGCCGCCGGCTTCGGCTTCGTCGAGGCGGGCACGGTCACGCCGCTGGCCCAAGCCGGCAATCCGCGCCCGCGCCTGTTCCGCCTGACACAGGACCAGGCGGTGATCAACCGCATGGGCTTCAACAATGGCGGCCTCGACCCGTTCGCCCAGCGCTTGAAGGCGCGCCCAAATAAGCTTGGGGGGGAAAAGGGCGGGATCGTCGGCGCCAATATCGGGGCCAACAAGGACGCGGGCGACCGCATCCAGGACTACGTCACCGGCCTGTCGCGCCTGTGGGGCCTGTCCGACTATTTCACCGCCAACATCTCCTCGCCCAATACGCCGGGCCTGCGCGCCCTGCAGACCAAGGCGGCGCTGGAGGAATTGCTGGGCCGGATTTCCGAAACCCGCGAGGCCCTGAAGATCGCCTCGGGCGCCGACTATCCGATCTTCCTGAAGGTCGCCCCCGACCTGGAGGACGGCGAGGTCGAGGCCATCGTCGAAACCGTGGTCGGCTCGAACCTGGACGCCATCATCGTCAGCAACACCACCATCGCCCGCCCCGACAGCCTGAAGTCGGCGCAGAAGGGCGAGGGCGGCGGGCTGTCGGGCGCGCCGCTGCTGGACGCCTCGACCGCGGTGCTGGCCCGCTTCCACACCGCCGCGGCCGGCCGCGTGGCCCTGATTGGCGCGGGCGGCATCGCCGACGGCGCGGGCGCCTATGCCAAGATCCGCGCCGGCGCCCGCGCCGTGCAGCTCTATTCGGCTCTGGTCTATGGCGGTCCAGGCCTGGTCACCCGCATCAAGCGCGACCTGGCCGCCCGCCTGCGGGCCGACGGCTTCACCGCGGTCGAGGACGCGGTCGGCGCGAAATGACCCGCGACCGGGCCCTGACGCTGCTGCGCCGCTTCGGGCCGCTCGCGGTCATCGGGATCCTGTTTGCCGTGGTGCTGGCCAGCGGCCTGACCGAGCATCTGTCGCTGCACGAGCTGCGTGCGCGCGGCGCGGGTCTGCAGGCCTTCGCCAACGAGCGGCCGCTGCTGTCCGTGGCGCTCTACCTGGCCGCCTATGTCACCTTGGTGGCCGTCTCCCTGCCCGGGGCGCTGATCATGTCGCTGAGCGCCGGCTTCCTGTTCGGCCCGATCGGCGGCGGCTTCGCGGCGGTGACCGGCGCCACCGGCGGTTCGACCGTCACCTATCTGGTTTTCCGCACCGCCTTCGGCGACGCCCTGCGCCGCAAGCCTGGCGCGTTCCTGGCTCGCGTCGAGGAGGGCTTCAAGCAGGACGCCTTCAACTACCTGCTGACCCTGCGCCTGATTCCGGCCTTTCCGCTGCTGGTGGTCAATATCGCGGCGGGGCTGATGAACCTCCGCATCCGGACCTTCCTACCCGCCTCCTTCCTGGGCATGGCCCCCAGCTCGTTCGTCTATGCCGGCATCGGCGCGGGCCTGGGCCATATTTTCGCGAAAGGCGGCGACGTCAGCCTCGAGACCCTCTTGTCGCCACGGATCTATCTTCCGATCATCGGCATGGGCGTGCTGGCGTTTCTGCCGCCGTTGTGGCGCCATTGGCGCAAAGGGCGCATGCCTGCGTCGTCGCCAACGCCTTTGGACGAGAAGTAGCCGCCCCGGATGGTCGAAACGGTTTCGCCGTCGGAGACTGACACCGCCCCGCCCCGGAAGCGCTTTCCGTGGCCCGGCGGCCTGTCGGCGCGCCTGCTGCTGTTCACGGCTATCGTCGTGGCGTTCGGCGGCCTGCTGATCATGCCGCCGACCCTGGCGGCCTATGAGGAGCAGTGGCTGCTGGACCGCGTACGGGCCGGCGAACTGGCCTCGACCATCGCCGAATCCGATCCCGAGCTGCGGGTCAGCGACGCGGTCGCCAACCAGATGTTCGACCAGGCCGGGGCCGTCACCGTCGCCGTCCAGGCCGACGGCGCGCGCCGCCTGGTTCTGCCGCCTAAGGAGCCGTTCAAGGTCCCCTACCTGGTCGACCTGCGCCGCCAGAACCCCGGCTCGTGGCTGGCCGCCCCGTTCTTCACCCTGACCAGCCCCAAGGGCAGCATGGTACGGGTGATGGCCGAGCCACGCTATCGCAAGGCCGAGTTCGTCGAGGTGGTGCTGCCCGACGCCCCGCTGAAGGCCCAGCTGGTCAGCTATTTCTGGCGCCTGGCGGGCATCACCTTCTTCGTCGCCGCCCTGGCGGGCCTGTTCGTCTACGCCTTCCTGAACATCTTCCTCGTGCGCCCCATGCAGCGCATCACCCGGGCGATGGAAGCCTTCCGCGGCGATCCCGACGATCCGGCCGCGCGCATCGTGGTCTCCAAGCGCCGCGACGAGATCGGCCGCGCCGAGGCCGAGCTGGACCGCATGCAGGCCGACCTGCTGGCCGCCCTGGCGTCCAAGGCCCGCCTGGCGGCTCTGGGCGAGGCGGTGGCCAAGATCAATCACGACCTGCGCAACATGCTGACCAGCGCCCAGATGGCGTCGGATCGCCTGGCCGCCCTGGGCGACCCCAAGGTGGCCCAGGCGCTTCCGCGTCTGGAGCGGGCCCTCGATCGCGCCATCACCCTGGCCTCGGACGTCATGGCCTATGGCAAGTCCAAGGAACCGGCGCCGGTGGTCCGCATCACGCCGCTGCGCCCCGCTTTGGAGATGGCGGCCGAGGACGCCGGCTTGACGCCGCAAGGCGTGGCGCTGGAGACGGTGATCGACCCGCGCGCCCAGGTCCAGGCCGACCCGGACCAACTGCACCGCATCCTGACCAACCTGTTCCGCAACGCTCGCGAAGCCATCGAGGGCGCGCCCGATCGCGGCGGCAAGGGCAAGATCTATGTCGAGCTGCGCCGCGCCGAAGGCCACAGCATCCTGCGCCTGTCGGACGACGGCCCCGGCGTGCCCGAACGGGCGCGGGCCAATCTCTTCCAGCCGTTCGTCGGCTCGGCCCGGCGCGGTGGCACGGGCCTGGGCCTGGCCATCGCCCGCGAGCTGGCCCAGGGTCACGGCGGCGACCTGACGTTGGTGGAAACCGGGCCTGGCGGTTCGGTGTTCGATCTTAATCTGGCGGGGGTTCCCGAGCCCCTTCCGGAGCCGGACGAGCAGGCGGATGCGCCCGCCACCTGAGGGAGGCTTAAGATGACCACGACCTGGACCATCGCCGTGAAACTCGGCGCCTCGCCCGATAGCTTGCCCATCCACGAGATCACCGTCGAAGCCCCTGACGCCTCGACCGCGCTTCGGCGTATCGCCGCCATGCTCGCGGTCGAGGAAGCCGCCGCCGCAGATCTGCTGCAGGACGGCCAGGAGGAGGTCTTCTCCCGCGCCGAGGTCGAGGCGGGCCTGGAGGGGCTCTGAGCATTTTCCGACGAAGTGGGTACCGGTTCGTCGTCAGAAAATGCGTCAAAACAAAAGCTAGAGCCCCTTGGCGACGCCTTCGCGGCGGGGATCGGCCCCGCCTTCGAGCACGCCGTTCGGACGCAAGATGACGCCGTGCAGGCCCGAGGTCTCCAGCTGGCCGACCCGCACCTTCACGCCGCGCTTGTTCAGCGCCTCCAGCATCGCCGGACCGAAGCGATCGGCGTCGCCCGAGAAGTTCTCGCCGCGCGCCACCAGGTTGGGCAGGGACACCGCCTCCTGCATGTTCAGGCCCCAGTAGAACAGGCCGACCATGGCTTTGAGATTGTAGGACAGGATGGCGTTGCCGCCCGGCGACCCGACGGCGGCAACGAACTTGCCTTTCTTGTCCAGCACGATCAGCGGGGCCATCGACGAGCGCGGCCGCTTGCCCGCCGCGATGGCGTTGGCGGCCGGCGCGCCGTCCTTCTCGGTCGGGGGGAATGGGAAGACGGGCAGCTGGTTGTTGGGGAAGA
>CAZRPD010000023.1:0-42487 GCA_964601775.1 uncultured Caulobacter sp. | reverse complement strand
GTCGATGAGGGGGTGAAGGAATACCAGGACCTGTACGCCGGCGGGGGCTCGATCCTGGGCCGCAAGATCACCGAGGTGATCACCGTCAACGGCGTCCGCGTCCACCTGGACGACGGCTCGTGGGTCCTGGTCCGCGCTTCGTCGAACAAGCCGGAAGTCGTGGTCGTCGTCGAGAGCACCCACTCGGAAGACGACATGCGCGCCCTCTTCCGCCAGGAAGTGAAGCCGCGCCTGGGCGACCGCGTCGGCAAGTACAACCAAGAGATCTGAGCTCGTCCCGCGATGACCGACGCCCTCATGACCGCCGCCCATCTTCGAGACCGCCTGAAGACGTGGGCTCTAGAGGAAGCCTATCCGCTATGGTGGAGCGCTGGCGCTGACCATGTCAAAGGCGGCTTCTTCGAGAAGCTCGAACTGGGCGGCGAGCCTGTCGACGGCACCCGGCGCGGGCGGGTGCTGCCGCGCCAGATCTTCTCGTTCTCCTTGGCCAGCGAACTAGGCTGGACCGGTCCGTGGCGCGAGGCCGTCGAGCACGGCCTGTCGTTCTACCTATCGGCCTATCGTCGGCCGGACGGCCTGTTCCGCGCCCTGATCGGGCCGAACGGCGAAAGCCTCGACGATACCGCCACGCTCTATGACCAAGCGTTCGCGATGTTCGCCGCCGCGGCCGTCGCCCGGGTTGCGCCGGATAAGGCCGACGCCATGCAGCGCATGGCCCTGGACGTGCGCCAGACGCTGGTCGCCACGCGCAAGCATCCGCAGGGCGGCTTCTACCTGACCGCTCCGCCGACGGCACCGCAGGGCTCAAACGAGCACATGCACCTGCTGGAGGCCTGCCTGGCCTGGACCGAGATTGGGGGAGATTCCTCGTGGCGTGTGCTGGCCGACGAAATCGGCGACCTCGCGCTGTCGAAGTTCATCCACGCCGAAAGCGGTCAGATCCTCGAATTCTTCGATCTCGGCTGGGGGCCGGCCCCCGGAGTCGAAGGCCGCATCTGCGAGCCCGGCCACCAGTTCGAATGGGGCTGGCTGCTGCTGCGCTGGAGCAAGCTGGGGAGCCGCGAGGACGCCGCCGTCGCCGCCCTGCGGATGATCGACGCTGGCGAGGCGCACGGCGTCGACCCGGCGCGGGGCGCGGCGATCAACGCCCTACTGGACGACTATTCGATCCATGACGACGGCGCACGCCTCTGGCCGCAGACTGAGCGGATCAAGGCCGCGGTGCTGGCCGCGGGGCTGACCGGCGACGCAAAGTACTGGGCCATGGCCGCGGCGGGCGCCGAGGGCTTGCTCACCTATCTGCGCACGCCCATGCCAGGCCTGTGGCGGGACAAGTACCTGCCCGACGAGACCTTCGTAGAAGAGCCGGCTCCGGCCAGCTCGTTCTACCACATCGCCCTCGCTATCGCGGAACTGGATCGAGCGGTGAGGGCGGCCAGGTGATCCAAATTCAAGAGCTTCTTCGGGGAATGCTTCGATGCGCGTAGCGATGATTGGCACGGGTTATGTGGGCCTGGTGTCGGGGGCGTGTTTCGCCGACTTCGGTCACGTAGTGACGTGCATCGACAAGGATCCCAGCAAGATCGAGCGCCTGGAGCGCGGCGAGATCCCGATCTTCGAGCCTGGCCTGGATGACCTGGTCGCCCGCAACGTGCGCGAAGGCCGTCTGTCCTTCACCCTGGAAGGCGCGCAAGCCATCAAGGACGCCGACGCGGTGTTCATCGCCGTTGGCACGCCCACCCGTCGTGGCGACGGCCATGCGGACCTCAGCTACGTCTACGCCGCCGCCGAAGAGATTGCGGGCCTGATCGACGGCTTCACCGTCATCGTCACCAAGTCGACCGTGCCGGTCGGCACCGGTGACGAGGTCGAGGCGATCATCCGCAAGACCAATCCGAACGCCCAGTTCGCCGTGGTCTCCAATCCCGAATTCCTGCGCGAAGGCGCGGCGATCGAGGACTTCAAGCGTCCCGACCGCGTCGTGGTCGGCACCGACGACGAACGCGCTCAGGCCGTGATGCGTGATCTCTATCGTCCGCTGAGCTTGAACGAGACGCCGCTGGTGTTCACCGGCCGCCGGACGAGCGAGCTGATCAAGTACGCCGCCAACGCGTTCCTGGCGATGAAGATCACCTTCATCAACGAGATGGCCGACCTCTGCGAAGCCGTCGGCGCCGACGTCCAGCAAGTCGCCAAAGGCATCGGCCTGGACAAGCGCATCGGCGGCAAGTTCCTCAACGCTGGTCCCGGCTATGGCGGCTCGTGCTTCCCGAAGGACACCATCGCGCTCGTGAAGACTGCCCAGGACTACGGCGCGCCGACCCGGCTGATCGAGACCACGGTCGAGGTCAATGACGCCCGCAAGAAGGCCATGGCCGGCAAGGTGGCCAAGGCCATCGGTTCGGACGACCTGACCGGCAAGACGATCGGCGTGCTGGGCCTGACCTTCAAGCCCAATACCGACGACATGCGCGATGCGCCTAGCCTCGATATCGTCCCAGCCCTGCAGGCCCTGGGCGCCAAGGTCCAGGCCTTCGATCCGGAAGGCGCCAAGGAGGCCGCGCACCTGCTGAAGGACGTCGACTTCAAGTCCGGCGCCTATGAGGCCGCCGAGGGCGCCGACGCCCTGGTGATCATCACCGAGTGGGACCAGTTCCGAGCCCTGGATCTGGATCGCCTGAAGCTTCTGATGACGTCGCCGACGGTCGTGGACCTGCGCAACGTCTACAAGCCCGCCGAGATGGTCCGGCACGGCTTCACCTACATCAGCATTGGTCGTCCTTAGGTCAGCAACTCTAGCCCCTTGGACCTTGTCCAGGGGGCCAGCCCGCTTCGCAAGCGCGCGCCCATCGCTGGTCGTCGAAGTCAGAAAAATATTCTCTTTTCTCTAGAGAGAAAAAGTAACGTCGCTTTGTTACTGGCTGGCCTTTCGTTTCGAACTCCCCGCACACTTTGAGAAAGCCATCGGATTGGCTCATAAACTCATTGCTGTAAGTGCGATCGTCCTCTCCAATTCTCTTATGGGCGGTGTTGACCAGCGCAGTTTCAGCGAAGTTCACTTGGCTGGGCGCGCTATCACCAGAAGTTTGCTCTTGCGGCTCCCCCCGGCCACATGCGGCCAAAAGCGCAAGGGAAACCGCAGCCATTGCGCTTCGGATGGCGCGACGATTTCCTCGTGTCATTTTGTCACCGTGGACGCGCGCTTCAGGCTGGGGATTAATATGAGGGATAAGAGCAACGTTTGTATTGATCGCGGTGAGCCAAACGTCGATTCAGTCAGGGACTGAAGGACCAGTGCGATGCCCAGAGCCGCTAATAGAGGCGACAACGAGAGGTCCTCATCTTTCTGCCCGGCTATAGCGGCGCGGAACACAGCGGCGAAAAATATCCCGTTCATTATGAGGCCCGGGTAACCGAGCTGAAATTGGATATTGATCCACGAGTTGTGAAACTGAAGTGCGTAGTCCCCAAACGATTTTACTAGAAAGGAACTAAAGGTAGAGTTCTCGTCGGCAAGAACCTGATAGCCGTATCCGAGAGTAGCCCGCTTCTCGATGAGGCTTCTACCGACCGCCCATAGCTGCACCCGCCCGGTAAGTGTCGGGTCTTTCCCGAGCATGCTCAAAATATACGGTAGCGACAAGCTAGCCGCGAAAATGACAATTCCTACAAGCGGTACCAGGATGAGCGCGCGCTTTCCAGGAGTGCGCAAATAGCTCTGCGCGAGGCGATCAATCGCGAGGTAGCTCAGACCGGCAAGCGTTGCAACTTGCGACGATGCCGACTTTGACATCACAACACACGCGATCGATGCAGCCAAAGTCAGCAGATAGAACGCCTTCATCCAGCTCGAATTCCGGAGAACAAAATGAAGCGACGAAATTGCGCAAATAGTGGCAGCAAATCCCAGAATGTTTTTTTGTTGGAATAGACCGCGAAAATCCCCGCGCCCGTTATATCCAACGGAAGGAGCCAATATGGATAATGTGCAGGCTACTCCAAGTGCAATGGTGAGATACTGAAGGATCTTAGAGCGGCTTCGCCATTGCAGCATCGCGGCCGCCGTGAGGCAGCCTAGAGCAAGGCGCATGCTCTCGTTGATTGTGGTTCCGGGGTCAACGCTCCACAGTGCCGAAAAGAAAGCGAGCGCGATAAACGCTAAAATAAGTGGAGAGTTAGTAATGGATAATAATATTTGCTTCGACTTAATTATTACTGTTGCTGTGACAAAGGTGTAGCTGGCAAAAAGGAGGTAGGTAACACCAGTGCCGAACAGCCCAATTGCAGCGAACAGGGCGCCGCTCTGTATAAAGAGCAGGGCAGCTATCAGCGCACCAACAAGATCCATTGGAGCGGCCGATGATCGCCGTTGCGCCAATGCAAAGCTAGTGGGGGAGGGTAGTTTTCGCGTCATGATAAATTTCGATCAAGCGTTTGTAATTCGCATCTTCGGAATAAAGTTCTAAGAACTTCTTCTGTGCCGCGCGCCCCATATCAGTTGCTACCTGTCTATTGAGATCTAGAAACCTCAGGTTTTCGCTCAACTCGCCGGGGCAGGCACTTTTAGTGAGGAAGCCGGTCGAGCCATGCTCGATGATTTCGGCTGGCCCACCCGTTCCGGTACTTATCACAGGCGTGCCGGCGGCAAAGGCCTCGATTGCCACTCTGCCAAATGGCTCAGGCCAACGCCCAGGCATTATGACGGCTATCGCATTGCGCATTAGCTCGTAGACTTCTGACAAAGGCCTTTTGCCAAGGGATGCAACTCCGGGCTGCTGATACTTCTTAACCTCTGCCCCTGCATCGCCGACTAGGAGTAGGTTGGCTGTCGTCGACGCGCTACCGTAGGCCTCGATGAGGTCGTCTATGCCTTTCTCAGGGCTAAACCTTCCTACGTAGAGAAAATGTCGGCGTTCCGAAGCGCTGACGGGGGGGGGGTGTTCTTGACCCCCGACAAAATTAGGCTTCACAACGATCCTCTGCGCAGGGTAGCCGTCCTGTACCAGCTTCGCGCGCACAAACTCAGAAATAGCAATGTATCTGGATGGTATTTCCCAGGTCCCAGTCGATCGGTGAACTTGAAGCATCGACGCTACCGTAGCGGACGCCGAAGCGCTGTCTCGATAGCATTTATTGATAATGCCGGGGTATTTGAAGCTCTTGCCCAAACAATCTTCGCAATAAGCGCCGTCCCGGAACAAATTGGCTGACGGGCACGCCAGTCTATAGTTTCGAATAGCTTGGACCACCGGAACACCCCTTGAGCGTGCCGCGTAATAGACAGACGGCGAAATTAAGGGGAAGAAGTTTTGAACGTGCATAACGTCAAAGCGCTCTGCGCTAAGTGTCGCCTTGACCCGGTCATACCAATCTCTGCTCCATACTGAACTAGCGGCAGCGGTCAAGCGCGATCGAAGTCCAATAATGGAATGATTGTTTTCTTCCAGCAGGGTGACCTCGTGGCCTTTCTTTCGCAGTAGCGCCACCTCATTGTCTGTCGACTCGTCCTCGCCTCCGCGAACCTGATATCTGTTGTGGAGCATCAAGATGCGCATTGGTCAGTCAAGCCTTCATAGGCTTCCTCTAGCAAATCGTCCCAGGATGCTAGGCTAACCCGACCTGAGCGCGGCGGGGAGAAGACTGGCATCGAGAAATCGGGCGCGCCCATTTTCGCCGCCAGGGAGGCTGCGGCGTGACCAATGCTCCGGCCAACCGGAACCGGCGCATAGCCGAGCTTTTCGCCGACTAAGCCAGGCCCCCCCAAACTTAGGCACAACACGGGGAGTCCTCTTTGAGCGGCCTCGAAAACAACCGTACCGCCAGAGTCATGCAGGGAGGGGAATAGCATACCGTCTGCGGACTTCATCAAACTTGCCAACCGTTCCGGAGCGATCCAGCCCAACCACTGGACCTGGTGGTCAATTCCCAGCCTCCGAGCCAATTGGCGCCAGCGTGAAGATTCGGGGCCGTCACCTGCCATTATGAGCTTCGACGTGGGATCATTTTTAAGGTGTCGAGCGAAAGCGTGGAGGGCAATGTTGCCGCCCTTCCAGTACAAAAAACGACCCGCGAATAAAAAAACTCTGCCGGATTCTGGTGGTATTCGGACGGAACATTCCGAAACCTCGGTCCCAATATTAGGGAGAACTCGAGTTTTATGGTGAAATGATTTAGGTATTAGGGATTTGGTTTCTTCCGTAAGGACAAGTATACGCGCGGATGCATGATAAGCCAGTATCCGGAGTGGGCTCGTCTTCACAAGAGTATTTGAAGTAATTCGAATAAATTCTTGAATTATTGACCTGAATCGCGCCCCCCGAAACAGAGATAAGGGCGCAACTTCTCCGCCGCCGATTGGGCCCCAGATGAAGGGCGTTCGCAGGTACGGCATAAATGATGGAATGCGGATTCCCGCATATGTTATCGAGTGCGAGAAATCAAACCGATGGAATTTCTCCAATCGTTTCCCTTCGAGAAAAGCGCAGTACTGCCAGTATATTTGGTAGATATAAGTGAGTGGTTTTATTTTTAACGCCAGTGCTTCCGCACGTTTGGAGCCGACGCTGTAAACCGAAAGGCGTGGATGTGAAAAATGAGCGGATGATACGAGGTGTTCTCCGTGCTCAAATCTGGTCAAGACGCTGACCGTCCAGCCGCGTTCGAGCATGGCTCGCGCCCAATTCCAACCGACGCCAGGTTCGGAGCCTGTTTCCGGGCGGATAGCAAATGCCAATAAGAGCACATTCATGAGGAGCGATCTGTACTAGAAATGACGGGGCCTCCCGGCCACGGCCCGACTTGCCTCAATGATCTTATAGGCCCAGCTGTGAGGGAGGGCTTTGAATAGGATTGACTTGACGCGAGCTTGGAGAAAGTAGGCTGAACGCCTTATGTTCGGCGTATAAACACCGTGCTTCTTCTGTGCATCTCGATAGCTTTTCATGAAGAGAAGTTGATTTTCTGGGCGTGTTGAAACTCCCCCAATCCCCATCCTCGCTACCGTGATATCAAAGTGTATTGCGTTCTTATCCTTGAGGTTGCGAAGGAGGAGTTCGTATACAGCTGTATACTTAAGCGATATATCGAAGAATCCGACCTCTGAGAAGAGCTGCCTCCGATGGAACGTCCCTTGATGGGGAATTGTCATTCCGTTCGATCGAAATGCGGAAGCGTTCCACGGGGCACCGATAATTTGTGCGATAGTCTTGTCGGCGCGCTCTAGAGCAACATTCCCATAGGCTATTGAGCATTCCTTTGGAATTTTGCTCAATTCCGACGAAATATCTGACAAGGTAGTCTTAGAGAAGAAGGCGTCGTCAGCTCCCATAAAGTAAAGCCAGTCTCCATTCGCAGCTGAAATCGCACGATTCCAAGCATCGAAAATTCCTCGATCTCGTCGAGAGTCGAACCATGTGACCGCGTTGCGATATTTCGCAACGATCTCGGCTGTCCCATCGGTGGAACCGCCATCAGCGATCAGCAACTCTGCATTCTGAAATGTTTGCGATGAAAAGCTTTCGATCGCACTCTCTATGCAAGATGCCGCATTGAAGCTGGCCATGATGACGCTAATTTTCATGTCTCAGCTCGCGACAACCGTTTCATACACTTGCTTGTGGCGCTCAGCTGAACGTTGCCATGTGAAGGTTCGCGCGTGTGTGAGTCCAGACGCGCGGGCCTCGTCCTGCATAGATGGCGACGTCAATAGGCGCTCGATTTTATCAGCAAGGTCATCTGCACAATCCGGTCGAAAATAAAGCGCCGACATCCCACCGACTTCGGGCAGACTGGACGAATTAGACGAGATCACGCAGCAACCCTGTACCATAGCTTCTAACAGCGGGAATCCGAAGCCTTCATACTCCGAAGTATAAACGAGAGCCGCAGCTTCTCGATATGCGCTGATCAGATCCGTGTCTGGTCCTGATCTGTGTTCAAATTCTGCGATGCCGCATTTGCTCAAAGCCTCCAGCTCGGCAGGCAACAATGCGCCCCCGCCAAAAATGATCAATCGCAGGTCGCGTGAGATCGCTGGTATACGCTTTAGAGCCTCTGGCAAAATCATGAAGTTCTTATAAGTAGAACGACCGCCAACGTAGAGAAGTGTATCCGATTTCCTGTGTACGAGTGCAGTATTTTGAGGTTTATCTAGACCGTGATGAATAACGTGTATTCTGTTATCGGGAACATCAAATAGAGACTGGAGGTCTTTTTTTGTATTCTCAGATATGGCGATGAAGTTCGTATCGGAAGTAAAGGCTTTCCTTCTTCTGTCTAGAAAGGTTTTGTAATGTGAAAAATATTGCGGAAAAAGCTCAGGTGTAAGGTCATGAACCGTGAAGACAGTCTTATCCGAAAGTCGGGTAGATGAGTGGTCTCTGAAGTGCGTTTCATGTACAAGGTCCGCTACCTTGTAGGGTCTGTTAAGCCTGTAGGATAATTCGTCGACGTAGTCGAATAACTTTCCCGCTCCGCGAAAATTAGGGATGAAGTTACAATGTCTCTCGCCAAGTTCCTGTAGGAAGTGGTTGGAGTGTAGTGGGGCGTGAATCGACACATCAACGTTTTGAGCGCGGAGTGCCGTGGCTAGACGACACAGGTACCGCGAGATGCCGCCAGTCTGTTGTCGGACAAAGCCAAGGTGGTCAAATAGGACTTTCAACGCTGGGTTCCCCTCAGGAGTCCGATTTTGCGTAGAAGTGTGGTGGATACAAATCTGAATTCACTAGAGACAACTGCACCGAACAATATTAGCAAGAATCCTGAAAAACAAACTGCAAAAAGAAGCGCCGGTAGCGGGGCTAAATGAGAGATGAGTGGTGTGTGCAGTACTCCGTAAAGGGATGTTGCTGATAAGCACGCGCAAAGTACACTCGGGATAATAATTTTGTAGATATCAATCTGCGGGCGATTCATCGCCGCACTCGCAAGATAGATTTGACTGATTAGAAAAACAGCCCTCGATAGTGTAAGTAGAATCGCAACGGTCAAGATGTTGCTTCTTGCAAAGAGCAAGAGGCAGATAGCGAAGCAACTTGTGACCAGCAGCTGTGCGACGAATTTACGGCGGACAACGCCGAGTGCTTCGTTGACGGTCGCAACCAGATTTCCGACCACGGCAAAGCCAGCGCCGACGCAAACGGCGGCGAAAATTGGCGCAGCTTCCATCCAGTTGGAGCCTAGTACCGCGAGGACGATGGTGGGAGCGGCGACAGCTCCACACGCTATTGCCGTAAACACGCCGAGCGAAAGAAGAGCTAGGGGGCGCCTGAGGGAAATGAATACCACATTCATGTCGCCTCTAGCTGCGCTCAAGGGCGTGAAGAGAACTCGCGTGAGGCTGACCCCAATCTGTTCAAGCGGAAGTTGGGCTAGCGAGTAAGCGCGATTGAATAGGCCTAGAGCTTCCAGTCCCAAAAATCGGGAAATAAAAATCGGTCCGATCTGTGTATCGAGAAACTCAAGGAGGCCTACCGCCGAGAGTCCCGCGCCAAATTTCCAAGTTGACTTGAGGCCAAGAAAATCCAGACCCCCCCAAGGGAAAATTGGGCGCGCCTTAACTAGCATAGCAGATTGTAGGACCGCCTGCGCTACTGCTGCAAAGGCCAAGCTCTTAGCGCCGTAGCCCTTCATTGCGAGGAGCAAGCCAACGGCGAAATAGCCTAAGCCATACGACACAATGTCGATAATGCTTAAGCTGCGAAATTTCATTTCTCGCCTGAGCACGCCCCGTGATGTCAGACCGAGCGTGTTTACGAATATCGCCGCCATATATAGCGCGAGAACCCCAAATATTTCGGGATTCTCATGCTTGTAAGTTACTGCAAACGAAGCTGCGACAATTGCCGCGCATGCCAAACCAGTGGCTGAAACAGATAGCCACATAATCGTTCGGAGAAGATCCTCAGATAGCGCTTTGCTCCACACCACAAGGCGTTCGATACCGCTTTGCAGTAAAACGCGGATTGAGCTGTTCAATATTAAGCAAATAGCGACGGTTCCGAACTCCTTTGGTCCGAGAAATCGTGACGCGAATGCTAGGAATAGGATTTGGAGCAAGCCATTTGTGGCAACTGATCCGTAGGTCCACCAGAGTGAAGTTAGAACAGATCTTTGCATTGCTCATTTTTCATTGTCGAAATGATCTGCCCAAAAATTTTTTCAGCTTCCAAATGTGCGAAGCACCATTCTCGAGCGCCTTGGCCTTCATCATCGAGCTCAGCCTGTGGTCGCGAGATTAGCCACTCGACCAGGTCAACGCATTCGGCTGGCGACTTAGCAAAGTAAAGTCCAGGTACCCGCCCGAATATATGTTCATAGCCATGATGGTATGACGTTACGTGAGGCACTGCGGCAGCAAGAGATATCGGAAGTCGATCGGAACAGTAGTAAGGGATCGTGTCAAAGTGATCCCAATTTACGCTCACTTGAGCTTTTCGGATGGCCTTTTCCTGCTCCAACCAAGAGACTTTGCCCTTGCTGCAGATGTACTGATCCCAGCCTGATCCGTAGAGGGCGAATTTCTCCCCAAACCGGGCGTTCATTCTGCGAACGAGGCGGTGTCTTCGTCTGCCTCCGGGGTAATAGAACAGGGGAGCTCGAGAATGACGACCATTGTTTCCGATCATAATGGCCGCGAATTCCTTTGGCGTTTCGGCAAGGGGAATTCTCCCATTTCTTTGTCTGTCAAAGTAATGGTTTATATAATGGATATTGCGTGCGCCGTTATGTGCGTAGTAGTCTTTAAGTTTCCCCATTCCAGATATGAAGACAATGTTTGCGGTTGGTAATATTGCCTTCATGGCCCTGTTGATCCGCTTCATGGGCCAAGCGTATGGGTCTTCATCATGATAGGCGGTGAACAGGTCAGGAAAGCGCGACCTAATCATTTCCCATGATTTGCCCGGAAAACTATCCTTAGGCGAATGTTGCACAAGAAGTGCGGTTGGGGAAAAATCCGAAATAACGCTGCAGATCGCCTCAGAGTACGAACGGTCATCGTGGATGCCGCGAAGTTCGCTCAGGTAGGAGAATACTCTAAGATCGGATATTATCCCCTGATCTTTGAATTTCTCGAATGCTGCTCTGGGGCCAGCCTGAATCTTTGAGGGGTCATCAACTTGCTGTTCGTTGGGAAGGTAAAGGAGCCGCAAGGGATGCCCTCTTTATTTTTGTTTTATTTCGCGCGAGAGATAACGAATTACAAATAACGGTGCCATTACTAGGTATCTGCGCCACAAACGGCGAGGCTCGCTTGCCAGTCGCCATGACCACTCGAGGCCAGTTTCTCGCATCCAGTGCGGCGCTCGTTTAACCGTACCCATCCGGTGAGTACCGCGGTCAGCGAGATACGCGCGGCTTGCGGGCCCAACTTCCGACGAGGCGTTGGATTGCGTCGTATCGATCCGTGGCGGGGTCTGCGATCGGATTGAACCTCGTCCCGAGGATGTCGAGGGCGTCGAGATGGCTCTCGTGAGCGGGGTCAGTGTAGGCTTGGACGAGATCGGCGTAGCCGAATGGCCCGCCGCAGTCTTCCGGCGGACAGGGCCCCTTGGCGTAGGCCAGGAACGTCGCGTCGAGGCCGACTGGAAGGGTCTCGAACCGATCGAGCTTGACCGTGTGGCTCCAACCATCTCCGAAGTCGTAGAGGTAGGTGAACCGCTTGGCGCCTGTCTGGGCCAGCACCCGCTGTAGCGTGGTTTTGCGGGCGTCTAACGGACCATCCCCAAACAGATTGTCCGGGTCGACCGGCCCCCATCCGAGATCACGGATTCGGATCTCCCACAGATGGCTGTTGGTCCATCCCATGGCCGCCTGCAGCACGTCATGGAGTCGATCCAGGCGGATCTTGAGAGGAACGACGATCCAGCGCTCAACCTTGGGCTCGACATCGTCGAGGACGATCTTGAGGCGGGCGATCTTCTGGTCTGCGGTCATGCCGCCGTTTTAGCGCGCGCCTGGGCTGGGTCCCAGTTCCATGGCAGCAGTTCGTCGAGACGACTGGTCGGCAGCTCGTTGATGCGGGCGAGCACGTCGGCCAGCCAGGCCTGAGGATCGACATTGTTGAGCTTGGCGGTGGCGATGAGGCTGTACAGGGCCGCCGCGCGCTGGCCGCCACGGTCGGAGCCTGCGAACAGCCAGGATTTACGTCCTAGGGCGATGCCGCGCAGCGCCCGCTCGGCGGCGTTGTTGCTGAGGCAGACGCGACCGTCGTCCAGGAAGCGGGTGAACGAAGGCCAGCGGCGCTTCAGATAGTTGATCGCCTTGACGATGTGATGGCTGCTGGTGAGCTGCTGGCGGGTCTCGTCCATCCAGGCTTCCAGCTCGGCGACGATCGGGGCGCTTTGCTGGCGGCGGACGGCCAGGCGCTCGTCTGGGCTCGCGCCATTGATCTGCCGCTCGACGGCGAACAGGGCGTCGATCAGGCGCACCGCCTCCAGGGCCTTGGGGTAGACAGCCTTGGGCTTCTCGCCTCGGGCCTTCTTGCGTTCGGCGGTCTCGATGTCGGCCAGCTCGAAGAACTTGCGACGCCCGTGGGCCCAACAGCCCGCCTCCAGGATCGGTCCTGGCGGTCGGTCTGGCTTGTAGAGTTCGGCGTAGCCGCCATAGGCGTCGGCCTGGAGGATCCCGCTCCACGCCGCCAGGTGGGTCTGGGGATGCACGCCCTTGCGGTCGCGCGAGTAGTGAAAGATCGCCGCCGGCGGCGATGATCCTCCAAACGGGGCGTCATCGCGCACATAGGTCCACAAGCGGCCGATGTCGGTCTGGCCCTTGGCCAGGACGGGGACGGTCGTGTCATCGCCGTGCAAGCGCTCGGCGCTGAGCACATGGTCTGTGATCCGCGCAATCAAGGGGGCCAGGACCGTGGCCACCCCGCCCACCTGGTCGGCCAGGGTCGACAGGCTCAGGGGCACGCCCTCCCGGGCGTAGCGCTCGGCCTGGCGGTTGAGCGGTTGGTGCTGCCCGAACTTCTCGAAGACGATCATGGCCAGCAGGCCAGGACCGGCCCAGCCGCGCGGCAAGACATGGAACGGCGCCGGCGCCTGGGCGATGGTCTCGCAATCGCGGCATGAGACCTTCTCGCGGACAGTCTGGATGACCTTCCACTGGCGCGGGATCACCTCCAGGGTCTCGGTGACGTCCTCCCCCAGTTTGCGCAGGCATGCGCCGCCGCAGCAGGCGCAGGTCTTGGGCGCCTCTATCACCACGCGCTCGCGCGGCAGGTGCTCAGGGAAGGGCTGACGAGACGGCTTGTTGCGGGTGAACGCCCTGACCGGAGTCGCGACCCGGGCGGCGGCCTTCTCAGCGGCGAGCTCGTCCTCGGTGGCAGAGGCTTCCAACTCCTCCAGCTGCAGCTCCAGCTGATCGAGCAACCGGATGGTCCGCTCAGAAGATGTCCCGAACCGCTCGCGCTTGAGCTTGGCGATCTGCAGCTTCAGATGGGCGATCAGCGCCTGGTCATCAGCGCGCCCAGCCTTGGCTGCGGCGGCTTCAGCGACGGCAACGGCGGTGTGGGCGCGCGCCGCATCCAACTCCTCCCGCAGGCTCGCCAGCGCGGCCTTCAGCGCTTCAACATCCTCTGGAAACGGGGCGGCCAAGCTCTCCATGTCCCGAATGGAATCACAGATCGCAGCGTTTGTGGCGCCCCTAAATGCAGGCTCGGCAAAGAAAATTGAGCCCTATCCGGCGCTGGTCGGACGCCAAGTGTGCTGGGGATTACGCCAGTCTATCCCTTCGAGCATGTAGCCCAACTGGGCCGAGGTCAGGGCCACCGCGCCGCCCTCCGCGGCGGGCCAGACGAACCGTCCGCGATCCAGGCGCTTGGCGTAGAGCGACATGCCCAGGCCGTCATGCCAAAGGATCTTGACCAGGCCGCCGCCGCGGCCTCGAAACACGAACAGATCGCCGGCATGGGGATCGCGCTTCAAGTGCTCCTGGACCAGAAGGGCCAAACCCTGCATGCCCTTGCGCATATCTGTGTGGCCACTGGAGATCCAGACCCGGACACCGGACGGGATCGGGATCATCGCAGCGCCCGAAGCGTCGCGGTGACCAAGGCGACGGGCGTGTCCGCGCTGAACGTCACCCGGGCGCCGTGTGGCAGCTCAACGACGATGGCTGGATCCAGGCTCGCAGCCGGCCCAGAGGCCGCGCCACTATCGACGACAACCGCCGGGACAAAGCCGCTCTCGTCCCGCGCGGCCAAGAGGTTGCGCCGCCAAGTGTAGAGCAAGCCCGTCGAAATCTCATGGCGTCGCGCGACATCGGCCACGACGGCGCTGCCCCCGAACGCCTCGTCCAGAATCGCCAGCTTCTGCTCATCGGTCCACGTCCGGCGGCGCTCGCCGGTCAACAACGTGATCTGGCTCATCCAGCGCTCTTACGCCCGCTCATACGACCGGCCATATGACCAGACTTAAGAGCCAAGCATCGCCAACCGCCTCAGGCCGACAAGGCGGCCCTCACCGGAGGGATACGTTTAACCGCACCCGTATGGAAATCAAACGCAGCGCCGACGCCTACGAGAGTGGCTCGCACGTGTGGCGCTAGAGCGTGCATCAAATGCTCTTGTTTCGGTGTGGACAAGCCGATCCAAACTACGTCAGCACCGCTATTATTGATGTCGCACGCAACTTCATCGAGTTCAGCTGTCGTTAAAGGCCGAAATGGCGGAGTATCTGTGCGGACCACCCTGAGACCTGGAAAGAGGGTCTCGAAATGCGACTTGAGCTGCTCAGCAACACCCGGCTTACCACCGTAGAAAAAGTGTTTTAGGCCAGTCGCTGGTGAGTCCGCCAGAACGCGCTCCATTAGGTCCGGGCCACAGGTCCTCGAAACGTCGAGACCGGCTTTGCGGCCCAGCCACACCAAAGGCATGCCGTCTGGCGTCACCATGGCCGCTTGTCGATGCAGTTGCATTAGTTGCGGATCGTTTTGAGCCTGCATAACGCCGTGGACGTCTCGAATGAATACGTAGCGTCCTATGTCGTCCTTTGCCCAACTCGCGATGACGCCGCTGGCAGTGTCGAGAGTCGTGGCAGAGACTGGAACGCCAAGAACGTCGTACGTTGCGAAGGCCTTCTCTTGGGTCACGGCGCGACTACTGACTTCTGATTGATAGACGCTAGGAACCAACGATAAGCGTCGGCAATGCCGTCTCGCAATTCGATGCTCGGTATCCAGCCCATGGCGCGCAGCTTGTCGGCGCTCATGAGTTTGCGTGGCGTGCCATCGGGCTTGGACGTGTCGGTGATGACTTCGCCCTTGAAGCCCACCACTTCGCAGACCAGCGTAGCCAAGTCGTAGATCGTTAGATCCTCGCCCGAGCCGACGTTGACGTGCTCAAAGTCAGAATAGGTCTTCATGAGGAACACGCAGGCATCCGCGCAGTCGTCCGCGTTCAGGAATTCCCGACGCGGCGTGCCCGTGCCCCAGATCGTGATGCTGTCGGTGCCGGCCAGCTTGGCCTCGTGGGCCTTGCGGATCAGCGCGGGCATGACGTGGCTGCTATTCAGGTCGAAGTTGTCGCCCTGGCCATACAGGTTGGTCGGCATGGCGCTGATGAAGTCACAGCCATGCTGCTTGCGATAGGCCTGGGCCAGCTTGATGCCGGCGATCTTGGCGATCGCATACCACTCATTGGTCGGCTCCAGCGGGCCGGTGAGCAGGGCGTCTTCCATGATCGGCTGCGGTGCGAACTTAGGATAGATGCACGACGAGCCGAGGAACAGCACCTTGCCGACGCCATTTCGCCAGGCTGCGTCGACGATGTTCGTCTCGATGACCAAGTTGTTGTACAGGAAGTCGGCCGGATAGGTGTCGTTGGCCAGGATGCCGCCGACCTTGGCCGCCGCCATAAACAGGGCGTCCGGCTTTTCCTTGGCGATCCAGTCTTCGACAGCGCTCTGACGCTCGAGATCGAGCACATCGCGGCCGGCGGTGAGAATCTCGCAGCCCTCTGACGCGAGGCGACGCACGATAGCGGAGCCGACCATCCCACGATGGCCGGCCACCCAGACGCGCTTACCCTCGAGAGGGAAGATCACGTCATTCGGCATTGCGACGTTGCTCCTTGGCGACATTGATCATGTCGGCGGCGACCATCTCGGCGCAGAGTTGCTCCCACTTGGTCTCGTGGACCCAGCCGAGCTTTTCCTTGGCCTTGGTCGGGTCGCCGATCAGCAGCTCGACTTCGGTCGGACGGAAATAGCGGGGGTCGACTTCGACCAGCACCTTGCCGGTCTCGGCGCACGCGCCCTTTTCATCGACGCCCGTACCCGACCAGTTGATCGTGATGCCGACTTCCGAGAAGGCCTTGGCGACGAAGTCACGGACCAGGGTGGTTTCGCCGGTGGCCAGGACGTAGTCGTCGGCCTGTTCCTGCTGCAGCATCAGCCACATGCCGCGGACATATTCACGAGCGTGGCCCCAGTCGCGCTTGGCGTCCATGTTGCCGAGGTACAGCTTGTCCTGGAAGCCCTGCTTGATGGCCGCGACGGCGCGCGTGATCTTGCGGGTGACGAAGGTCTCGCCGCGCAGCGGGCTTTCGTGATTAAACAGGATACCGTTGCTGGCGTGGATGCCGTAGGCCTCGCGATAGTTGACCACGATCCAGTAGCTGTAGAGCTTCGCGGCGGCGTAGGGGCTGCGCGGATAGAAGGGTGTCTTCTCGCTCTGCGGCACTTCCTGGACCAGACCGTACAGCTCCGAGGTCGAGGCCTGATAGAACTTGGTCTTCTTTTCCAGGCCCAGGATGCGGATGGCTTCCAGCAGGCGCAGGGTGCCCGTGCCGTCGGCGTTGCTGGTGTATTCCGGAGTTTCGAAGCTCACCTGGACGTGGCTCTGGGCCGCCAGGTTGTAGATTTCGTCCGGCTGGGTCTGCTGCACGATCCGGATCAGGTTCGTGCTGTCGGTCATGTCGCCGTAGTGCAGCACGAAGCGCGGATCGGCTTCGTGCGGGTCCTGATAGATGTGCTCGATGCGGCCGGTGTTGAACGACGACGAGCGCCGCTTAAGGCCGTGAACCGTATAGCCTTTGGACAGCAGCAGTTCCGACAGATACGCGCCGTCTTGCCCGGTCACGCCCGTGATGAGCGCAACCTTACCATTGCTTTTAACCGTCATTAGATCCCCACCTTCAAGAACGCAGCTATTCCGCTTACGTAGCCGCGTCATAGCGTAAGCTTTTCGCTGATGCGACTACGATGTTTGCGAACGGCGCTAAAAGTTGTGATTGAGCCTTAGGTAGGCGCCGTTAACTATGAGCTGTGAACATAATCACTTCATGTGACGTATGTTTGGCGTAAGCCTCGATACTTTGGGACATGAGTGAGATAGCGACGCACCATTCGGAAAGACCGATCTGTGCCATACCCTAAAAGTTGCGTTTACAGCTTGCGATCTATTTGGAAGTTGTTCCCGCGCGCGTTTGTATAATTCGTAGCCAACAACGCAGATAGCTTCATCCCTTGCTGTGCTAGCCGGTGAAGTGGGTCTTCATCAAGCTTTTAGCCGAACAGCGGCACGGGTCCCCGCCCGCCGCCATTCCAGTTGACCCAGTTGGGGAAGATGTAGGGCATGTCGGCGGCGCTGACGCCGTACCACTGGACGATGGCGCCGACATACTCCTCGGTAGCGATGGACGGGATCCAGCGGCCGTCGTTGGAGGTGTCCTCGGGGCCGCCGAAGGTCATGTCCGGATAGCGGCCATGGACCTTGCCGTTCGCCAGGGCGCCACCGATCACGAGGTGGTTGGAGCCCCAGGCATGGTCGGTGCCGCCGCTGGCGTTGCCTTTGAATACGCGGCCGAAGTCCGACATCGTGAAGGCGGTGACATTGTCCTGCAGGCCCAGCGCCTTCATGGCGTTGTAGAAACCGGCCAGGGCGTTGGCGAGGTCGCCGTACAGGTTGTTGTGGCTGGCCAGCTCGTTGGCGTGGGTGTCGTAGCCACCCTGGCTGACGAAGAAGGTCTGCTTGGCGTGACCCAGCGTGCCGCGCGCCTCGATCATCCGCGCCGCGCGCAGCAGTTGGCGGGAGATGTCCGAGGCCAGAGCCGCGCCGGTGGTCGGGTGGACGAAGTACTTGTCCACCGCCGAGGTGGTCGAGCTGATGATCGTGTTAGCCGCGACCGCCTGAGCGTAGGCGCTGCTCATGCCCTTGCTCGTCAGGTCGGTGATCGCGCCGTACGACGAGGCGTCGGCGAACACGTCCAGCGCGGCTTGGCGAGCCTTCACGGCAGGATCGGTGCTGGTGGCGTTGTAGCCATTCCGCACAATCGAACCGCTCGAAGGCAGGATGAGCGGCGCGGTGCGGTCGCCGATCAGGCAGAGGTTCGAACCGGCGATCGAGATCAGCGGCGGCAGGCTGGCGGCCTGAGCGCGGTCGTTGATCCGGCCCATGAAGCCGTCATTGTTGGTGGCCCGCGTGCGCATGCCTTGCCACTGGTTCTGCTGGTCCTCGTGGGACATCAGGTTGACCGGGCGAAGGTCGGGACGGCTGGTGTAGAGCGCCTTGGTCAGCGGGGCGAATAGGGTGCCGGTGTTGAGCACCGCGCTCAGCGCGCCTTCGTCCCAGGCAGGCTTCAGGGCGGCCATGGCGCCGTGCAGGCCAAAGGCCGTGCCGGTCAGCGGCACCAGGCTCGACTGCTGGAGCGCGATGCCCGACCCGCGCTGCTTGGCGTAGTCGGCATATCGGCCGTCGTTGGGCACAACCATGTTCCAGGCGTCATTGCCGCCGAACAAGAAGACTCCGACCATGGCGCGATAGCCGGACGTGTCGGCCGCCAGAGCGCTGGAGATACCGAGCTGGCCCAGGGCCGCGACGGCCGAGCTGCCGGCGGTCAGGCGCAGGAGTTCACGACGAGAGACGGTCATTACGCTTACCGATCCACTTGGAAGAGCGGCGAGGATGCGACTACGTAGAGCGCCATTTGGGCCCGTTTGCGGGTCTGTGATTTAGGATCGCTGCTCTTGATTGCGGCCATGGCGTTCATCAACGACTGACGCTGGGCGTTAGTCATCGTCCCGTTCAACAGAACGAGGTTGATGCGGTCCAGGATCTTGCCATCGTCTGTTCCGTAGGCCTCCCAGCTCCCCCAGTTAGCGGTTGTGCCAGATGAATTGGGAAGGCCGGCTTGCTTCTCGAACTCGTCGCGCTTATCTCCACCAATAGTCCAGTCGTAGATAAAGTTATTTCTCGAAACAATAGTGGATGTATTCATAAGTTTGCTAACTGGACTATTGAGTCCTCCTCCCTGTGGCAGTGGGAAGTCGTGAGGGTAGTAATTGAATACTGATGGGGAGCGGAAAGCCGCCTGTCCCATCATCACGTCCTTAGAAAGGAATGCATACCCGTCTGACGATAGGCCAACCGCACGCGCGACTGACGTCGCGAGCAATACCGGCTCCTTGACCTTTCCGGGCGATTGGGAAACTACGCGTGCCTCGGTGTCCAAGTAGATAGCCCGCACCACAGCTTTCATATCACCGCGCACGCCTGTGCCATTGTTGGCAAATACTGCGGCCACCCTGCCAACGTACGCTGCAGACGGATTCGCGACCGTGAGGAGTTGAATCAGGCGTCTGCATACAAACGGCGCGGTATTGGGGTGATTGAAAACGGCATCGACCACCGCATCTACGTTTGCCTGCTGGCTTTCGCTTGCCGGAACGCTCCTCCCGAGGAAGAACTTGGAGCCTCCATCAAACTTGGCGGAGTTCGGAACCATAGGCTTAGACCAGTCCCGATTATTGTTATCATTCAGCGGCGCACCATTCAGTCTAGCCCAAGTCCAGCCAGTAAGAGACCTTGAGACCTCTCTAACATCATTGTTGTTATAGGATGGGATGGTGGAGCCGGTGTCATCGATTTGCGGCGTGCCGTCGGGATTAAGTAGGACTGTTCCGATGGAAAACAGCTGCATAAGTTCTCGCGCATAGTTTTCGTTCGGGTGCGATTTGTCGCTCTCCACCATGTTAAGATAGGCCCCCATGTACGGATTTAGGGTGGCGGATTTGATTATGTCTCTGTAGTTACCGAACGCGCCGGAAAGCAGTATTTGCTGGTATCCCGCTAGGCCAGCCATAACGTGAACATCGTATTCCGAGGTAACTAGAATCTGAGATAGCGCGAACGCTACGCGCTGCCTTAATTGGTCATCATTTTGGAGTGCGTTTGAATAAAAACGCATCTGAACGAGCGTGGCTGAGAAGTTCTCTCGATTGCAGTTGGAAAGATCTGCCCCGCTAAGGTTGGAGCAAATATTTGTTTGCGCGCGCTTTGCCGCCAGATCTTCATAGCTGCTGATCGACAGCGTGAATTGCTGGTTGAGCCAGTTCTCGGCCGACTTCTGGGCGACAATAGATGAAATCAGTTCGGGTGTTGGCCCGAAGCTTGCCTGTTTCGCAAGTCGCGCCGCCTCTTCTGGGCGGATTGTCGCTTCGGTCATGAGTGAAATCGCTGCAGGGTTCTGCATGCTCACACTGGAGGCGGTTGGCGTTCCTCCTCCGATCGTGGACAAGCCAACAGCAACACTGATGGCGACGCTCGTGCCAGCTAATTGAATACGCATACCTACACCATACGCCGTACTGGGCCTGTTGCTGGTAGTCCCTGCGCTTACGCCCAGGTGGGCGCTTCGATGGGGCGGTAACAGGGCGAAAGATTGGTGGTTAGTATTAAAGCGCGATGCGGGACGAACAAATGCGGCACAGTGGCGCGTTTAACAAATATCTAACAGAATTGATTAGGTCTAAATGTCGGGTTTGAAACATTTAATAGGGAAGCGTTTATCGTTAAAATAAATTAAGATTTACTCGTGGGTGCGCGAACGGTTAGGTGGTCAAAATAATCTCGCTACAAACTGACGTGGCGTTCGCTTATCGGTCCTTTGAGTGAGTTGCGAGGTAGTTGGATACACCACGAAAGTGCTCTAAATCTTCATAATAAGAATTTATTACTGAAAGTCGGCCACCTGGCGTAATGCGGCTTATGGTGTATCCTTTTTTTGTTAGGTAGTCCCAAAAGTTCTTGAAGAAAGTTCCGGAGTATATGTTGGCAGATCCAAACTCAAAAGCTATAGCCCTAACTGACCCTCTGGAGATTATACCATCTGCTCCCTTTAAAACGGCCAGTTCGTGTCCCTCTACGTCAATTTTCATGTAATCTATATTGATTATTCCGCGATCTGATGTGAATTTGTCTATTGAAATTATAGGAACTTCGATGCTTTTAAAGATTTGGTGCTCAAAGTAGCTTTCGTGCCTCTCGTAAATCGAGGCGTTTCCCGCTTTCTCTTCCGGGAAGTGAAATTTTATAGTCCCTTGATGATCCCCAACAGCTGCGGAAACTATTTCGCATCCTTTTCGGGAGAGATCTTCTAGATCTTCTTGGCATGCGGATTGTGGTTCGAAAAGATAAAGATCCAAGGGGGCATCGAAGGCGGCCAATAAATCTCGTGTCCAGGTTCCTTTGTTCGCGCCCACATCGAAAACCGTCGCTCCTGGGTACATAAATGGGATGGCGACGCGCGTTTCTGCTCCTGCATCCCACCCCGTACCTGCGCCTTTACCTTGTAAGATTGCAGCGCAAGTTTCGATCACTGAAAATGTCTTCTGAAATGGCGCTCCTCCAAGCGCGGGGCCAATGACGGGCAAAATTCTCTTTGCCAATGCTCGTGGCCAGCCGAGCTTATGCACTTCCATCTTGTGCCTCCCATTATTGCTCCACTAGTCTCTATACTTAGTTCAACTGCCCCGAGCCTTCTACTGAGGAAATGTAAATTCAGTCCAGAGGTGGATTAAGGGCTCTTATTTTGATTTCGCTTAGAGCGAGCTATTAAAGGTAATAAGATTGCTCGATGTGGCGTCGAACGCCATTTCGAGCATCAAGATGCTTCCTGAAAAGCGGCAAGCTGTCTACAGCGCTTCTCTGGCCCCTACGAACTCTCGCGTGAGGCTAGAAGGAGGCTACCGGCGAACTGAGCTTGACCTTCGGCGTTTGCTTGGTTGGCCTAAACGCTCGCGCCCTACCACCAAATTGAGCGTCGCTAGATAGCGGTCGCGTACGGGCCACACGTGCGGGGTAACTGTAGTTCCCGACCGAGCTAACTTGCCAACGATCCTTCCACCTACGTGTTTCAAACGGAGACGTGATGCCGTGGAATCGAACAAACCCGCGCGGACTTACAGCCGAAGAGCCACCCGCGCGCGAGCGGTCAGCGCATTCGCTAAATGGGCAAACTTATCCATGGGTCAAATGCCTAAGTCTTTGAAAAATGATGGAGGCCCGGCCCGGAATCGAACCGCGGTGCACGGATTTGCAGCCGCACGAGGTTCATACGCGCTTGCCGTCAAAGCGCGTTTGCCGCGATGACAAACTTACCCGCCAGTCAGGTAGCTAAGTGCTTGAAAAATAATGGAGGCCCGGCCCGGAATCGAACCGGGGTGCACGGATTTGCAGTCCGCTGCGTCACCACTCCGCCACCGGGCCATCCGGGTGTCGACGCAAAACGTCGGCGGGGGAGGGCGTTCGATACAGGAGCCGATGCGGGCTCGCAACTGGCAAATCGTGTCCTCGGCTCCGGCACAACTGCAGGCTCATCAGATGTAACCAGCACTAGCCGTTGGCTTTTGGCTTATATTGCCTCGATGAATGGAGAATCGATGGCAACTGTGCTCGTGACCGGCGGCGCTGGGTATCTTGGGGCGCACGCGTGTCTGGTACTAGCCGAGGCCGGCTTTGCGCCTGTCGCCTTCGACGACCTGTCCAATGGCCACCGCGAGCATGTCCAGTGGGGGCCGTTGGAGGTCGGCGACATCTGTGACGCGCGGCGGCTGTATGAGGTTTTCGCCAAGTATCGTCCTGTCGCGGTCCTGCATTTCGCGGCGCGGATTGAAGTCGGTGAATCGACTAGGGATCCGGGGGTGTTCTTCAAAAACAACGTCGGCGGCACGATTACGCTTATCGAGGCTGCGCGAAGGGCTGGCGTAGAGGCGATGGTGTTCTCGTCGACCTGTGCGACGTTCGGCGAGCCTGTGAGGCTGCCGATAGATGAGCAGCATCCTCAGGCGCCCTTGAACCCCTATGGGCGCAGCAAGCTGATGGTCGAGCAGCTGCTGGCGGACTACGACCGATATGTTGGATTCAGAAGTACGGTCCTGCGCTACTTCAATGCGGCGGGCGCGGATCCGGAAGGGCGCATCGGCGAATGGCATGAGCCGGAGACCCACGCCATCCCCTTGGCCTTTGAAGTTGCGCTGGGGCAGCGATCCCAGTTCATGATCTTTGGCGACGACTACGACACGCGTGATGGCACGGCGCTTCGGGACTATGTCCATGTCCTGGATCTCGCCGAGGCCCACGTTCTGGCGCTTCGCCGGCTTTTGGCCGGGGGCGCTTCGACGTCATACAATCTTGGCACTGGCGCCGGCACGACCGTGCGCGAACTGATCGGTGGCGTCGAGCGCGTGGTCGGCAAGCCTCTGGCGGTCCAGATGGCGCCGCGGCGTGAGGGGGACGCCCCGATCTTGATCGCAGACAGCGCCAAGGCTCGCACCGAATTGAACTGGACTGCCAAGCGCGACCTGAACTCGATCCTGGAGTCTGCTTGGCGCTGGCACCGTGCACGAGCTGAGACGGCCAGCAGCCTATAGTCCAGCCCCTTGATCGGCGGACGCTTCACGGGCCTTCCCAACAGCCGCAAGCGCAGTGAGGCGCTGTCCCGAGCGCGCTTCAACGCCCTGGATCAGCTTCATCCGATCATCCGTCACGACCGTGGCGCCATGTCGGGCGCGCGAGATCGCGACGTAGAGGGTCGCCTGATCCACCAGGTTGGAGCGCTTGCTCTCGGCGTGGAAGAGGACGTGATCAGTGGTCCGGCCTTGGGCGGCGAAGGCGGTTTGGACGTAGGCGTGGCGGATGTGGCGGTCCTGCGCAGCGTTGAGGTCGAGCGTGCGGAGGCGTCCGCGTTCTGTGCGAACGACGGCTTGGTGGGCTTCGGCGTCGATGCTCACGACTTCACCCTGCAGGCCGTTAACCTGGCGCAGCCGCTGATTGTTGCGGGTGAATTCGACACGGTCGCCGGCGCGTAGCTCACGGTCGGTGACCTCGAACGCTTCGGCGCGGCCCCAGCGATGCGGCGCCCAGTCGATCGTAGCGCCCTTGCCGTCGGCGAGGCTGACGAGGCGGCGCTGGGTGTCGATCGCTTGGACCTCGTAAGCGGCGCCTTTCACGACGGACTTCCCGGGCAGGGTCTTGGCGAAGGTCACGATGTCGCCTGGCGCGTAGCTTCCGGCCTCCTTGCGCTCTGCGCCGGTCAGATCTTTGGCGGTCAGCGCTTTCACGGTCGCAGCGGCGCTGCCCAGCTGTCCGGCCTTGATGAGGTCGGCGCGGATCTGGGCGGTCAGTTGGTCCCGACCTTCGCGCGAGGGATCTATGATCAGCGTGCGCCGGCGTTGGGCGCTGTCGAGGCCGGCGTAGTGCGCGGCGATGAGTACGTGGCGCGCTTCGGCCTGCTTGGCTTCGACGATCCGGCCGCCGCCCCTGTCCAGGGCGTCGAGCGCTCGGCGGGCGTCGCCGGCGATGGTCGCCTCGACCGCTTCCAGGGTGAGGTTGTTGGACTGGCGGACGATCTTGGTCAGGTGCGCGGTTTCCAGGCCAGCATCCTGCAGCTGGCGGAACGCGGCGCCGGCGCCGACCGAGCCCAGCTGATGGGTGTCACCGACCAGAAGCGTGTGGGCGCCGCGGCGCTGGGCCTCGTCGAGCAGACGGGCCATGTCCTTGGCGGAGACGAGCGAGGCCTCGTCCACGATCCATAGCTCGCGAGCGCCCTGACGCGCCGCGGGCCTTTCCAGCAAGTGGCGGGTGATCGTGCGCCCTTCAAGGTCGAGCGCCTCTCCCAGGGTGAGGGCGGCGGAGGCCGAGGGCGCGAGCGCCTTAACGTGATAGCCCTGCGCGGCGGCCGCCTTGGCGACGGTCGCCAGCACGGTCGTGGTCTTGGCCGAGCCCGCGTAGCCTTGCACGCCGACGACCGCGTTGCGGCTGGTCAGCACGGCCTTGGTGGCGCTGCGCTGGTCTTCGGACCAGGTCAGGCCGCGTTCCGCTGCAGCGAGGCTGGCGATGGCCACAACGCGGCTAGCCTCCACCGGGGTGGTGATCGGATTGAGGCCACCCCGGCCGAGACGCTCGATCTCGAGCAAGCGGCGCTCATGCGCCATCGCCCGTTCGGTGGTGAAGCCCTCCAGGTCCAGGCCGATCGGATTGCGCAAGGCGCGCGCCTCCAGCTGGCGAGATTCCTGGTGTCGTTCGACTGCGGCCATGAGCTGGCTTCTGGTCGCCACGCCAATTGCCTTGCGCCCGGCCTCTCGCTCCAGGTCCGCGCGCGAAAAGACCGCCTGCCGTTCGCCGAGCTTCTCGGCGGCGAAGCGCACGGCGTCGTGGGCCAAGACCTCGCCGCGGCCGAGGGCGCCGAGCGATGCGCCGGCGCGCTGGCGAGCCTCGGCGACAAGGTTGCGCCGCGCCTCTGTATCGAAACCCAGGCCGGCCGCCTCGGTACGCCAGGCGCTCCCGAGTTCGGCGCGATCGGCCGGCCGTTTCGAGGCGCGCGTATATAAAGTGGCGACCTGCTTTTCCTCGGCCGTGGCAGTCGCGCGTGTCAGCCCCTTCTTGGCCAGGTGGGCCTCAACCTGCTGAGCGCGTTCGCTGAAGGCGTCGAGGACGTCGGCGGGAATGCCGCGGATCTCGAACATCGACTCCTTGCCGACCTCAATCTCGTAGCCCAGGCCACGCGCGGTGCCGGCGAGTTCCTGGCGGTAGATCTCGCCGATCGTCTTCTGCAGCTGGTAGAGCGCGCGCGAGTCCAGGCTGCGCCAGGTCCCCGCACTGTCGTGGGTCATGTTGAGGATCACGGCGTGGGTGTGGAGCTGGGGATCCTGGGCGCGGCTGGTGTCGTGCCGAAAGGTCGCGACGGCGAGATTGCCGGTCCGGACGTGGGTGACGCGCTCGCCATTGCGGATGCGGGTCCCGCCGGCGTGGCGTTCGGTGAAGGCCAGCGCCGCCTCGACCGCCGCGGCGTGGGCCTCGTCGAGTCGCCGGTCGCCGGCGACCAGGGCCATGACCGACACCGACTTGGGTGCGCTGAAGGTGAGGTCCCAGCCTGGACGGTGCTGGCGACCATCTTCCCGCTTGGCGCCGAGCATGGCGCCATCGGGCAGAACCCCGTCCAGCAGTTGGCGGAAGCGGTCGGGATCGACCTCCCCCTCTAGCCCGAGGCGAGCGGCGCCAGATCCTTGCCAGCGGCTCGGCGCGGCGCCGTCTTCGGCGTAGTAGTCGTCCGCTTCGTAGTAGCTGGAGGCCTGGGCCGAATTCGACAGGCTGGAGAGGGAGGCGACCATCAGACCGGCCCGCCGTCGGCCAGGGTAGTCTCAGTCTCTACCGGTGCCGGCTTGGGAGCGCCCCACAGAGTCTGGTTCAGATCGATCGGCACGAAGCCCTTACGCCTGGCGGGACCGCGTTGAATGATGTGGTCATTCTGGATCGACACCTGGGCGACGGGATAGGCGTCGGGAAGCTGCAGATAGCCCTGGTAGGGAGGAAGCCGGAACTGGCTCTCGAGCAGCAGGGGCAAGATCTGGCGACTGCTGCCGATGGAGGTCCGCCCTTTGCCCATTTGATGGTCCAGGTTCTCGGACGCGCCACGGATTTCCGTCTCTACTGTCCCCACGGCCTGGCTGGCCCATTGGCGGGTGTCAGGATCGCCAAGCTGAAGGAAGAGCTTGGTATTGGTATTGGCGAGGAGAGCCTCCGCGCCGTCCTTCCCATAGCGTTGGCGCATCTGGCCGATGGCTTGGAACGTCAGGACGACGGAGGCGCCGAACTTGCGTCCCTGCGGCAGCAGGCGGGTAAGATTATCGACTTTGGGCAGGTCGGCCAGTTCGTCCAGCATCAGCCAGACGCGGCGGCTGGGGTGGGGCGAAAGGCCCAAAATCGCCGTTGCGGCGCATTCCAGGAAGCAGGCGAGAAGAGGCCGCGTGGCCGCGAAATACTGCTCCTGGCGCGGAACGAAGATCCACGGGCGCAAGCCGATGCGCTGGTCCAGTTCGGCGAAATGCTCCTGGAAACTGAAGACCTTGGCGCCGTTGGGCGACGCCCGGAGGTACTGCAAAAGCTGAATGCAGCGATTGAGCATGAACAGGACGCTGCTGGTCGCGCGTTCGGCGCCCTCCTCGAACATTCGCGCCGAGGCGGTGTCTGAAAGCCAGCGCTGAAGCTTTTCGCGGGAAAAGCCGCGAAGGGTTTCGATGAGAGTGGGCAAGTCACGGCGATCTTCGGCGTGTAGTTTTCGCAGGATGTCCGCCAACAGGATCCGGGCCGACTCTAGCCAGAAGTCCTCCTTGGAGTCGTCGGGGGAGGCGATCAACTGCCGGGCGATATGATCAGCGTCGGCGGGGTGATGGATCTCGTCGAAAGGTGACCAGAACGCGCCGCGTTCGTCGAACGGGCTGAGGATGATGTCGCCGCGTTCGGGCCGATAGTAGTGGGCGATGAACTCGCCGCTGGTGTCATAGACGATGGCGGTGTCGCCGCGCGCCTCGATGGCGTCGAGCATCTGGCGCAGGGCCGTGGTTTTGCCCGAGCCTGTTGAGCCGATCAGTGCGACGTGGCGGGTTTCAAGGTCGGTGGGCAAGGCGACGCTTGCCAGATGGATAGAGGTCTTGTTCGCCCGCTTCCGGGTGAGCCGAGCAAGGGCTCGCTCCGTCACAAGGCTGGCGCCGCGGCGTGTGCTGTCCTCGCCAGCGTTCTTGCCCCACCGGGCTGCGACGCAGGACCAGAGCAGGCAAATCGCGATCCCCATAAAGGCCCCGGCCAACCCGCCCCACTGAAGTTGCGAGAGGGCCTGGTCGGCGGCGTTCTGATAGAAAGCGTGGTCCACCAGGGCGCGGGCGCTGACAATTTGCGGACCATTCTCCGTGTAGCGCTCGATCGTCGGATCGCGGGAGAAGACGAGAAGCCGCAGCGTTAGCTCGGCGTTGACGTAGTCCAGGGCGGCGCGTTGCGCGGCGACCGAAAGCTTGCCGGCGCCGGCGGCAGCACCGCATAGGATCGCCGCGATGCAGGTCCAAAAATACCCGCGCCAACGACACGCGATGCTCCCAAGCGAACCTGCAAACAGGGCTTGGCCGCGGGACAGATGTTGGTGGTGACTGGTCATTATTGGGCGCCTCGCGCGAGGTCGCGTTGGCGGCGGTACGCTTCCTGCGCCGCCTCCGCGATCAGTTGATCCATCTTGTTGTCGGCTTCGGTTCGGACGGCGCCGCGACGCGCATAGGCGTAGGCGGCGCTGGCGGTGAAGAGTGTCCGATCCACCAGGGATTCGAGCCGTTCAGCCCGGGCGAGCAACTCGCCCAAGCCGTCAGTCATCGCCTCGTTGTTGGCGGCGACCTGCGTCGATCCGACCAGAACGCCGAGCCCTGTTTCGAACGCGCGGATCGCAGCCTGATAGCGGCTGCAGTAGCCTGGAGCCTTGGCGTAGTCAGTCAAAACTACGTTCAGGGGAGCGGGGATGCGGAGGGAAACCGTTACCTTGTTCATCGGGCGCCTCCGCTCTGGAGCACGCCAATGGCGTTTGCGTAACGCACAGAAAGCGTGGAGCTTTTCCGGCGGCCTTGTGATCCGCACGCCGACGGCGCGCTCGCAAAACCCTTGTGAACCGGTGGGCACGCGTGCGTGGGGTGTGTTCTTCCAATCCTTCGGCGAGACGAAGTCTCGTCGAGGCTCGGGTCAGAACGGATAGGGGTGACTTCGCTGAAGTCGCGTCGGCGGCAAGGCGATCGGTCGAGGCGGCTCGAACCGATCGTATGGCGGCGACCAGGTTGGCTTTTAGGCATGAGGGTTCCTTCGGATCGGCGGTTGGCCGACCTCGTGAAAGTTTCGATTTTGGGGATGGGCTCGCTGAGCGAGCCTTGCGGTGGCGCTACCGGCGGGCCTTGCTGGCCCACCAGGCGCGGGCGTCAGCCGTTGGCACCAAGGTGCGCCCGCCGACCTTGCGGACGGCCAGCCGGCCTGCCTTCACCTCTTCGTAGAAGAGGCTCTTGCCGACCGCGAAGGTCTGGCAGAACTCGGCCACACTGATGGCCATCCGGGGGAGGGGTTCGTTTTCGTCGATCATCGTCAACTCCAGCGTTCGGCGGTCTTGCGCGAACACCTGGAGTCAACCGCAGTCGGGCTCGGCCGGCATCCGGCTTGGCCGGAAACTCGTTGCAGGAGAGATGCGCCTAACGGGCCTTAACCCTGTCGGGCCGGCGCGGCGCATCGATAACCTTGGCCTTGTCGAACGCGTCCCAGATCAGATTGACGTGCTCGGAAAGGGTGCTGGGCGCGGGGTGCGCTTCGCCGCTGATTTCGTTGAGCGCCGTAAGCAACTGACGGCCGATCTCAGCCTTTGAGGTGACCTCCGATATTGAGCCCTTGTGGTGGACGGCGTGGACCATCAGGTGGATGACGGCCTTCTCCCACAGGTAATCCCGCGGCCGGCCGCCTTTCTGAGACGCTGGCGCTCTTGGATCAAAGCGGAGATCTGCATCGGGATTGCCGATCTCGTGGATGCGCTGGTCGCAGCGGCGAAGATAGTCAGGATCGTCCTTGAGCGGGGAGGCGGGATTGGCTCTGACCTCAATCCAGAACCGGACGTCTTTGCGGTTCAGGTAGATGTCCACCAGCGGCGCGCCGTCGGCCAGGCTGATGCTGTCCTCATCGACGTTCAAGCCCATGCAGGTGGCCCATTGCCGGGGAAAGACATACTGATAGGAACGGTCAAAGTCGGAGGCGCCGTTGATGGCTTCTACCTTGATGACGCGGCCGTGGATCCCGATCACCGACGCTGCCTTGAGCGCCGATATTAGCTTTTCCTCGACCACGGCTTGGGGAAACGCCGCGCTCGCACGGATCAGGTCCAGCGCCTCGCTCATCCGGATCCAATCCGCACGATTCAACTCGGCTGCCGCCACGGCGCTGGCCGGGTTGAAGGTGTAGACGGCGACTTCCATCCCCATGGTCTGGTTGAAGTAGGTGTAGACCGACTGGTACTCGGTTTCGACCAGCGGGGTCGGCGATGGAAGGTGGTCGTTCGCCATGGGTCCCTCAACTAGAGCGCGTGACGGCAGTTGGCATGGATTCCGTTGCTTTTCCCCCAACGCAAAGCTTCGCGCTTCCTGGGGCGGATCGGCTGGCGACACGCCGGTCTTGCAGTGACGAATTCGGATTAAAGCCTCAAAACTGATGCCATGTTCGTGGATTGACGCTTAAAGCCTCAAAAAAGATGCGTAGAGACATGCATCGAATTTGTAGCGCGCTGGTTCCTCATCGCGCCGCGGGGCTCGCCGTCGCGGGGGAGGCGCAGTACGCTGACCAGTCCCGCATCAGCTCCCGCCGCTTTTCCATAAGATCCCCGCGCCGGTAGGCCGCCTCGACCTTGCCGGCGATCGTGTGGGCGAGGGCCATCTCGACGACTTCGTTGGGGTAGTTGGTCGTTTCGGCCGCCCAATCGCGGAATGTGCTGCGGAAGCCGTGGGTGGTCAGGTCCGAGCGGCCCATGCTCTTGAGCACCTTGAGCAGGGACATGTTCGACAGGCCCTTGCCGCGGCGCATGCCGCCGAAGATGAAGCCCTCTAGCGGAATGTCGTTGGGGATGGGCTTGTCGTAGAGCGCCAGAAGTTCGCGCCGGCCTGTCAGGAAGGCGTCGCGCATGGCTTGTAGGATGGCCATGGCGGCGTCACACAGCGGGATGCGGTGGTCCTTGCGAGCCTTCATGCGGGCGGCGGGGCGGATCCACAAGCGGGCCTCGAAGTCGATCTCCGACCACTGGGCGCCGATCACCTCGCCGGTGCGGGCGGCGGTCAGGATCGTGAACGAAAGGGCGCGTGCGGCGACGCCGGGGCGTTCGGCCAGATCGCGCATGAACTGCTGCATGACCTTGAAGGGCAGGGCGGCGTGGTGCTCGACGCGGGCGACCTTCGACTTGGCCGGCAGGATCTTGTCCAGGTGGCCCTTCCAGCGCGCGGGATTCTCGCCCTGGCGAAGGCCGCGCACGGTCGCCCAGTCGAGGACCGACTCGATCCGACCGCGCAGGCGGCTGGCTGTTTCGGTCTTGGTGGACCAGATCGGCTCCAGGGCCTTCAGGACAAGCGTGGTGTTGATCTCGCCCACGGGAAGATCGCCGAACGCAGGATAGGCGTAGGTTTCCAGCGTGGCTGACCATTGCGCTTCATGCTTGGCGTTGTCCCACGCGGCGCTGTTGGCGCGGATATAGGCCGCCGCGGCGTCCTTGAACGCCATGCCCCTGTCGGGCTCGGCTTCTTTGGCTGGCGTGGGCGCCGGCGTCGGCGTCGGCTTCAAGGCCGCGCGCGCCTCCAGCGGATCGAACCCCTGCGCCTTCAGCAAGCGGGCCTCCTGGGCCATCGCCCGCGCTTCAGCTAGCGACACCAGGTGACTCGGGCCAAGGCCCATGGCGCGAACGCGGCCATTGAGCGTGTACCGATAGATCCACGACTTGGATCCGCCCTTGTGAATCTGCAGATAGAGGCCGCGGCCGTCGGGGTGCATCCCGACCACGCCGAGACGCTTCACCTCCATCGCGGTCAGTCGGTCAATCAGGCGCCCCATAGCTCACTCACATTTTCACTCACATCCATTTTGCGGATTTGAGCAGACGTGCGCAAGCGGCCAAAAACGAGGCCGGAAGATAAGTGCTGGTTTTATTGAAGTTTTTCGCGCTTCGGCGAACTTTTGCGGAGGCGGAAAATGGGGGTGGTGGCGGAGAGGGTGGGATTCGAACCCACGGTGCCCTTCCAGGCACGCCGCATTTCGAGTGCGGTACATTCGACCACTCTGCCACCTCTCCAGGCCGCCGTTCCGAGCCGCTTTTTGAGCCGCCCGAGGTCGAGGGCGCGATACCTAGCGGCGTCGCCGCCGGGACGCAAGCCCTTCTTCCCAGGTTTTTCGCGGTCAGGCCTTTGGTCGCAGAATCATCTGGGTGCAGCGGAAAAGGGCGATGGTCTTGCCGGTGGTTTCGTGGGTCGCCACGGCGTCCCAGACCTGGGTGCTGCCGCCGCCGTGGATCAGCCTGGCCTCGACCGCCACGCCGCCGTCGCGGGCGGTGCCCAGGAAGTTCGACTTCAGCTCGATGGTGGTGAACCCGCTCGCGCCTTCGGGCAGGGAGATGACGCAGCCATAGCCGGCGGCCGAGTCGGCCAGGGCGATGACGCTGGCCGCGTGCAGGAAGCCGTTCGGGGCCATGTGGCGCTTGTCGACGTCGAAGCGGCCCTGCACCAGGCCCGGCTCGGCGCGGGTCCATTGCAGGCCCAGGAGATCGGGCAGGGTTCCGGCCTGGCCGGCGGTCAGGGCGGCGCTGAAATCCTCGGCCATGCAGGCTTGCTCCTAATGTTTCGCGTGCGAACAATAGGGCTGAGGCGCGACGCCGAGCAAGTGCGTTGCGAAAAGAAATCCAGTTAGGCTTGCAGCGCCCGCAGGTCGACCGAAGCGAAGCGGCGGCCGGTTTCGACTTCCGGCGGCAGCTTGCCGGCCCGGATGGCGACCCGCAGGGCGGCGGGGGCCAGGGTCGGCTCGGGCAGCAGGGCGTCGGCGGCCGCGCGCAGGGCGATGAAGCCGTCGCGGTCGATGTCGGTCTTCAGCTGGATATTGGCGGCCTGTTCCTCGGCGATGGTCGACTCGCAGGGCTCGCCGGCGCAGGCGCCCGGCAGCACGCGGGTCTGCGGCGGCAGCCCCAGGATCTTGCGGGCGTCGTCCCAGGCCTTGCCGGCGTCGGCGCCGGGGACGTCGCAGCGGCCCGCGCCCTCGGTGGGGTTGAGCACCAGGTCGCCGGTGAACACCGCGTCGCCCAGCTGATAGGCGAGGGCGCCAGGCAGGCGGCCTTGCAGGGCGATGGCGGTGATCTCCAGCCCGCCCATCGGCAGGGCCTCGCCGTCCTGGGCCAGCTTGTCGAAGTCCCAGCCGTCCAGATCCACGCCGTCCTCGCCCAGCACGGGGGCCAGGCGCTTGAGGCTCTCGACCACGCCGGCGCCGATGCAGACCGAGGCGCCGGTCTCATACTTGACGTGGCCGGCGGCCGAGACGTGGCCGGTGTGCAGGCCGGTCTCGAGGATCCAGGTGGGGCCCAGGTCGCGGGCGCGGATCTCGGCGATGATGCGGTTCATAAAGCTGGTGTCGACGGCTTCGGTGACGGGATCGACGTCCAGGACGGGATCGACGATGGCGCACAGAAAGGTGGCGGGGTCGACGATCAGATAGGTCACCGTTCCGGTCGACGGATGGCGGTACGCGATGATTTCCGGCTGCATCAATCTGCCTCAGTCCCCGATGCGGGGCACCATGAGCGCAAGCCGTTAAACATCGGCGAACAGCGGCGCTTAGACGCAGCGCAACTTCCAGGTTGAACTCGAAATGAGTTTCTAGCGATCAGCGGCCGAACAGGGATGGGCGCCGTCGCGCAGGCCGTCGACCCACAGCGGCTCGACATAGCGGCCACCGTCGCGGAAGCCGGGCGCGCAGCCGTCCGGAACGGCGCTGCCGCTGCGTCGACCGACGCCGCTCATCACCGACACCGCCAGCGACTGGCGCTCGCCGCCGCGCATGCGCATCGGATAACCGCCGTAGCCATAAGGGGCGCCGTAGCCGCCATAACCGTAGGCGCCGTCGCCATAGGCCCAGACGCCGTTGCGGCCGAAATCGGTCTTGGAGACGGCCACGCCGACCGTGGTGCTTTCGCCGACCGGGATCAGGGCCGAGGCCGACGCGCTGCGATAGCCGCCGGTGCCGACCGACACGCTCATCTCGCCGTGGATCTTGCGCTTGCCGTCGGCGTCGCGGTCGTCCTGCGCATAGCCGGTCGGGCCATAGGCGTCGAACTCGTGATTGGGCGGCAACAGGCCGCGCTGGCGCGCATCGGCCGCCTTGGCCGGGCCTAAGAAGGCGTCGACCTGCTCCTGGGTGGTCAGCTGTCGCACGGGCGTCTCGACGACGGGCAGCGGCGGGGCGGTCGCGGTCAGGGCCTGGACGCTGGACTTGGCCTGGGCGGTGCTGATGGCCTCGTCGTCGGCATTGGCCGCCAGCACGGGCGTCGCCAGGACGGCGGCGGCGCTGAGGGCGAGGATCGCGAGAGGGGGCCGCATGGTACGCTCCAGTATGACCAGGCGAAGAGACTAGACCGCCAGGCCAGCGCAATTAGGGCGCTTTTGTTGCGACGACGCAAGCTTGGCCCGTCAGGCGCGATGTTCCGGGGTCAGAGCGTCGCCAGGCCCGCCTCCAGCGCCGCCATGTCGGCGGGCAGGGGCGTTTCGAAGCGCAGGGTCTCGCCGGTGACGGGATGGACGAAGCCCAGCACCGCCGCGTGCAGGGCCTGGCGCTTGAGGCCCGCCGCCGCGATCTGGTCGCGCACGGCCTGCGCCGGCTGGCTGGCGCCGTAGACGGGATCGGCCAGGCAGGGGCTGCCCTTGCTGGCCATGTGGACACGGATCTGGTGGGTGCGGCCGGTCTCCAGCCGGCAGGCGACGCGCGCGGCCAGCGGCCGCTCCAGCGGTCCAAAGGATTTCTCGACCTTATAGTGGGTGATGGCCAGGCGGCCGCCGGACTTCAGCACGGCCATCTTCTTGCGGTCGGTGGTCGAGCGGCCCAGCTGGGTCTCGATCGTGCCCGCCAGGGGGCTGGGCGCGCCGCGCACCAGGGCGACGTACAGACGGTCGATGTCGTGGGCGGCGAACAGCTTCGACAGGCCCTGGTGGGCCACGTCGCTCTTGGCCGCGACCATGACGCCGGAAGTGTCCTTGTCCAGGCGGTGGACGATGCCGGGTCGGGCCACGCCGCCGACACCCGACAGGCTGTCGCCGCAGTGGTGCAGCAGGGCGTTGACCAGGGTGCCGTCCGGCGTGCCGGGCGCGGGGTGCGCGGCCATGCCGGCGGCCTTGTCGACCACGATCAGGTGCGCGTCCTCATAGAGAATGGAGAGCGGCAGGGCCTGGGGCTCGGGCTCGGCCGGGGCCGGCGGCGGCACGATTAGCGCGTAGGTTCCGGCCCTGGCCTTGCGCGAGGCGTCGGTGATCGCCTGGCCGTCCAGGGTCAGGCGGCCCTCGCCGATCAGGGCTTGCAGGCGAGCGCGGGACAGGTCGGGAAACAGCGGGGCCAGGACCTTGTCCAGGCGCTGGCCAGCCAGGCCTTCGGGGAGGTCGGCGGTCAGGATCTCTCCGGCGGCGCCATCGCGAGCGGCGGCGTCGTCCAGGATCTCGTCATCCCCCAGGTTATCCACTGTGTCTTCCGTGCCATCCACCGGGGGTTTCATTGCTCCGTCACACGCCCGTCGCGTCACCGACATGGGCCATGCCTAGGGCGCAGGTCGAGTAATTGTTTCGAGGGGATAGTCCATGCGTGCTTTCCGCACCACCACGCTGTTGACCGCCAGCCTTCTGGCCCTGGTCGTGGCGGCTCCGGCCATGGCGGGCGGCGAGCCCCAAGCCCGCAACGGGGGGGCCGGCAACAACGGCGCCGGCACGCTCGGGGAGCTGGGCATCACCGCCCAGAAGCGCGCCCAGGACCCGGTCGACGTGCCGATCTCGGTCACGGCCTATTCGGGCGAGTTCCTGGAAGCCATCGGCGTCAAGGCGTTCGACGAGCTGTCGGCCTTCACCCCCGGCTTCCTGGTCCAGAACCAGTCGAACAACAATTCCGGCTTCGTGATGCGCGGCATCACCTCGGACTCCGGTTCGGCGACGGATGAAACCCGCGTCTCGATCTATCAGGACGGCGTGCCGATCTCGCGCTCGCGCGGTTCGTATGTCGAGCTGTTCGACATGGAGCGCGTCGAAGTCGCCAAGGGGCCGCAATCGACCCTGTTCGGCCGCGGCGCCCTGATCGGCGCCGTGAACCTGGTGCAGAACAAGGCTGATACGGCCGCCAACGACTGGATGCTGAAGGCCGAGCTGGGCACGCGCGGCTACACGGTCGGCGAAGGCATGGTGAACTTCGCGATCAACGACACCAACGCCCTGCGCCTGGCGGTCCGCGTTCGCCAGAACGACGGCTACGTCAAGGATCTGGCCGGCGGCGACCCCTTCAACTCGACCGACACGCAGGCCTTCCGCGCCGCCTATCATGTGGAGCTGGGCGAACGCTTCAAGCTGGACCTGATCGGCAACTATCAGGAAGACAGCACCACCGGCACCTCGTTCAAGAGCCACACCTTCAACCCGACCAACCCGGTCACGGGCGCGGTTCTGGGGAACACTGGCGTGTCCTCGGGCGCGACCCTGGCGCCGGGCGCCGGCTTCGAGGGCGGCGCGCCGCTCGGTCTGGAACGCAAGGTCTATGGCGTCACCGCCCTGGCCGAGTTCAAGCTCACCGACAGCCTGACCCTGTCGTCGATCACCGCCGGCCGCCGCTTCCATTCGGTGGAAGTGTTCGATCCGGATGGCACCAGCCTGCCGATCCTGACCTTCGCCGAAGACGCGCAAGGCCGTCAGCAGAGCCAGGAACTGCGCCTGAACTACGACAACGGCGGCCGCTTCACCGGCTTCGTCGGCGCCAACTACTTCCACGAGACCGGTTCGTGGCGCATTCCAGGCCAACTGGACGAGCGTCTGGTGCTGGCCCTGCTGGCCGGCAACACGCCGCTGGGCATCAGCCGTCCGAACCCGCAGCCGCTGGCCTATCTGACCAACCCGGCCTACCTGGCCCAAGTGCTGAACCTGGGCTTCGGCGTCCCGTCCGCCCTGGCGCCGGGCCTGGCCGCCAACCTCAAGCCGATCCACCGCGAGACCTTCGCCAACTACAGCGAGAACACCGCCTACGACGTCTATGCCGACGGTACGTTCAAGCTGACCGACAAGTTCGAGATCACGGCCGGCATCCGCTACACCAGCGAAGAGCGCTGGGCCGGCTATCGCTCGAGCGTCGATAACGGCCGCTCGATCCTGGGCCTGCTGCTGGCCGCGCCGACCGCGACCAACATCTTCCTGGCCTCGCAGCCGAACGCGGTGAACAACCCGCTGCTGCCGACCGTGGGCATGCTGGCCCAGCCCACCACGGGCAACGGCAACACCTTCGGCCGTGAGATCGAGGACACCGGCCTGACCTGGCGGCTGGTCGGCCGTTACGCCGCCGCCGACAACCTGTCGTTCTACGCGTCGTACGCCCGCGGCCGCCGTCCGGACGTGATCTCGGCCAGCGCCCCGGCCACGCCGCTGGGCGCGGCCCGCCTGAACGTTGTCGCCGCCGAAACGGTCGACAGCTACGAGGCTGGCGCCAAGGGCAAGCTGTTCGACGGCCGCCTGTTCCTGGCCGGCTCGGTGTTCCGCTACGACTACGACAACTTCGCCACCAGCTTCCGCCAGGGCGCCCAGGTGGTGACCCTGAACGCCGGCAAGGCCAAGGCCTACGGCGTCGAAGGCGAGGCCCGCCTGCAGGCCGGCGACTACTGGACCCTGTTCTCGACCTACGCCTACAACCACGCCCGCCTGGCCACCGGCTTGCGCGACGGCAACAGCTTCCGCCTGTCGCCCGACCACGCGGTCTCGGTCGGCGCCGCGTTCAGCCGCGAGGCGCTGGGCGGCAAGGTCACCTTCACCCCGACCTACACCTGGCGCTCGAAGATGTTCTTCGACGACGACAACGACCGCTCGGACCTGCAGTCGTCGGGCCTGTTCCCCGACACCAAGGTCGACGAGTTCCAGAAGGGCTATGGCCTGCTGAACGTCCGCGTGGGCTTCGGCGCCGTGGACGATCGCTGGCGCATCGAGGCGTTCGTCGAGAACGTCGGCGACGTGAGCTACCTGAAGGACGCCGGCAACACCGGCGACAGCTTCGGCATCCCCACCTTCATCGCCGGCAAGCCGCGCTTCATGGGCGTGGGCTTCACGGTTCGGCGGTAATTCCACTACCCGTCATCCCGCGCATGAAGCGTGGGATGACGGCCTCGGTGGATCTATTTTCCGGTCGCTTCTTCCTCGTGACCGGTGATCGACCCTTCCTTGAATAGATATTCCCGCAGCTGCTCGTCGGTCTCTGGATCGCTGCGGCGCAGCCATTCCAGCACCATGGCCGCGTGCTCAAGCTCCTCACGGGCGTTGTGCAGCAGGATCTTCTTCAGCTCGGGATCGTCGCAGTCGTCCGCTCGCTGACGATACCAGTCGACCGCCTCCATCTCCTCGATCAGCGAGGTGATGGCGTAGTGCTGATTCAACGTGCGCTTGCTCAGCTTTTCGCGGGGAACGTGCAGATCTTCGCTCGACATCTCGGCTCCTGGAAGCGTCATCTTCCTGTTGTGTCGAAGCGCTAACGCACAGGACGCCGAAGCGGCGCCATGCACGGGGAAACGAACGATGGCTATCGATCGACGTAGGGTTCTCGGCCTGCTGGGCCTCACCGGTGTCGCCGCCGGCGAAGCGGCCGCCCAGCCGGTTAACGTCTACAAGGGCCCCGTGGCCTTCGAGCACGGCGTGGCCAGCGGCGATCCGGGGACGGCCTATGCGGTCTTCTGGACCCGCGTGACTCCCAAGGAGACCACGACGGGCGACATCGACGTCGCGCTGGAAGTCGCCGCCGATCCGGACTTCAAGACCATCATCCGCACGTCCAAGGGTCTGCGCGCCCGCGCCAGTCGCGACTGGACGGTCAAGCACGACCTGGACGGCCAAGGCCTGAAGCCGGCCACCGACTACTGGTACCGCTTCAAGGCGGGCGCGGTCGTCTCGCCGGTCGGCCGCACCCGCACCCTGCCGCAGGGCAAGACCAAGGACGTCGTCCTGGCGGTGGCCTCGTGCAGCCTCTATCCGAACGGCTACTTCAACGCCTACGACGCCATCGCCAAGCTGGACCGCGTGGACGCGGTGCTGCACCTGGGCGACTACATCTACGAATATGGCGGCGCGCCTGGCGACTACGGCATGAACTCGCCGGTGGCCAAGACGCGGGCGCCGCAGCCGGCGCACGAGATCGTCAGCCTGGCCGACTATCGCCAGCGCCACGCCCTCTACAAGACCGACCCGGGCCTGCAGGCCGCCCACGCGCGCGCGCCGTGGATCGTGGTCTGGGACGACCACGAGACCGCCAATGACAGCTGGATTGGCGGGGCCGAGAACCACGATCCCAAGACCGAGGGCGACTGGGCGACGCGCAAGGCCGCGGCGCTGAAGGCCTATTACGAGTGGATGCCGATCCGCGAGGCGCAAGGGACCCTGCCCGAGGCCGCCTGGCGCGATTTCCAGTTCGGCGACGTCGCCAGCCTGCTGATGGTCGAGACCCGCCTGTCGGGCCGCACCCACGCGCTGGACTACGAGACCGACATGCCGATCGTGAACGGCAAGCCCGACGTGGCCGGCTTCCTGGCCAAGTGGAAGGCCCCTGACCAGCGGATGATGGGCCAGGACCAGCAGACGTGGCTGGCCAATAAGGTCGGCGCCTCGGTCAAGGCCAACACCGCCTGGCAGGTGCTGGGCAACCAGGTGGTCATGGCCCGCGTCTCCGCCCCGAACCTGAAGACGACGATGGGCGAAGACAAGTTCAACGCCATGATGACCATGCTGCCCGACTACGCCAAAAAGCCTGTGGCGATGTCGGTGGCGATGTCGGCGTTCGACATCCCCTCCAACCTGGACGCCTGGGACGGCTATCCGGCCGACCGTCAGCGGGTCTACGACATCTTCACCGCCGCCAAGGCCCGGCCGATCGTGCTGGCTGGCGACAGCCACATGTTCTGGGCCAACGAGCTGTGGGACGATGCGGGCAAGACCCGGGTGGCGGCCGAATTCGGTGCGACCTCGATCACCTCGCCCGGCTATGGCGACGTGCTGCCCGGCGTGCCGCTGGGCGAGGCCTTCGTCCAGCGCAACAAGGAAGTGAAATACGCCCACCCCAGCGCCAAGGGCTTCCTGCTGCTGACGCTTGAGCACGGCAAGGCGACCGGCGAGATGATGGCCGTCTCGACGATCTATGAGCAGGCCTACACGACCAGCGTGCTGAAGCGGTTCGTGGTGACGCCGGCCAGCGAGGGCGGGGTCGAGGCGCTGAAGGAAGGGTAAGAGTCTTACTTGCTGCCCCCACCTGACCTCGCTGCGCGAGGTCGTCCGCCCCCGGAGGGGGCAGACGGTGCGCCGCGATCCGTCTTCCCCCTCCGGGGGAGGAGCGCGCAGCGCGGAGGGGGCAAGTTTACCGCCGCTCCAGCGCCAGCTTGAGCCCGAACGCCACGAACACGCAGCCGGTCACCCGGTCCAGCCATTGGACCACGACCGGCACGCGCAGCAGGCCGGCGATCGGGACGGTCGCGGCGATCAGGGCGGCGAACCAGGCCAGGCCCAGCACGACGTGGATCGCCGCCAGCAGCAGGCCGAACCGCGCCGGATCGACGCCGGCCGGCATGAACTGGGGCAGGAACGAAACGTAGAAGATCCCGACCTTGGGATTGAGTAGATTGGTCAAGAGGCCCCGCCGTAAGGCCGCGATCGGGCCGGCGTCGATGGCCTTCATCTCGCCGGGCTCGAACTGGTCGCGGGGTTTCAGAATCATCTTGATCCCGGTCCAGGCCAGGAAGGCCGCGCCGGTCCATTTCAGCACCGTGTAGGCCATTTCCGAGGCCGTTAGCAGCGCCCCGACCCCGAACGCCGCCGCCGCGCCCCAGATGAAACAGCCCAGGCCGATCCCGATCGCCGCCCCGGCCGCCCGGCGCGGACCCTCGGCCGCGGCGGTGCGGATCACCAGGGCGGTGTCCAGGCCCGGCGTCAGGGTCAACAGGCCTGCGGCCAGGGTGAAGGCGATCAGGGCCTCAGGGGTGGTCATGGTCCGGTGTTTCTCGCTCGACGAGCTTGCCGTCTTCCCAGACGCGATAGAAGCACGAGCGGAAGCCGACGTGACAGGCCCCGCCGTCGCCGCGCGGGCGCACCTTGATCAGCACGGCGTCCTGGTCGCAATCGACCCGCAGCTCGACCACGTCCTGCAGCTGGCCGCTGGTCTCGCCCTTCTTCCAGAGTTCGTTTCGCGAACGGCTGAAATAGTGGGCGATGCTGGTCTCGACCGTCAGCTTCAGGGCCTCGTCGTTCATCCAGGCCAGCATCAGGATCTCGCCGGTGTCGGCGTGCTGGGCGATCGCCACGACCAAACCGTCGGCGTTGAAGCGGGGCGACAGGGCGCTGCCGCGCTCCAGGTCGTGCTTGTCGTGGGCTTTGGGGAACAGGGCGGTGCTCATGGGCCACATATGGCGCAGGAGGGGGGTCTTGCGCTAGGTTCCGCCCGCTCTTGCGGGGAAGAGATGGATATCAAAGATCGCATCAAGGCCGCCGTGGCGGCGCTGGATGTCTGGGCAAGGCCCTGGGCGCGCCAGTCGCGCTGGAACGGCTATGCCTACGAGTTCCTGCTGTTCGGTCTGAAGCAGGCCTGGGCCTGCCTGTTCGGCGGGCTGATGCTGGCCCTGCTGGTCGGCACGCATCTGTTCTGGCCGGAGAACGCGCCGCTGGCGCGGTACGACTTCCTGGTCGTCGCCGCGATCGCGATCCAGGCGTCCCTGCTGGCGCTCAAGCTGGAGCGCTGGGATGAAGCGCTGGTGATCTTCATCTTCCACGTCGTCGGCACGGTCATGGAGCTGTTCAAGACCGCCCACGGCTCGTGGATCTATCCGGAAGAGAGCCTCCTGCGCATCGGCGGCGTGCCGCTGTTCACCGGTTTCATGTACGCCTGCGTCGGCAGCTATATCGCGCGGATCTGGCGCCTGTTCGACATCACCTTCATTCGCTATCCGCCGTTCTGGAGCACCCACATCCTGGCGGTGCTGATCTACGCCAACTTCTTCACCCACCACTACATGATCGACATCCGGGTGGGCCTGTTCGCCCTGTCGGCGGTGCTGTTCGGGCGCAGCTGGTTCGTGTTCACCCCGGATCAGACGGCCCGGCGGATGCCGATGCTGATGGGCATGGTGCTGGTGTCGCTGTTCATCTGGTTCGCCGAGAACCTGGGCACCTTCGCCGGGGCCTGGATCTATCCCAGCCAGACGGCCGGCTGGCACATGGTGCCGTTCGAGAAGATGGGCGCCTGGTACCTGCTGATGCTGATCAGCTTCGTGCTGGTGACGCTGGTCCACCGGCCAGTGGATGCGTGCGTGGCGAAGATCCGCGAGGGGATCCGGGCGGCGGCTTAGGGGGCTTTAGATCCTCCCCCGCGATGCGGGGGAGGATCTGATCTCTTACTTCCGCACCAGATCCATGAACCGCTGCTGCAGGACCTTGTCGGTCTTGAACACGCCGCGGAACTGGGTGGTGATCGTGGAAACGTCGTGATGCTTGACGCCGCGGGTGCTCATGCACTGGTGCTCGGCGTCGATCAGCACGGCCACGCCGGCGGCGCTGAGGTGGTCCTCGATGGCGTCGGTGATCTGCATGGTCATGGTCTCCTGGGTCTGGAGACGCTTGGCGTAGATCTCGACCAGGCGGGCCAGCTTCGA
>CAZRPD010000022.1:0-43122 GCA_964601775.1 uncultured Caulobacter sp. | reverse complement strand
CAAAGCCCCCGTGCGCCGCGGGCAGGGGGCGGGGCAGGGTCGGCGAGCAGGCCGACGGCTATCTGGGCATCGTGTCCGGCGGCGACGCCGACCTGCGCGCCGCGGTGGCCGAGATCAACACTGGCCGCACCGCCGCCTACAAGGACATCGCCGCCAAGACCGGCGCGACGCCCGAAGCGGCCGGCCAGGCCACCGCCAAGCAGCTGTACGCCAAGGTGGCTCCGGGGCAGTACTGGAAGCCGCTGGATGGCGGTTGGGTGAAGAAGTAACGACCGCACTTGCCCCCTCCGGATGCTGCGCATCCTCCTCCCCCGGAGGGGGGAGGCGATCGCGGCATCCCTCTTTCCCCCACCGGGGGGGGGCGCCGGAGGCGCGGGGGGGGCCCGTGACCCTGGCGATGGCCGAGCGCCTCGCCTAAACACCGGGACATGTCCTCCCGCCCCCATCTCCTGCCCTACGCCGCCCTGTTCGGCTCGATCGTCACCCTCTGCATCGGCACCTCGTTCGCCAAGAGCCTGTTCCCCGCCGTCGGCGCCGCCGGCACGACGGCCTATCGCGTCACCTTCGCGGCCATCATCCTGCTGCTGATCTGGCGGCCCTGGCGCCATCCCATCACCGCTACGGACCTCAAGAAGGTCGCCGCATATGGCGCGGCGATCGGGGTGATGAATCTGACCTTCTACATGGCGCTGCGCACCATCCCGCTGGGGCTGGCGATCGCCATCGAGTTCATGGGGCCGCTGCTGGTGGCGGTGGCCTATTCGCGCAAGCTGATCCACTTCGTCTGGATCGGCCTGGCGGTGCTGGGCCTGGCGCTGCTGCTGCCGATCGGCGATAGCGCGACCCATCTGGACCCCGTCGGCGTCGGCTTCGCCTGCGTGGCGGCGGTGATGTGGGCGCTCTACATCATCCTGGGCAAGCGGATCGGCCACCTGCACGCTGGCCGTTCGGTGGCGCTGGGCATGACCACGGCGGCGCTGATCGTCGCGCCGATCGGTCTGGCAGCAGCCGGCGCCGAGCTTTTCCATTGGAAGTACCTGGCCATGGGCCTGGCGGCGGCGGTGCTGTCCAGCGCCATCCCCTATTCGCTGGAGATGATCGCCTTGAAGGGCATTCCCAAGCGCAGCTTCGGCGTCATGCTGAGCGCCGAGCCGGCCGTCGGGGCGCTGGCGGGCCTGTTCATCCTGGGCGAACACCTGGCGCCGGTTCAGTGGCTGGCGATCGGGGCGATCATCGCCGCCTCGGTCGGGACCATCCTGACGACGCCGCCGGAAGCGGCGCCGGAAGAGATCGCGCTCTAGCCGCCGCGCGCCACGAACCAGCCGTTGCGGAACGCCTGATCCGCCTTGCCATAGAGGAAGGGCGAGCCGTCGGGCTGGGTGAAGGTCCCGCCGGCGGCGACCAGCACGGCGTGGGCCGCGGCGGTATCCCACTCCGAGGTCGGGCCGTGACGCGGATAGATGTCGGCCGAGCCTTCGGCGATGCGGCACATCTTGATCGAGCTATCCATGGGGCTGCGCAGGTCGAAGCCGTATTCGGCGGCCAGTTCGGCGGCCTTCTCCTCGCGCATGGTGTGGCTGACCAGACCCAGGGCCTGGCCCGTGGGCCACGGCCGCACGCGGGCCGCAACCTCGGACGCGCCGGGGGCGTCACGTTTCACCGCACCCTCGACCGTCGTGAACCACACCTCGCCCGTGGCCGGGGCGCAGACAGCGCCGGCGACCGGGACGCCGTTGTCGATCAGGCCGATATTGACCGTGAAATTGGGATCGCCGCGCACGAAGGCCTTGGTGCCGTCCACCGGATCGACAAGGAAGAACCGCGGCCCCACCGCGTCGGGCGTGCCGAACTCGCTGGCGTGCTCCTCGGAGATCACCAGCACGTCGGGATAAAGCTCGGACAGGCGTTGCAGGATCAGGCGCTCGCCGGCGCGGTCGGCCTCGGTGACCGGGCTCTCGTCGGCCTTCTGGGCCACGGCCAGCTCGGTCCGCCAGAACGGCAGGATGATCTTGGCCGCCTCTTCGGTGATCAGCGCCAGTTGGCGGCCCCAATCTGCCAAGTCGTTGGCAGCAAGATTCTCAGTCATCACTACCCTCGGGGGTCGTCGCCGACGAAGACCAGACGCACGCGGGTGGCGTCGATGGTCTGCTTGCCGGCCTCTTCGAAATTGACGGTCACGCGGTGGCCGATCACGGATTGAACCTGTCCCAGGCCCCAATCGGGTTGGGTGGGATGGCGCACCAGGACGCCCGGCTCTAGAAACGGATCGATCACGGGTTTCCCTGTAGAGGGAGCGGCCCGGTTTGCCAAAGCCTCAAATCACGACAAAGTCCGCCGCCATGACCGACACCGTTTCCGAGACCGCCCCCGAGACCCCGGCGCCTTCGTCCCCCGAAACGGACGTCCAAGGCCCCGACTTCGCCGCCATGCTGGCCGCGCGCCTGTGCCATGACTTCATCAGCCCGGCCAGCGCGATCGTCTCGGGCCTGGACCTGCTGGACGATCCGGCCGCCCAGGACATGCGCGACGACGCCATGAACCTGATCGCCTCGTCGGCCCGCAAGCTGGCCGACCTGCTGCAGTTCACCCGCGTGGCCTTCGGCGCCTCGGCCTCGGCCGAGAACTTCGACTCCCGCGAGCTGGAAAAGCTGGCCCAGGGCGTGTTCGCCCATGTGCGCCCGTCGCTGGACTGGCAGATCGAACCGCAAGCGATGAACAAGCCGTCGTCGCGCGCCGTGCTCAACATCGCCCAGATCGCCGCCAGCGCCCTGCCGGCCGGCGGCGTGGCCACGATCAAGGCCGTGACCGCCGACGGTCGCGTCTCGATCATCGCCGACTCGGTGGGTCCGCGCGCACGCCTGCGTCCGGAAGTGCTGGCCGGCCTCAAGGGCGAGCCCCTGGCCGAGGGCCTGGGCGGTCCGTGGGTGCAGGCGGCCTATCTGAACGCCCTGGTCCGCGCGGCCGGCGGTCAGGTCGCCGTCGAGATCGGCGAGGAACGCGCCAGCATCGCGGCCTGGGTCCCAGCCTAAAACGAAGCTTCACCGCAGTGTTTACATTTGTCGCAGCCCGATCCGGGTTTCGGCAAACCGCTCCTTAACCAGACCGCTCGCATGTTGACGGTCTGGATTGGAGCATGCCGTGAAGACCTGCCTGGTGGTCGACGACAGCAGGGTGATCCGCAAGGTCGCCCGCCGAGTCCTCGAGGACATCGGCTTCGAGATCGCCGAGGCCGCCGGTGGGATGGAGGCCCTGGCGTGGGGCCGCGCGACCATGCCTGGCGCCATCCTGCTGGGCTGGAACATGCCGGTGATGAACGGGCTGGAGTTCCTGCGCAACCTGCGGGCCGAGCCCGGCGGCGATGCGCCCAAGGTGGTGTTCTGCACGGTCGAGAGCAGCATCGACCACATCCGCGCGGCGCTGGACGCCGGCGCCGACGAGTACATCATGAAGCCGTTCGACGGCGACATCATCCAGGCGAAGTTCGCCGAGGCGGGCCTGCTGTGACGCCCGAGGACCTGGACCTGCTGGCCGCCCTGGGCCGCGCCCGCGCCGGCGTGCGGGTCGAGATCGAGAAACCCTATCTGATCGAGAGCCGCCTCTCGCCGCTGGCGCGGCGCGAGGGTTACGAGTCGATCGAGGCCTTGATCGCGGCCCTGCGCGCCAACCGCGAGGATCGCCTGATCTGGGCCGTGGTCGAGGCCCTCTGCCGCGGCGAGACCACCTTCTTCAGCGGCCGCGAGGCCTTCGCCGCCCTGCGCGACGACGTGCTGCCGGCCCTGTCGCAGCGTCGCCGGGAAGCCCCCATCCGCATCTGGAGCGCGGCCTGCGCCACTGGCCAGGAGGTCTATTCGCTGGCCATCGCCGCCCACGAGGCGCGCAGCCTGGCGACCGGCACGCGGTTCGAGTTCTTCGCCTCGGACCTCTCCGAGCGCGCCCTGGAAAAGGCCCAGGCCGGGCTCTACACCCAGTTCGAAGTCCAGCGCGGTCTGCCGATCCGCATGCTGGTCAAGTATTTCGAAAACCAGGACGACACCTGGGCGATCTCGCCGCGCATCCGCCAGATGGTGCGCTGGCGGCGGCTGAACCTGCTGTCGGACCTGTCCAGCATGGGCCGCTTCGACGTCATCCTGCTGCGCGGCGTGCTGCGCGGCATGGACGCCTCGCTGCGCAGCAAGGTGATCGAGGCCCTGGTCGCCCTGCTGCCGGCCGACGGCGTGCTGATGCTGGACGCCGAGGACGATGTCTCCGACTTCGAAACCCTCCTGACGCCCGCGCCGGGCGGGACCGGGATCTACCTGCGCGACCCGTCGGTGCGCGCCGCGGCCGCCGCCGCATAGGCCTTGCGCAGGGCGACGCCGCCCACCAGGCCGCCCAGGGCTTCGCCCACCTTCGTCACCGTCCGCACCGGGGCCGGCGTCACCGCCGCGAAGGCCGGGGCCAGCTTGCGGAACAGGATCTCCGGCGCCTCCGGACCGACGATCGCCTGGTGCAGCGCCATCAGATCGACGACCTCCCGCGCCGCCTTGCGCCACTGCACCGGCGGGACGACGCCGTGCGGGGCCGGGGCGCGGCAGTCGGAGAAATCGGGTTTGAGACCGCAACCGGCCTCGATCGCCGCCTCGGTCTGGCGGGCATAGGCCTGGTCGCGCGCCAGGCGGTCGACATCGACCACCAGGTCGGCCTGCGGCAGGGCCTTCAGGTAGGACCGCAGCCAGACCGCCAGAAAGGCCTGGAACGAGACGCTGGCGGGGGCGCGCTTGAGCTTGTCGCGGACGGCCGCCAGGCGCTGGTCCAGGCCGCCGCCGCCGTCGAAGTCGTGGCCCAGGATCGTCCGCGCGACGTCCGTGCACCCGGCCATCTCCGACAGCAGCACATAGTGGCACTGCTCGAAATAGGTCGGCCTGGGTCGCCGGCGCAGCGAATAGAACGACAGCCACTGCTGCACCGGGTCCCGGACCAGCACGACGTGGAAGCCGCCGAACCGGCGCTTGAGCCAGCCGACCCGGCCCAGGGTGCGGCAGCAGGCCAGGACCGGGACCTCGCCCCGCGCTCGCGCCGCCGCGACCAGGGTCTCGACATAGGCCTGCTGGCCAAGGTCGCTGGCCTCCGGCTCGATCCAGAAGCGGTCCAGCGCGAAGCCGGCCTGGAAATTGCGGACCCCGCCGGCCGGGTCGAGCACCGCCCTGAACTCGCGCAGATAGGGCTCGGTCCCGCCGGGATGGCGCAGGCCGCTGTTGTCGGGGGTCTCGGCGGTCAGGGTCTGAGCGGTCACCTGCGCCAGTTGCTCGTGCCAAGGCTCGTAATAGGCCCGCACGCCCGCGAGGGCCCGAAAGCGGTGCCAGACATAGGTGCTGGAGCAGCGCCAGCCGCTGTGCACGAAGACGGTGGTGATGTCGGCAGACCGCAAGCGCCTTCGTCCCCCTGATGGCGGGAGAACCTTGGCCTGGCCGCTTTGCAACCCGATATCAGCTGAACGCCCGGAGGTTGCAGATCGGAAACAGTGCGTCAGCCGCTGAAATGACAAAGGCCCGCCGGTTGAACCGACGGGCCTCCGCGAAGAACCGTTGAACGGGTCTTGTTAGTTCTTGACCTCTTGGGCCGTGTCGGTGACGGCGCGGCCGGCCGACGAGACGTCGCGACCGGCGCCTTCGACGGTGTTGCAGGCGGCGACGGACAGGCTGGCGGCCATAACGGCCAGGATGACGAGTTTACGCATGGTCTTCTCCGCTGTTCGCCCCCGAGGGGATCGGGAAGGGCGCTTGAAACAGTGCCCGGAGAGAACGTCAGCGGCGAAGCTCGGTTCCGGCGCTTTCGCGCCACGATCAAGCTTGTGGCGTGGGGAACACAAGCCGCACGGTCAGACCGCGCGGCTCGCGGGTCTCGAACGACACCTTGCCACGCAGCTGGCGGGCGAACGCGGTCATCAGGGTGCGGCCGACGCCGCCGCCCAGGCTCTCGGCCGCGCCCGGGCCATCGTCGCTGATCGACAGCTCGGCCTCTTCGCCGCGCACATGGAAACCGACGCTCAGCACCCCGCCATTGGGGCCGAAGGCGTGCTTCTGGGCGTTGGTGATGGCCTCGACGGCGAAGAGAGCGATCGGGGCCAGGCGGTCGGGATCGATGACCAGCGGATCGGCGTGCACCTCGGTCCGCACCAGCGGCGAGGTCGACATGTCGTTGGCCAGCAGCTGGGCGGTCAGCTCCTCCAGGAACGGCCGCAGGTCGACGCGCTTGAGATCCGGCCCTTGGTAGAGGGCGCGATAGATCTGGGCCAGGGCGGTGATCCGCTGGCGAGTGTCGTTCATCGCCGCCTTGGCGGCCGGATCGGCCAGCGCCCGCTGCTGCATGTTCAGCAGCGAGGTGATGATCTGCAGGTTGTTCTTCACCCGGTGATGGATCTCGCGCATCAGCGCGTCCTTCTCGGCCAGGCTGTCCATCAGCGAGGCGTCGCGGGTGACGATGGCGCCGGCCATGGCGTCCAGGGTGGCGGCCAGTTCGCGGATCTCGGGCGGGGCGCGCTCGGCCTGCAGCGGCCGGACGGTAAAGCGCCCGCGAGCATAGATCGCCGCCACGCGCTGCAGATAGACGATCCAGCGGATCACTCCCCGCTCGGCGGCGTACAGCACGGCCGACAGCGCCAGCACGAACGCCAGCAGCGGCAGAGCCACGCGCGAAATTGGATTGATCGAGGCCCAGGACATGATGCCCGGCGCCGGGGCCGATAGGATGACGAAGACATTGTCCTCGACCAGCGGCGCGGCTGAGTAGCTGCGCGCCTTGCCATGGGCGTCCTGGCCACCCCAGATCACCGAGCCGTTGCGGCTGGCGGTCTCGCGCCAGCCGGCGCGCGGGGTGTCGAAGGCGGCGGGATTGGTGGCGGCGAACACCTTGCCGGTGGAATCGGCCAGGGCCACCTCGGCCCCGCCCGGCATGTAGCGGTTGGCGGTCTCGACCTTCAGCTCCGACAGCGTCAGGACGGCGGCCATGGCGCCCTGGAAATCGTTGGCGTCGCCGGCGCGGACAGCGGCCAGAACGGCCGGTTCATTGGCGTAGACGGCGCCCGGCGCGGCGGCCACGACCATGCCGGCCCCATCGCGCAGCGACTGGAACCAGGCGCGGCTGCCGCGCTGGGTGTCGAAGGGCGTGGTGGCGGCCGCGCAGGCCACCCGGCCCCGCGCGTCGAAGCGGATCAGGTTGGCGTAGCCCGGCAGACGGGCGCGCACGTCGGCCAGCCGCTGGGCGCACTCCAGCCCCACCGAGCCCGGGCCCAGGGTCTGAAGCAGCACGCCCGCAGCCTCGATCCGAGCGCGCGCTATGGCGGCGCTGCGCCCCGCGGCGAGCTCCAGGCTCTGGCGTCGCGAATCCGCCTCCGCCCGGAAGGCGAAGACAGACTGCATGACGCCCAGGATGAGCACCGGAAGCAGGGCCAGACTGAGCGCAAGCGCCAGACGGACTCGGATCGACGTTACGGCCTGCGCAGCACGGCCGGCCAAAGCGTTCACCGTAGAGAGCTCAACCGCTCCGCGTCGGCCAGGATCGCCCGCATGGCGTCGCCGGCGGCCCCCCCGTCGCGGTCGTAATTGCCCGCTTCGAGAATGGCCTGCAGCGCGCGACGCGCCCGGCTGACCCGGCTCTTCACCGTGCCGACCGCGCAGCCGCAGATGTCAGCGGCTTCCTCGTAGGCGAAGCCGCCAGCCCCGACCAGGATCAGGGCTTCACGCTGTTCGGCCGGCAACATGGCCAGGCCAAGCCGCAGCTCGTCCAAGGCGACGGGCGCTTCGGGATCGTCGACGGCGACCAGGGTCCGCTCGGCGGCCTCCTGGTCCAGCTGGCTTTGACGCCAGCTGCGGCGCTTTTCCGAATAGAACTGGTTGCGCAGGATCATGAAGGTCCAAGCCTTCATGTTGGTGCCCAGCTGGAAGCTGGCGCGCGCATCCCAGGCCTTCATCATGGCGTCCTGCGCCAGGTCGTCGGCCGCGGTGGCGTCACCGGTCAGGGTGCGGGCGAAAGCGCGCAGATGCGGAATCAGCGTGACGAGCTCTCGCTTGAACACGGGGTCGCGCACCGGGTCGGGCGCCGAGCGCCCCACTTGCTTTTCTTCCATGCTCAGCGACCTCCCGCCGGAGGCTCGGCCTTGCGCAGAATGTCGAGGAATTCGTCCGGCACCGGCTCGTTGACGACCTCGTCGAACATCTGGCGCAGCTTCACGCCGATGGCCTGCTGACGCAGGCGCGCTTCATCCAGCGCCGCGGCGCTCTTGCGTTTGTCTTCCATGGGTACGTGTTCGATCATGTCCTCGACACCGAAATGCATTTGCATCGGCATCCGCCCCCTTTGGCCGAATGTATCTTCGCCAGACGACAACGTGGATTTCCGTACCGGGTTCCATAAGCTTGAGCATAAGATGCCAAAAAACGGCGACCCACGGAACCGGTATCCGGTAGGGCACGTTATCGACGTTCGACGGAACGGCCCAGCTTCGCCGTTCGTTTGTATGTTTCCTAAGACACCGCATCGGGAGGGGTCATGAGTCTTCTAGCTCGGCTGGCGCCGCATCTGCCTTACATCCGCCGCTACGCCCGCGCCCTGACCGGCGACCAGACGACCGGCGATCACTATGTCCGCGTGGCCCTGGAGGCCCTGGCCGCCGGCGAACGCGCTCTGGACGGCGAGCTGTCGCCGCGCGTGGCGCTGTATCGCGTGTTCCACGCCATCTGGCTCAGCTCCGGCGCCCAGCTCGAGGCGCGCCGCGAGGAAGCGTCCTCGGCCGGCGACGACGCCGCCCAGCGCCTGCTGCGCATCGCCCCGCGCTCGCGCCAGGCGTTCCTGCTGACCGCGCTGGAAGGCTTCACCCCTTCGGAAGCCGCCCAGATCCTGGACTGCGACTTCGGTGAGGTCGAACGCCTGATCGCCGACGCCCAGGCCGAGATCGACGCCGAACTGGCCACCGAGGTCCTGATCATCGAGGACGAGCCGGTCATCGCCGCCGACATCGAGGCCCTGGTCAAGGAACTGGGTCACGAGGTCATCGACATCGCCGCCACGCGCACCGAGGCGGTGGAAGCTGTCGCGCGCCGCACGCCGGGCCTCGTGCTAGCCGACATCCAACTGGCCGACGGTTCGTCGGGCATCGATGCGGTGAAGGATATCCTGGGCCGGATGGACGTGCCGGTGATTTTCATCACCGCCTTCCCCGAGCGCCTGCTGACCGGCGAGCGTCCGGAACCGACCTTCCTGATCACCAAGCCCTTCCAGCCGGAAACGGTGAAGGCCGCGATCGGCCAGGCGCTGTTCTTCCATCCGCGCAAGACCGCCACCAAGGCGGCCTGATCTCGGCTTCCCGAATCCCACGATCCAGCGAGCGGCCCCCTGAAAAGGGGGCCGTTTTGCTTTGTGCTGCGGGAGCGTAGAGCGCCCCCTCCGGCCCTTCGGGCCACCTCCCCCGCTTCGCAGGGGAGGAAGGGTTGCTCTCCTCACCCGCATCGCGGGGGAGGTGGCGCGATGCGAATACGCATCGTGACGGAGGGGGCGCTCCCACCGCGCATACAAAAGGGCGGCCTCCACAAGGAGACCGCCCTCAAGAAGGCAGAGAACCTCTAAAGCCCGCTAGTTGGCGGGCGTCTGGCGCGCCGGTTGTTGCGGCGTGTCGTAGGCCTGGACGTCCGCGGACGTTGTCGGGCCGTTGTTGACCTCGACGGCGGCCAGATCGTTGGCCCGGAAGCTCCAGGCGCCGAACAGGGCGATCGCGGCCAGGACGGTCGAGACGACCAAGACCCAGAAGATCTGCTTGCCCCAGCGACCCTGACGGGCGCGGGTGGCGTTGACTCGGGGACCGCGGCTGGTTTGCGCGGTCTGCGGATGATGAATGTCGGCGGGCATGATGTCCTACCTCCTACGGAACCCAGGTGTTGGTTGCGTACGCCTGATCGGCCAGGCTGCGATGGTGCATCGCCTGCACCATGCCGGCCGATGCGGCCATCGTGGCGATCACGGTGAGAGCCATGATCCGCGTGCGCATCTTTTTCTGACGCCGTGACAGCGCCTTCTCGAAAACCATTCCGCCATGCTCGGCTTGATAAGTCCGGATCACGACGCTAGCTCCCCTACCCCGGCAACCACGTGTCGCCTGTAGTTTCCAACGCTCCGCCTGGCCCGACGTTCCCGGAATCGACCTCTCGGAGAGACGAGCAAAAAAAATCGCGCCAAGCGGGAACCGCCGGCGCGTCTTGTCGTTTTCCTCTTCGTGAAGGCGGCGACGCCCCCCCGACTTGAGGCTGGCGATAGCCAGCCTGCCGCCTTCGCACCCCCCTTTGTTGATGCGAACTTTGGCGGACCGGTCACCCGGCCCGCCTTTCTTCGTACGCTATTCCTGGGTCGTCAGGTCGAACAGGATGTCGGTCCGGCGGCGCAGCGGGGCCGTCGCGCCCGAGGCGGCCACGGCCCCGGCGTCACCGACGGCGGTTTCGTCGAAGGCGACCTTGCCGAACCCGTGACGGGCCAGGGCCGAGGTCACGGTGTCGGCGCGCCGCTTCGAGAGCGCCAGGTTCGCCGCCGAGGTCCCGACCGCATCGGCCAGGCCGACGACACGCACCGACTTGACCGCGCAGCCGCGCGACTGCTCACGGGCGATCTTCAGCACCTGTATCGCTTCGGGCGTCAGGGACGCGCTGTCCTGCTCGAAATAGATCGAGGACTGGAAGGCCGCGCAATTGGCCGCGACGGCCGCCACGGGCTTGCGCAGCGTGCGCCAGGGACCTTCGGAGCTGGCGCAGCCGGCCAGGGCCAGAACCACCCCGCCCAGGGTCGCGGCCTGCACCGCGGTCACGATCGTCTTCGTCTTCATATAGCCAACCCTCCACCAGCCTCTTGAACACGGAACCGAGCACACAAAAGGCGACCGGCCAAGCCGATCGCCTTTCGATGGACGTCGTCGCCTTGCTCTACCTTAGTAGCGCGGAGCGCCGTCTTCCCAATAGTAGCGACCGGCGCGGGAGTCGTAATAATAATAGCGACCGGCGCGCTCATCGTAATACTGGCGGCGGTTCGACGAATTGGCGCCGCAGCCGCCGTCTTCACGACAGCCCTTGATGGCGCCGGCGGTGCCGCCGATGGCCGCGCCGATCGCCGCGCCCGTACTGGCGCTGCCGCTGCCGACATTGTTGCCGATCACGGCGCCAGCCAGAGCGCCAAGAGCGGCGCCGCCCGCGGCGTTGCGTTCGGTATTGCCGGTCGAGGTGCACGCCCCGGCCAGCACGCCCACGCCCATCAGGGCGATCACGGTCTTCATCATGGTGTGGCTCTCCGTTCCGAGTCCTGCTTCCCTGCTCAGCAAACGGCCGCTGGCGCGGAGAGTTCCGCTAAGCTCCCCCTGGGCCATCGGAACCACGGCCCAGCTTGGGCCGTTGGGTGGGCGGGTTCAGAGCAAGGGGCGCCCGTGAAACGCATCGATGTCGTCGTCAACACCGCTTCGGGGTCGGTTGGCCCGGACGCACCGCAGATCGCCGAGCAATTGCTGGCCGAACACGGCGTCTCGGGCGTGGTCCACGCCCCGCAGCCGGGCGAGCTCACCGACTGCCTGCGCGCCGCCATCGACGCCGCGCCGGATGCGGTCCTGGTGCTGGCCGGCGACGGCACGGCCCGGGCCGCGGCCGAGATGGCCGGCCCCGACGGTCCGCTGGTCGCCCCCCTGCCGGGCGGGACCATGAACATGCTGCCCCGCGCCCTCTATGGCGATCGCGACTGGCAGGCGGCCATGCGCGCCTGTCTGGAAGAAGGCCAGCCTCGCGACATCTCAGGCGGCGAGGTCGGCGGGCGCCTGTTCTTCGTCGCCGCCATCTTGGGCAGCCCGGCCCTGTGGGCCACCGCGCGCGAGGCTGCGCGCGAGGGCCGGTTCGACATCGCCGTCGCCCGCGCCCACCGCGCCTTCCGCCGCGCCTTCTCGGGCCGGCTGCGCTTCGAGCTGGACGGCCGCGACAAGATCAAGGCCGAGGCCCTGACCCTGATGTGCCCGCTGGTCTCCACGGCCCTGGACGCCGACGAACGGGCGCTGGAAGCCGCCGCCCTGGATCCCTCCAGCGCGCTGGACGTCTTCCGGCTGGGGTTCAACGCCGCGCGCGGCCAGTGGCGCGAGGATCCTTCGGTCAATGCCGGCCTGTGCCGCACCGGCCGGGTCTGGGCCGGCGGCCGCATCCCGGCCATCCTGGACGGCGAGCCGGCGCGGTTCGAGTCCGAGGTCTCGATCCGCTTCCGCCCCAAGGCCTTCCGCGCCCTCGTGCCGCCGGAAGTGGTCACCCCCGCATGAAGCTGGTGCAAGTCTCCGATATCCATTTCGGCGGCGAGAACCGCGAGGCGGTCGAGGCGGCGGCGGCGTGGATCGTGGCGGCCCAGCCCGACCTGGTGGTGGCGGCCGGCGACCTCACCCTGGACGGCAAGGCGACCGAGTTCGAGGCCGCCGCCGAATGGCTGTCGCGCCTGCCCGACCCGATGATCGTCGTCCCCGGCAATCACGACACCCCGTTCGTGGGTCCCGGCGAGCTCTTCGAGCGGTTCACCCGCGGCTGGGGCCGGTTCAAGGATCGGTTCGGCGACGAGGACGGCGCGGCCTGGCGCGCGCCGGGGATCACCGTGGCCTCGCTGAACAGCGCCCGCATCGCTCAGGTGCGCTGGAACTGGTCGAAGGGCGCGGTGTCGCACGGCCAGATCCGCCGGGTGGTGCGCGAGCTGGAAGCCGCCCCGGCCGGCGACCTGCGGGTGGTGGTCTGCCACCATCCGCTGATGGAGATCCTGGGCGGGCCGATGACCGCCAAGGTCCGCGGCGGCGTCGGCGCCGCCGATCGCTTCGTCCTCGCCGGCGCCGCCGTCATCCTGTCGGGCCACCTCCACCTGCCCCTCCTGACCGCCATGCCGTTCGGCGTCGGCAAGACCCAGGCGGTCGGCTCCGGCACCCTGTCGCAGCGCGAACGCGGCGCGGCCCCGGGCTTCAACGTCATCGAGATCGAGCCCGAATGCCTGCGGGTCAAGGCCCTGGCCTATGAGCGTGGGCAGTTCGAGGTCTGGCGCACCTGGGCCTTCGACCGGCGGGTTTGAGCTCAAACGAAAACGGCGCGACCGAAGCCGCGCCGTTCAAACCTGATTTACGCAGGTCTCGTCCTGGAAAGGTCGCTACCTCGCCCCGCGTCCGCGGAACAGGTGGCTGACCAGAGACACCAGGAACAGGATCAGGAAGATGTAGAACAGGATCTTGGCGATCCCGATCGCGGTGCCCGCGACGCTGGTGAAACCCAGCAGGGCGGCGATCAGGGCGATCACCAGAAAAGTAACGGCCCAATTCAGCATCGGACTCTCCGGCTTGGCCCGGTAGAAGAACCGGGGGCGTTGTCTGGATCGAAGCTTAAGCAGCCTCGCTTCAGAACAACGCGCCCGACTCCCGGGTGTTCCGGAGATCTTTTCGACTATTCCGGCGCGGGATAGGCCCAGCCTTGTTCGCCAGCCTTGGCGGCGGCGTATTGGCTGTCGGCCAGGGTCCAGTTCAGCACCTTGTCGAACACGGCTTCCAGGAAGCCCTTCCGCAGGTTCTGGTAGTCCAGATAATAGGCGTGCTCCCAGACGTCGGCGACGGCCAGCGCCGTCAGGTCCTGGGTGACCGGGCTCTCGGCGTCATGGGTCGAGATGACCGACAGGGCGCCCGAGGCGTCCGAGACCAGCCACACCCAGCCCGAGCCGAAGTGGCCGATGCCCTCGGCGACGAACTTTTCCTTCAGGGCGTCCAGGCCGCCGAAGGTGCTTTCGATGGCGGCGGCCAGATCCGCGCCCGGCGCGGTCTTGGTCGGCGACAGGCCATCCCAGAAGAAGGCGTGGTTCCAGGCCTGGGCGGCGTTGTTGAAGATCTTGCCCGGACCGGCGCCCTTGATGACGGCTTCCAGCGAGCCCTTGTCGTCGCCGTTCAGCAGGCCGTTCAGGGCCGTGACATAGGCGGCGTGATGCTTGTCGTGGTGGAAGCGAAGCGTGTTGGCGGAGATCGTGGGCTCCAGAGCGTCGTAGGCGTAGGGCAGGTCCGGCAGCGTGTACATGGTGTCTCCTTGGGAAGGCGTTCCCCCGCAAGACGGGAACGCCGCACGGCATCTAGAGGGGGCGACGCCAAAGTGCGAGGGGTTTCGCACCATGATCTCGCTCAAATTTTAGAGATAAATCCCCTTTGAAACTTTGGGTTTCTTGGGGGTTTCGAGGGGTTTCGACGGAGCGGACATGAAAAACGCCGCCGGGAGCTCCGACGGCGTCTTGTCTTGACCAGAAAGATCAGCGCGGCGGCGGCGGACGCGGGTCGAGGAACGCCTTGGCGACCGTGGCGGTCAGGGTCGGGTTCTTCAAGGCGAAGATCCCGGCGGCCAGACCGATGCCGATCGACATCATCGGCTTTTCACGGACGATATCGACGATCCGTCCCGTGATGTCGAAACCCCCGACCGGCGGCGGCGCCTGGCTGTGGGCGCGGTGGCCCTCGACCTTGCGCGCGGCGATCATGCCGGCGATGGCGACGATCAGCGCCGCGATGCCGGCGACGATCGCGGCCGCGCCGGCAGCGCTGACCAGCGGCACGAGCACCGCATAGACGGCGAAGGCGGCGGACACGACGCCGACGGCGCCGGCGGCGGGGGCCGCCGCGGCCCCCCCCAGCGTCATGAGGGTCTTTTCCGAGATCACCCCTGGGTGCTGCGGGCCCCGGGGCACAGCGGGCCGATCAGAACGCCGACGCCCAGACCGGCCAGGGTGGCGGTGATCGGACGCTCACGGATGCGCTCCGAAGCGTAGCGCTGGGCGTCTTCGATCTGCTGGCCGGCGGTGTCGGTATAGGTGCGGCTCTGGGCGCGCAGGGTGTCGAAGCCCTCGGCCAGCGACTTCTCGACGCGCTTGGCGGCTTCGGTCAGCTGGACGCGCGCGGCGTTGGCGGCTTCGGTGAAGCTGCGTTCGGCGTGCTCGACGGCTTCCAGCGTGGCGCTCTTGGCCTTGTCGGCTTCCTTGGCGGCGGGGGAATTGGCGGGCATGGACATTCTCCTGTTCGCGACGCGACCAACCAAGGCGCGGAAGCTGCGCCTCGACAACGCCGAGCTTGGCTTGCGGTTCCAAGATACCCAAGGTCGACAAGCTTCACCACAGGGGATTCCCCCTTAGGTTAAGTGGAGCCGCCCCAAAGGCGCTCGCGCCAAACGCGAAGCGAGTCTAAGGTCGAATCATGGACGACGCTCACATCGTCACGGACGACCGCAAAGACTCCGCGCGGCTCGAGGCCCTGAAGGCCTTGGGCATTTTGGACGGCGCCCTCAACGAACCGCGTTTCCTGCGCATCGTGCGGCTGGCGGCGCGTCTGTTCGACGCCCCTCGCGCGGCGATCGCGCTGGTCGATCGCGATCGCGTCTGGCGCAAGGCCTATCTCGGCTATGCCGGCGCCGAGGCGCCCCGCGCTGGCGACCTGGCCGACCGCGTGGTCGCCGCCGGCGTCCCGGTCGACCTGGGCGCGCCGATCCGCAATCCCGACGGCCTGGTGCTCGGCGCCCTGGTGGTCGAAGGCCCCGGAACCGGCGGCCCGGCCTCGACCGAGGATCTCGCCGCCCTGCAGGACCTGGCCGACCTGACCGCCGAGGCCCTGTGCGGCCCGTCGGACAAGGACCGCACGCTGGAAAGCGAGCGGCTGAAACTGGCCATCTCGGCGGCCAGCCTGGGCGAGTTCGAGTGGGACATCAAACGCGACGTCTTCAAGATCAGTCCGCGCCTGGCCAAGATCGCCGATATCCCCGTGGGCGAAGCGCCGGGCCAGGATGGCCGGGCGCTGTTCGCCTACATCCATCCTGACGAGCGCGACACGACGCGCGAGACGATCAACGCCCAGCTGGCCGAAAGCGGCCGCTATGACGTCGAGTATCGCCGGGCCACCGACGCCGACGGCCGCGAGGTCTGGAACGAAAGCTCCGGCGTCACCCTGCCCGGCCCCGACGGCGAGCCGGCCTATCTGATCGGCGTCGTCCAGGACATCACCGAGCGCAAGGCCGAGGAAGAGCAGCGCGAAAACCTGGTCGCCGAGCTGGACCACCGCATCAAGAACCTGCTGGCCGTGGTCCAGTCGGTGGCGGCCCAGTCGGCGCGCAAGTCGGCGTCGCTGGACGTGTTCCTCAAGACCTTCGCCGGCCGGCTGAAGTCGATGAGCTCGGCCCACGATCTGCTGACCGCCGCCCGCTGGCGCGGCGCGACCCTGGCGCGGATCGCCGCCGCCGAGCTGGGCGGCCTGTCGCCCACCCAGACCCGCTGGGACGGACCTGAGATCTTCCTGACCCCGCGCGCGGCCTCGGCCCTGTCGCTGGCCCTGCACGAGCTGGCGGTCAACGCGGTGCGCTACGGCTCTCTGTCCAGCGAGAACGGCAAGGTCGAGGTGGTCTGGCGGCGCACGCCCGAGGGCGGCTTTGCGCTGGAGTGGCTGGAGACCGGCGGCCCGCCGGCCCATCCGCCCCAGGCCAAGGGCTTCGGCGCGGCCCTGGTCGGGGGCGTCGCCGGCCGCGAGCTGGGCGGCTCGGCCCATATCAACTACCGCCCCAGCGGCATCACCGCCATGATCCAGGGCTCTGCCGAGGCCCTGGCCGACGCGCCGCCCGAAGAGCCAGTCGAGGCCGCGCCCGAGCGCATCGTCGAGACCGTCGTGGCCTCGGACGAGACCATCCGCCCCGGCGCGATCGCAGGTCTGAAGGTGCTGATCGTCGAGGACTCCCTGCTGCTGGCCCTGGAGCTGGAAGCGGGCCTGGAAGACGCCGGCGTGCATGTCGTCGGCTGCGCCGCCGAGCTGGGCGAGGCCCTGTCGATGGTCGAGCAGGACTTCGACGTGGCCGTGCTGGACGCCGACCTCAACGGCCAGTCGGTGGCCCCGGTCGCCGAGATCCTGCGCAGCATGGGCCGGCCGTTCGTGTTCGCCACCGGCTATGCCGACAAGGCCGCGCCGATGGGCTTCGACGCCCCGATCGTGCGCAAGCCCTACAACGTCCACCAGATCGCCCGCGCCGTGGCCGGGGTGACGGGCCGGGCGTGATCGTCCGCCGGGCGCAAGCCGCCGACCTCGACGCCTGGGCGGCCCTGCGCGCCGATCTGTGGCCGGACGGTTCGGCGGCGGAGCATCGCGCCGAGGCGGCGGACATGCTGGACGACGCCAACCTGGCCAATTTCGTCGCCGAGACCTCGGGCGGAACGATCGCCGGCTTCGCCGAGGCGGCCCTGCGCCACGACTACGTAAACGGCTGCGAGACCTCTCCCGTGGCGTTTGTCGAGGGGATCTATGTCGCGCCGGAGCACCGCAAGGCGGACGTGGCGCGGGCGCTGTGCGTAGCGATCGCGTCGTGGGGCCGCGAGCAGAAGTGTTCCGAACTGGCGTCGGACGCGTTGGAAGACAACGTCCAGAGCCATGCGTTTCATCGGGCGATCGGGTTCGAGGAGACCGAGCGGGTGGTGTATTTCAGAATGGGGCTCTAGCCCCCTCCGCGCTGCGCGCTCCTCCCCCGGAGGGGGAAGACGGTCTCCCTCCGCCCGCCTTTGGGGGCGGACGATCGCGAAGCGATCAGGTGGGGGGAACTGCGCCCACGACCCCCCTGGCCCGCAGCCCCTCGACCACCTCCGCGCTCAACCCCGCCACCTCGGCCAGCACCGCGTCCGTATGCTCGCCCAGCGTCGGCCCCGGCCAGCGCACCCCGCCCGGCGTTTCCGTCAGCCGCGGGAAGGCGTTCTGCATCTTGATCTCGCCGAACACCGGGTGGGCCACCGTGACGATCGACTCCCGCGCCACGAACTGCGGGTCGGCGATCATGTCCGGCGCGCGGTAGATCCGGCCCGTCGCCAGGCCCGCCGCCTCCAGTTTCGGCAGCAGGGCGTCGATATCCTGGTCCAGCGTCCAGGCGGCGATGCGGGCGGCCAGTTCGGCCTGGTTCACGCCCCGAGCGGCGTGGTCGCGATAGCGGGGGTCGTCGGCCAGGTCGGGCCGGCCCCTCAGGGCGCACACCCGCCGGAACAGGGTGTGCTGGTTGGCGCCGATCAGGACGAGTTCACCGCTCTTGGTCGGATAGACGTTGGACGGCGCGATGCCGGGCAGCACGGCTCCGGAGCGTTCGCGGACATAGCCGGTCAGGTCGTACTCGGTGATCAGGTTCTCCATCACCGTCAGCACGCTCTCATAGATGGCCGCGTCGACCACCTGACCCTTGCCGGTGCGGTCGCGCGCGTGCAGGGCCATCATCACGCCCAGAGCCGCGTTCAGGCCCGACAGGCTGTCGCCGATCGAGATCCCCGCCCGGGCCGGATGGCGGTCGGGCTCGCCGGTGATGTGGCGCAGGCCGCCCATGGCCTCGCCGACCAGGGCGTAGCCGGCGCGCTTCGAATAGGGTCCCGTCTGTCCGAACCCGGACACCCGCGCCATGACAAGACCGGGATTGGTCGCGGCAAGGGCCTCATAGCCCATGCCCCATTTCTCCAGCGTGCCGGGGCGGAAGTTCTCGACCACCACGTCAGCCTTGGCGATCAGGACGCGGGCGATGTCGCGGCCTTCGTCCGTACGCAGATCGAGGGTGACGGACTTCTTGTTGCGGCCGATCACCGGCCACCAGGGCGACAGGCCCTTGGGCTTGGAGCGTCCCCACTGGCGCATCGGATCGCCGGTTCCGGGATCCTCCAGCTTGATGACCTCGGCGCCGAAGTCGCCCAGCACCTGGCCACAGAACGGGCCAGCGATCAGCGAGCCCATCTCGATCACCCGCAAGCCAGCCAGCGGTCCCTGGGTCATTTTTACAATCTCCCCGACAACCCCGGAACCGTTCACGGCCCCGTGAGGTTTTGTTGATCACCGGCGCAATGCGCCGTCGAGCTTGTCACAAGCTCTAAGAAAAACGCGTAGGGAAAGACAGAGCCATGAACCGTCACATCATGTTCGGCGCCGCCGCCGTCGCCGCCCTCAGCCTCGCCGCCTGCGGCCCGAAGACCGAAGAAACCAAGGGCGCCGCCACCCCGGCCGAACAGGCCGCCACGCCGGACGCCAACCCGGCCGCGACCGTCCCGACCCCGGCCGACGAGACCAAGGCCGACGTGTTCGCCGCCAAGGCCGCCGACAGCGACCTGTTCGAGATCGCCGCCGCCAAGCTGGCCGCGACGCGCTCGACCAACCCGTCGGTGAAGAAGTTCGCCGCGTCGATGGAAAAGGCCCACACCGCCACCAGCACCGAGCTGAAGGCCGCCATCGCCGCTTCGGGCGCTGCGATCACCCTGCCGACCGTGCTGTCGGCCGACGCCCAGGGCAAGATCGACGACCTGACCAAGGCTGACGCCAAGGACTTCGACAAGAAGTACGCCGATAGCCAGGTCGACGCTCATCAGGCGGCCCTGAACCTGCTGCAGCGCTACGCCCAGGACGGCGACACCCCGGCCATCAAGGCCTTCGCCGCCGCCACCGCGCCGAAGGTCCAGGAGCACCTGAACCAGGCCGAGGGCCTGAAGAAGGGCTTCGACACGGGTGAAGACGTCGCCAAGGCTCGCGAGCACTAAGCCCGCGCGTCACGGAATGGCGTAGGCGACCGTCGCCTTGGCGGCCGGTCGCTCGCGCCCCTCCGTCCACATCAGGATATCGGCCGTGGCGATACGGCGGCCGAGCTTCAGCAGGGCGGCCTCGGCGACGAGGTCGCCCGGTTTGCATCCGCGCAGGAAGTGGATGGTCAGCGAGGTCGTGACCGCCATGGCCACCTCGCCGATATGGGCTAGGACCAGCGCATAGGCCGCCGTGTCGGCCAGAGTCATCAGGGTCGGTCCCGAGATCACCCCGCCCGGCCGCAGCTGCCGGCTGGCATAGGGCAGGGTCATCAGCACCCGGCCTGGTTCGACCTCCAGCACCCGAGGCATGTGCTCTGGATCGGCTTCCGGAAAGGCGCGCCGCAGGAACGCGTCCAACGCCGGCCCGTCCATCTTCAGGGTCAGCGCTTCGCTCATTCGCCGACCTTGGCCCCCACCGCGATCGTGTTGTCGTCGCCGTTGCGATCGATGACCGTGTTGTAGGGATCGACCCCGGCGAACTTCGGCGCGGTCCTGGTGACGAAGGTGAAGGTCTGGACGCCCGAGCGCACCGGGCGGCGCTCATAGGCCACCACGTCCTTGGCGTCGAAGCCCTTGTCGCCCGGCTTGGCGGTGAAAAGACCGATGTCCATGGTCTCGTTCAGGGCCGCAGAGGTCTCCTTGCCCTTGCCGTCGGCATACTTCTTCTGGGCGTCGACCGTCAGGGTGACATCGAAGCGGCCGTCGGCCCGCTTCTTCACCACCGCGCTCCTGGTCTTCAGATCGTAGAGCGTGATCTTCTCGAAGAGGTCGGTGATCAGGGCCTGCTTGTCGGCCGGGGCCTCGGACCGCAGGATCGTCAGGAAGTCGGTGGTGATCGGATAGGGCGCGCCCTTGAAGGCGTACTGGGCGATCAGCCGGCGCAGGGCGCGGTTGACGACCTCTTCGCCCAGTTGGTCCTGCAGCCGGTACATGACCAGCGAGCCCTTGCGGTAGTGGATATATTGCTGGTTCTCGACCTTGTAGAGCGGCTGCTCGTCTAGGACGTCCCCGCCGCGCGCCCGCAGATAGGCGTCCAGCTCAAACTTCAGGAACTTGCGGATCTCGGCTTCGCCATAGGTGTGCTTCATCACCATCAGGGCCGAGTACTGGGCGAAGGTCTCCACCAGCATGGTCGAGCCCTGCTGATCGGCGCTGATCACCTGATGCGCCCACCACTGGTGGCCGATCTCGTGCGCCCCGACATAGGTGACCATGTCGATCTTGGTCGGGTCACGATAGTCGGAGATGAAGAACATCCCCTCCGACCACGGAATGGTGTTGGCGAACGACTGGGCGAACTGGGCGTAGTCGGGGAACTCCTGATAGCGCAGCTGGCGGAACTGGTAGGGGCTGAAATTGGCCTGAAAATAGTCCAGCGACCGCTTCATCGAGGTCTTCATCCGCTCGATGTTCCAGGCGTGCTGAGCGTCGTGATAGACCGCCAGCTCGATGCCCTTGTAGCGCTCGGTGGCGACCTGGTAGCGGGCCGACTGGATCGAGACGAACGGCATGATTGGCGCCTCGGTGACGAAGCGGGCGACCCGGCGGCCGTTCTTGGTCGTGTCCGAGACCTTGTAACCCGGCGCGATCGGGGTCTGGTCGGCCTCGGTCGTCACGGTGATGTCGGAACTGACGAAGTCGGCGTCCTTGCGCAGGGCGTTGAACTGGCGGGAGGCGACGTCGCCCAGAGGGGCCATGCGGCGCTCGGCCGGCAGGCCGTACTTGCGGCGCTTGGCGCGGTCCTGGAGCAGGTTGTCTCGCGACATGCCCAGGATCGGCGCGATCTCCAGATTGTTGACGAAGGTGCCGTTGTCGACGACGCGGGTCTCCGGGTCGCTGTTGGGGAAACCGCGCTGCGAGCGCAGGGTGATGAAGCTCATCTTGCGCCGCTCGCCGGGCGCCAGCGGGGTGTCGAAGGCGAAGATGCGATAGTTGAAGCGCTCGAAGGTCCGCTTGGGCCGCGCGCCCTCGATCGACAGACCCTTGACCTTGAGGTCGCGGTCGAACCGCACGTGGATCTCGCGCAGCGGCGCGCCGGTCTTGTTCTCGAACACGTACGAGCCCTTGGTCTCGACGCTGGGCGCGTGGGGCTTGAGATCGACGTCCAGGGTCATGGCGACGATCTTGGGCTGGGGCGTCGTCTCGAAGGCCAGCAGGGTCTTTTCGTAGTCGGCCTGCCAGCGTTCGTTGTCGATCGTGGTCCGATAGGGATTGGCGACGTGGGTGTTGAGGTAGACGTAGCCGCCGATCCCGACGAAGGCGACCAGCGCCCCGCCGGCCAGCAGACCCGCCCCGCCGTTCAGGCGATGGGGCAGACGGCGCAGGCGCGGCAGAAGGCGGCTCTCGGTCCCGCGCCGCCACAGGCCGTAGGCCAGCACCAGCAGCACGACGGCGAAGGCGGTCCAATAGGCGCGCAGCCACCAGGCCCCGATCCAGAACTTGCCCAGGCCGTTCATGTCCGAGAACGGCGTGTCGGTGGTCGAGCCGTAGTTATAGAGCTTCGACTCGAAGCCCAGGTTGGTAAAGGTGATGGTGGTGACCATGTAGACCACCATCAGACCCCAGCCGATGAACTTGTGCGGGCTGATCGCCTGCAGGAACACCGCCAGCACGGCCACCAGGATGAAGTCCACCGCCTGAGGCAGCACGTACCACAGCAGGTACTTGTCGAGTTCGATGTTGAAGTAGCCGTGCAGCAGCTGGGTGAGGATGGCGGCGACCACGCTGACCAGCAGGGTCGAGACCAGGACCAGGCCGATGGCCAGGGTCTTGGGGGCCACGAACGCCCAGTCCGGCACAGGGGTGGCGTCGATGATCTCGTGGGTTTTGCGCTCGCGTTCGCGCCAGACCAGCTCGCCCGAATAGTAGATAGCGATGATCATCGGGATCAGGCCGAACGAGCCCAGGAGCGGGTTCAGCAGCACGCGGGTGACCGGATAGACCACACCGCCGTAGCGGCCGGCCTCGGTGGCGAACCACAGCGAGCCCATGGCGTTGGCCAGGCCCAGCGCCAGCAGCACGAAATAGGCCGGGCTCTTGAACACCTGGCCCATGTCCAGGCGGGTGCGGACGGCCAGCTGGGCCCAAGCGGTCTTGCGGTCGAAGACCGGCGCGGGCAGCGGACCCGAAAGGACGACCGGCGCGACATCCGCCTCGGCCTTGGTCTTCTTGACCTTGCGCTGGCCCGAGAGATCGGCCGACTGGAAGCGGAACAGGCCATAGGCCAAGGCCAGGAAGCCGGCCGACAGGGCCACGACGAAGACGCGGTTGAACAGCAGAGCGCCCGCCAGCGACGGGACCAGGCTGTTGCGCTCACTGGCGGTCCAGTACTTGGTGGCCAGGCTGTAGGCCGCGAAGCCGAGGGGCTCCCACCGAGCGGCGGCCTGCTCGAACTCGGGGCGATCCAGGGCGATCCCACCGATCGTGTACAGGATCAGAAAGGCGATGACCCCGACATAGGTCCACATCATCGATCGGGTGACCGTCGCCAGGGCGAAGAACACCGACGAGGTCATCAGGATCGCCGGCAGGGCGAAGACGACATAGGCATAGAGATAGGCGGCGGGATCGTTCGGCCCCAGCCGCTCGGGATCGACCCACGGCATCAGCGAACCGATGAAGACGGCCAGAGGCACGATCAGGAACGCGATCGCCGCCGCCAGGAAGGCCCCGGTGAAGCGGCCATAGAGATAGTCGAACTTTCGGACGCGCGTGGAGCGCAGGATCGGCCCGAAACCGGTCTCGTCGTCGCGTACGATCACGTTGGCGACGAAGGCCGTGGTCACGAACATGTAGAAGATCGAGAAGATCAGGTGGTTCTGGGCCAAGGCGTAAGGCCCGTTGCGATGATCGCTGGGACCGAGGCCGATATTGATGTTGCTGGACGTCGTGATCCCGAAAACCATCAGGAAGAAGACGGTCGCCACCACCCAGAAGACGGGCGACTTCAGCTGGTAGCGGAGCTCGAAGCCCGCGATCTTGCCAAACATCTGCGCGCTCCCGCCTTACGCCGCGCGCCGGGTGGTCGACAGGGTGGAGAAATAGACATCCTCCAGCCCGCCCGCGACCGGCTCGAATCCGTCGCCGGGATTGTCGTCCGACAGGATGTGGATGACCGTGCGCCCGGCCAGCAGGCGGGTGGAGATCACCTTGTACTGGACCTTGGCGGCTTCGAGCTCGGCCTTGTCGATGATCTTCTTCCAGATCTTGCCCTTCAGCTCGCCGACCAGGGCGGCCGGCGCGCCTTCCTTGACGATGGCGCCGTCGCAGATGATCGCCATGGCCGGGCACAGGTCCGAGACGTCCTCGACGATGTGGGTCGACAGGATCACCACCACGTTCTCGCCGATCTCGGCCAGCAGGTTCAGGAAGCGGTTGCGCTCTTCCGGGTCGAGGCCGGCGGTGGGCTCGTCGACGATGATCAGGCGCGGGTCGCCGATCAGGGCCTGGGCGATGCCGAAGCGCTGGCGCATGCCGCCCGAGAAGCCGGCGATGGCCTTCTTGCGCACGCCCCACAGATTGACCTGGTTCAGCAGGTTCTCGACCGTTTCCTTGCGTTCCTTGGCGCCGGCGATGCCCTTCAGCACCGCCATGTGGTCGAGCATGTCGTAGGCGGAAACCCGCGGATAGACGCCGAAGTCCTGTGGCAGGTAGCCCAGGGTGCGGCGCAGCAGCTCCGGCGTCTTCAGCACGTCGATGTCGCCGAAGCGGATGTGGCCCGAGGTCGGGGCCTGCAGGGTGGCGATGGTGCGCATCAGGGTCGACTTGCCGGCCCCGTTCGGCCCCAGCAGGCCGTACATGCCACGCGGGATCGTCAGGTTGACCTCGTCCAGCGCCCGCACGCCATTGCCATAGACGTGGGTCAGGTTTTCGATGATCAGCATGACGCCCCCGAATATTCGCCCAAAAAGCCCCGACTCCGACATGACTCGGCGTCAGGGACGGGGGCAAGTGAAAGAACGTTTATACCAACTCTTCAACCGCAGGATTTCTGAACGGCGACCATATTGCGGCCTCCGCCTTGCGGATGCTCAACGAGGGTTTTGGCTCGGCCGTTTTGGGTCTAAACGGAGCGCCATGACCTCCTACGCCATCCCCCCGCACGCCATTCCCACGGTCCCGGTGGAGGGAACAGAGCAAGTGTTTCCGGTCCGCCGCATCCTGTGCGTCGGCCGCAACTACGCCGCCCACGCCCGCGAGATGGGCGCCGACGAGCGCGACCCGCCATTCTTCTTCGCCAAGCCGGCCGACGCCGTCGCGCCGCTGAAAAGCCAGATCGCCTATCCGCCGGCGACCAGCGACCTGCATCACGAGATCGAGCTGGTCGTGGCGCTCAAGAGCGGCGGCGCCGACCTGACGCCGGAGCAGGCGCTGGCGGCGGTGTTCGGTTATGCGGTCGGCGTCGATCTGACCCGCCGCGACCTGCAGGGCGCGGCCAAGGCCAAGGGCCATCCGTGGGAAGCGGGCAAGGCCTTCGACGAAAGCGCCCCGATCAGCGCCATCAAGGTGATGGACGCCCCGCCGGCCGAGGCCGCCGTCACCCTGTCGGTCAATGGCGTCGAGCGCCAGCGCGGCCAGATCGGCGACCTGATCTGGAACATCGGCGAAGTCATCGCCAAGGCCAGCCAGCTGTGGACCCTGGCCGCCGGCGACCTGATCTTCACCGGCACGCCGGAAGGCGTCGGCGCCATCGTTCGCGGCGACAAGATCGTCGGCGAGGTCGAGGGCGTCGGCCGTCTTGAATTCACGCTGGTCTGAGGGCTGCAATGAAGCTCGTCCTGCACAGCGCCAAGCGCGCCAGCGCGCCCTATCGGGTGCGCATCGGCCTGAACCTGAAGGGTCTGGCCTACGACCTGCGTCCCGTGGACCTGGTGGCCAACGCCCATCAGGGGCCGGACTATCGCGCCCTGAACGCCCAGGCCCTGGTCCCGACCCTGGAGATCGACGGCCGCCCCCTGACCCAGAGCCTGGCCATCCTGGAATGGCTGGACGAGGTGGTGCCCGAGCCGCGCCTGCTGCCCACCGCCCCGTTCGAGCGGGCCATCGTGCGCGGCATGGCCGAGATCATCGCCTGCGACATCCACCCGCTGAACAACCTGCGCATCCTGCGCCAGCTGACGGCGCTGGAGATCGGCGAGACCGACCGCAACGCCTGGGTCGCCCGCTGGATCAGCGACGGCTTCCGGGCGCTGGAGCCGATGGTCGCCAAGCACGGCGGCGTCTTCGCCTATGGCGACGCGCCCGGCTTGGTGGACTGCGCCCTGGTCCCCCAGGTGTTCAATGCACACCGCTTCAATATCGACCTGTCGCCTTTCCCGGCGATCCAGGCCGCCGCGACCCGCGCGGCCAAGCACCCGGCCATCGCCGCCGCCCACCCCGACCATCATCCGGAGCGCTAGATGCTTGAGGACCTGAAAGCCAACAACCGCGCCTGGTCGAAGAGCAAGACGACGATCGACCCGGAATTCTTCAAGCGCCTGGAAGGCCAGCAGACGCCCGAATATCTGTGGATCGGCTGCAGCGACAGCCGCGTGCCGGCCAACGAGATCGTCGGCCTGGATCCGGGCGAACTGTTCGTCCACCGCAACGTCGCCAACCTGGCCCCGCCGCAGGACGCCAACTACCTGTCCGTGCTGCAGTTCGCGGTCGACGTGCTGAAGGTCAAGCACGTGATGGTCGTCGGCCACTATGGCTGCGGCGGCGTGGCGGCGGCCATCGACGGCCAGCGCCGGGGCCTGGTCGATCACTGGCTGCACCCGATCCGCGAGGTCCATGCCGAGCACAAGCACGAGCTCGAGAAGATCCCGGAAAAGCGCGAGATGCTGGACCGCCTCACCGAGCTGAACGTCGCCCGCCAGGTGCGCAACGTCGCCGCCGATGTCTTCGTCCAGGACGCCTGGGCCCGCGGCCAATCGCTGGCCGTCCACGGCTGGGTCTATTCGCTGCATGACGGCCTCGTCACCGACCTCGACATCGGCATCGCCGGGGTCGAGGACTACGAGCGGGTGATCGCCGAGACGGTGGTCCAGGACCGGCCGTTCTGGAAGCGGCGGGCGGAAGCGGACGAGGGCTAACCGCCCTTAACCCGCACCTTGGCGTTGGCCTTCCGCCCCTGGTCGTCGACCACCATCAGCCGGTAGAACCCCGGCGCGGCTGGCTTCCAGATCGCCCGCCCGCTGACCGGGTCCAGGTCCAGCGGCGCCCCCTCGACGTACCAGGTCAGGCCCTCGCCTTGGGCGGCGAGCACCAGGCCCCGTCCCTTTTCCCCCAGCGCATCGACCTGCACCGACGCTCCATCCGGCGGGAAGATCAGGCGCGGACCGGCGTCGGCGGCGCGCAGGGTCTGCAGCGCCTGGGGCGCGGCCTTCGGGGCGATCGGGCGCGGGGCCGAGGTCGGGGCGCCGATCGCGTCGGCGACGTCGAACAACAGCGGCAGGGCCGCGTCGCGTCCGGTCAGCCCGCCGCGCGCGCCGCCATCGGCCCGCCCCGTCCAGACCAGGATCGCATAGCCACCGACCACACCCGCCGCCACCGCGTCGCGGAAGCCGTAGGAGGTGCCGGTCTTGAAGGCCATCGACGGTCCGCCCCGCGTCAGGGCCGACGGCGCGCGGCCGCGTGGGGCCGGGGCCTCGCGCAGGATGTCCAGCACCTGCCGCGCCGACTCCGCATGGACCAGCCGCGTGCCGCTCGAGCGCTCGCGGGCCTTGGCGTCTTCTTCCGTCCAAGCCAGCGGCTTGGCGATGCCGCCGTCGCCCAGCGCGGCATAGAGCATGACCAGATCGCGCCAGGTGATGCCCTCGCCGCCCAAGGCCAAGGCCAGGCCCGCCTCCTTCAGCTGCGCCTTGGGCCGGGCCAGGTGGGCGCCGGCGGCCTCGATGCGGCCGGCGAAGGCCTCGGGTCCCAGCTTCTCCAGGGTGGCGACGGCGGGCACGTTCAGCGAATGGGCCAGGGCCTCGCGCACCGTGACCTTGTCGTGGAAGACGCGGTCGAAGTTCTCGGGCTGATAGTCGGCGAAGCGGGTGGCGTTGTCGGCCAGCTGGGTGTCGGCGGCGACCAGCCCGTCGTCCATGGCCATGGCGTAGATGAACGGCTTCAGGGCCGAGCCGGGCGAGCGCAGGGCGCGGGTCATGTCGACCCAGCCGCCGGCCCGATCACGGCCCGCCGAACCGACGGCGGCGCGGACGGCGCGGGTCTTGATCTCGACCACCAGGATGGCGGCGGTGGCGTCGACGCCTTGGGCGTTGGCGACGGCGGCGGCCATCGGCTCCAGTTTGCCTTGCAGGTCGGCGTCCAGGGTCGAGACCACCGTGGCCTGGCCCGGCGGCGCCTTGCGGGCCAGTTCGCCGGCCGCGTGCCAGGCCAAGGCGGGGAAAGGCGTGCGGCCCGGCAGGGGTTCGTTGCCGGCCTCATAGGCGGCCGCTTCGCTGATCGTGCGGGAACGGACCAGCTTGGCCAACACCGCGGCGCGGGCGCGCTTGGCGGCCCCGGGCCGGCGGTCGGGACGACGGGCCCGGGGCGACTGCGGTAGGGCGATCAGCAGGGCCTGCTCGCCGTCGGTCAGGCTGGACGGCTCGTGGCCGAAATAGCTGAGGCTGGCCGCCCGCGCGCCCTCCAGATTGCCGCCGTAGGGGGCCAGGGTCAGGTACAGCGCCAGGATCTCGCGCTTGGAGAGCCGCGACTCCAGCTGCACGGCGCGGACCATCTCGACCAGCTTCGAGCCGAGATTGCGTGGACGCGGCTCCAGAAGCCGCGCGGTCTGCATGGTCAGGGTCGAGGCCCCGGAGGTGACCCGACCATGGACCACCGCCGAGCCGATCGCCCGGACCAGCGACAGCGGATCCACGCCCAGGTGCCAGAAGAACCGGGCGTCCTCGGTGCGGATCAGACGCTTCTGGAAGCTCTTGTCGGTACGGTCGAGATCGACGCGGATCCGCCAGCGGCCGTCCTCGACCGGCAGGGCGCGCAGCCACGCGCCGCGATGGTCCAGCACCACCGGCGACGAATGCTTGGCCCGCGTCATGTCCGGCGGCAGGGCGGCGCTCAAGGCGAACAGCGCGACCTGGGCGCCCAAGACCCCAACAAGCGCCTTGGTCAGGCGGGGGACGGCATCGCCCTTCCTCCCCCACAAACTAAACGCTGTCATCCCGGCCGGAGCGAAGCGGAGAGCCGGGACCGCAGAAGGCCCGGCGCTTGCGGCGGTCCCGGGTCGGCCTTTGGCCGCCCGGGATGACAGGATTTCCTACGCAACCCGTCTGCCCCTCACTGCCCCGGCGCGATGGTGGCGCGCGAGGCTTCCGAGCGGGCGTTGACGGCGGGACGGTACATGTCCTTGGCCACCGCGCCCGGCAGGAAGAACGACCCCGGCGTCACCGCCCGGGCCACATAGGCCAGGGCGAACGCCTTGCCGCCCCCCAAGTCCATCGCGGCGACGAAGCGGTCGTCGCGGCTTTCCTGAACGTCGGCGGCGGTCAGTTCGCCCAGGAACTTGAACGGACCGTTCTGGGCGTCGTCGGCCCCGAGCGTCGTCTCGATCTCGAAACCGGCCGGCAGGGCGTCGTCGACCACCAGGGCGGTCGAGCGGGCCTGCTGGTTATAGCCCGAGACCAGCACGATCACCCGGTCGCCCTGACGGATCGTGGCCGGGTCGATGGTCGCCCCGCCCGTCGTCATCAGGCGCTTGGTCACCGACAGGCCGTTGCTGCTGGCGCCCGGGGCCGAGGTCGGCGTGCCGCGCACCGACACCGTCCGCCACAGCGCGCCCTTGCCGGTATTGACGAAGCGAGCGTCGGTCAGCTTGCCCACCGCCCAGCGCGGCGCGCCGCCAGCCGGCGGCAAGGCGTTGGCGCCCGCGGCCTCGATCGACATCGGACCCGCCGCCTGGATCAGGGCGTTGGCGGCATGCATCAGCGCCGCCTGTTCCTGGGTGTTCAGGCTGTCGGGATCCTTGCTGACGTTCTCCAGGCGGCCCTGCATCTGGCGGGCGACGTCCATCATGTTGGACTCCGCCGCCAGGGCCGTGACCACCGCGGTGTCGCGCAGGGTCGACTGGTACCAGTCCAGCTCGTCGCGATAACCCAGGCTGGACACCGCCTGGCGCATGGCCGAGCGGGCGCGGGCGTTGTCGCCCATGCGGGCCAGACCGGCGGCGACATAGGCCTTGGCGATCGGCTGGCTCTCGTCCTTCATCTGGACGTCGTGCCACCAGCGCAGGCGGGCCAGATCGCCCTTGCCGGCCTTGGCCATCACATAGAGGGCGTAGGCGCTGGCGCGGCGACGCATCCGCTCGGTGGCCTTCTTCGAAGCGTCCTCGTTGGACGCCCACCAGCCCGGATACTCCATGCGATAGGCGACCGACGCCCAGCCTTCCGGCCGGCTGACCTGGCGCATGGCGCCCACGGCCTTGTCGATCGCCGCGTCGGGCACGGCGATGCCTTGGGCCTTGGCCTCCAGCAGGAAGTCCACGACATAGGCGCCGAGCCACGGATCGGCCTCGCCGTCGCCGACCCGCCACAGGCCGAAGGCGCCGTCCAGGGTCTGGCGGTCCAGCAGCTTGCCCACCGCCTGCGACAGGGCCGCCGGGGTGCGCTTCAGCTTCGGATCCTTGGAGAAGGTCTGGGCGTACAGCAGCGGATAGGCGGCCGAGACCAGTTGCTCGGTGCAGCCATACGGATAGCGCTGCAGGGCCACCGCGATCGCCGAGGGGTCGAAGCCCCGGATCGGCGAATAGCTGACCTGCATCGTCACGTCGCCCGCCGCCAGGCCCGACAGCAGCTGGTACGATGGCGTGAACGCCTCGCCCGGACGCTGGATCTCGGTGGTGGTGCGCACGATGTCGCCCCAGCCCAGGCGGGTCTGGATCGGATAGTCCTTCTGGGTCGAGAAGCCCGGGCCGGCGACCTTGAAGCCGATCTTGCCGATGCCGGTGACGTCCGGCGCCAGGAAGGGGATCTTTTCGGCGATGCGCTGGCCCAGGATCAGCTGGAACACCTTCTTGAAGGCGACCTTCAGGCCATTGGTCGAGAAGGCCTCGGCGGTGTAGGCGCCCGGCTTGCCCTCCACATTGTGCAGTTCCAGCGTGGCGTAGGCCTCATCCCCCGGCGCCAGGAAGCGCGGCAGGTTGAGATCGGCCACCACCGGCTGGCGCACGGTCAGCGGCTTGGACGCCGAGCCGACGGCGGTGTCGGTCCAGGCCACGGCCTGGAGACGTAGCTCGCCGTTGAAGTCGGCGGCCGGCAGCTTGATCACCGCCTTGCCGTCGAAGCCGGTCTCGACCACGCCCGACCACAGGGCCACGGTCTTGATCGGGGTGACGGTCAGGCCCTCGCCGCCGATCTCGTCGCCGCCGAAGTTGACGTTGGCCGGCGCGCCCAGGTTCGGGTCGAGCAGGCGGCCGTAGTCGTCGCGATAGCTGAGGGTCAGCGCCCGCTTGCCGAAGTACCACTTCACCGGATCGGGGCTGTCCTGGTGGGTCAGGCGCAGGATGCCCTCGTCCACGGCGGCGATGGTGACGCGTGCCTTTTGGCCCAGGCCCATGCCCGACACCTTCACCGGGATCTCGACCGGGGCCTTGCTGTCGATCTTGGTGGGTGTACCCAGGTCAACCGTCAGCTTGCGGCCCTTGGGGTCGATCGGGACATAAACCAGACCCAGGGCGCGCCGCGGCTTGGGCGAGGCGACCGGGTCGCGCGGCTGCACGACGCTGACCATGACATAGGCCCCGCCGCCCCAGGCGGCGGTTGCCCTCTGGGGCACGGTGGGGGCGTTCTCGCCGACCCCGGGCGCCTTCGAGGCGGTCCCGCGGGCGCGGGGCGCCGCGATCTGGGCCTCGCCGGCATAGGGCGGCTTCAGCGTGATCTCGACCATGTCGCCTTGCGCATAGGTCTTGGTCCCGGCGGACACGCGGACCACATCGGGGGCTTCGCCTTCCTTGGCGGGCGAGCCCCAGCCGGCCGAGAACCGGGTGACGGTGCGCGCGCCGTCGGCGCCTTCGATCTCCAGGCGATAGTCGCCCCAGCCCAGGCGGCGGGTGATCTTGGCGGGCGAGCCCGCGCCGATATTGACCTGCGTCTTGGCCACGATGGCGTCGCGGCTGGTGCGCCGCCACTGCCAGCGTCCGTTCTGCTGGAACCAGTCATAGTCCCAGCGCTCGGCGACCAGGGTGTAGGTCGCGGTCGCGCCCACGCGCTGGCCGGCGGCGTTGACGGCGATGATGTCGAGGCTGACGGGCGGATCGCCCTTGCCGGCCTCGCCCTGGTCGACCTTGACGCCGTAGTACAGCGCCTTGCCGCGCACCTTCAGGTCCACGCTCTCGCGGACCGGACGGCCGCCGGGCTCGAACACCGAGGCGGTGACGGCGGCCATCAGCGGCTGGGCGCTGTCGCCGGCCTCGCTGGTGCCGACCGACAGGATCGCCCGGCCCTCGCCGTCGGTGACGGTGGTGCCCAGGTCGATATATTTCTCGTCGAACGGCTTGGACTGGTCGCCCCACTCATAGCCCTTGAAGGCCGGGAACGGGTCGGTGTCCACGCGCAGGCGGGCCTCGCCCTGGGTCTGCAGGCCAGCCCCAGGCGCGCCGTAAAGGAAGCGGGCCGAGACGTCGACTTGGCGGGTCTCGCCGGCGCGCACCGGGTTGGCTTCCTGACCCGTCGCGGTGACGGCCAGGCGTTGCGGGGCGAAGTCCTCGACCGAGAACGACAGCGAACCCGACGCCTCCTCGATGCCCTCGATCTTCAGTTCGGCGGTCCACCGACCACGGGGCGCAGAACGCGGCAGAGCGATGTCCGCCAGCACGGCGCCGGCATTGGCCTGGCCGAACGGATAGCGCTTGAACTCCACGCCCGAGGGCCGCTTGACGACGATCTCGCCCTTGCGGTCCGAGACGGCCTTGGCCATCCGGTCGCGGACCATGGCGGTCAGGTGCACCGTTTCGCCGGGGCGATAGATGCCGCGGTCGGCATAGAGATAGCCGTCGATGTCGGAGGCGACGCTGCGCCCGCCGACGCCGCCCTCGGTGCGGCCGCCGACGCCCTGCTTGGACAGGTCGACCGGCGAGCGGTCCAGGTCCAGCACGGCCAGATCACCCTGCGGGCCATAGGCCATGACCATCTTGGCGCGCTCGGCGCCCTGGCCCTTCAACAGGGGACGCAGGAAGCGCACGCGGCCCTCGGCGTCGCTGCTGCTTTCGGCCAGGGACTCGCCGTCGGCGGCGACCAGGGCCACGCGCACGCCCGACAGGGTCTTGGCGGTCTTCAGCGAGCGGACCACGACGTCCAGGCTTTCCGAGCCGTCATAGGCCAGCATGGCCATGTCGGTGAACACGATCCAGCGGCGGGCCTGGGCGGGATTGTTGTCGCCGTTCTCCTCGTCGGGATCGCGCGCGCCCGAGGCGTCGCGCGCCTTGATGACGAAGGCGCCGGCCTTCATGTCCTTCAGCACCGCGCCCAGCGGGAAGACGGTGGTGGCCTTCTGGCCGGTAGCGCCGCCGGTGACCTGGACGGTCCCCTTCCAGACGCGGCGGCCGTCGTCGCCGACGGAATCCTCGCCATAGTCGCCGGCCCAGTCGCCTTCGCCGGTGGGATCAGGCGCGGTGATCGACTTGCGGACCAGGTTGCGGTCCGGCACGCGCCAGACCTCGACGGCCAGGGTCTGGACGTTGATGGTCTCGATGCCGACGCCGTCGGCCTCTTCGCGCGGCAGGATCACGCCGTCGCCGGCGAAGCCCACATACGGCGGCTTCTCACCGAAGGTGAAGTCGACGTCGGCATTGGCGGCCAGGGTCTCGCCGCCTTTACCCGGAAGACCCTTCAGCAGGGTCACGCGATGGTCGGTGAAGCCGATGCCGCCCAGGCACAGTTCGTCGCCCTTGACGCGGACCGACGGCTGACGACCCAGATCCGGCGAGACCAGCACGAAGTCGGCATAGGATTTCGAGGCGTCCAGGTCCTTGGACATGCGGATACAGGCCAGCGGATCGGCGCCGCTGCTGTCGACGCGGGTCTGCCAGACGGCGAACCCTTCAGGCTTGGGGATGCCACGACGGGGCGCGCCGGCGCCGCGCGGCTTGCCGAACAGCGACCAGGCCTCGCCCTTGACCGATTCGACGCCGGCCGGCTTGCCGCCGCCGCCAAAGAACCAGCCGCCCTTGCCGACCGCGAAACCGCCGCCGAAACCCGCGACGAGGGCCGCCGCCACGGCGATCGCCACCGGGCCTTTCAGCCCGGCGGGCCAACGGGAAGCGACGCCATCGCGCAGCGTCGTCCAGCGATCCTTGAAAGACTTGCCCTTCGCGGCGCCGTTGGAAGCGCCTTCCGGCGGCGTCTCATCCGTCGACATCCGTAACCCCACGCGATCATGCTTTTGTTGGGGCGACTTGAACCTAAGCCGGGGCAGGGGTCAACGGCAGGTAGATGACAGGGTCAGGCGTCGAAGCTCACGACCCCCGTGCCCAGGTCGTAGCAGGCCGAGACCACCTTCAGGCGGCCGTCGGCGATGCGTTCGGTCAGGACCTCGTCGGCGCGCTTGAGACGGCCGGCGATGTCGCGGACGTTGCGGCGGATGGCGGCGTCCTGCAGGTCGGAGGGATGGGTCTCGTCGGCTTCCAGCACGGCCGGGATGATCGGCAGCACCATCTCCTGCAGCGCCCCGTGCATCTCGGTGTGCTTCTTGGCGACGTCCACGGCCGCGCCGACCGCGCCGCACTTGGTGTGGCCCAGCACGACGACCAGCGGCGCGCCCAGATGCTCGACGGCGTAGAGGATCGAGCCCAGGCCCTCGCGGCCGACGGTCGAGCCGGCCACGCGGACGACGAACAGCTCGCCCATATTGCAGTCGAAGACCAGTTCCGGCGCCGTGCGGCTGTCGGCGCAGCCGATGACCACCGCAAACGGATGCTGGCCCTGCGACAGCTCGGCGATGCGGGCCGTGGTCGGCAGCATCAGGTTGGCGCCGCCGCGGGCATAGATGGCGTTGCCGTGCTTGAGGCGCCCAAGAGCTTCGTCCGGCGTGACGGCGGGTTCGGCGGCCGGGACGTGGACGGCCGGATGGGCCTCCAGCGGCTTGACCTCCGCCAGCGCCTTGTCTAGCGCGGCCTTGTCGGTGGCCTGATGCTTGAGGGCCGAGCGCGTGCGGCGGCCCTTCTTGGTCAGCAGGCTGGGCGCGGGGCCGTCGCCCTCGGCGAACGCGATCGCCGGCGCGGCGAGGCCCGCCAGAGCCCCCAGCAGGAGTCGTCTCGAAACCATCTCGTCCCCCGACGTGATCTGAAGTCGGCGAACGCTAGAATCTGAACCGCTCAAGAACGGTTAACGATACAGCTACAGCGGCAGTTCGACGCGCTTAACGACTGTTCGCATCGCAATGCTGGAGCTGACGCGCACGACGCCGGGGATGCGGGTCAGCTCCTGCGAATGCACCCGCTCCAGGTCATCGACATCCCGCACCACCAGCCGCAGCAGATAGTCCGAGCCGCCGGTCATCAGGTAGCACTCGGCCACCTCACGCACGTTGGCGACGGCTTTCTCGAAGGCGCTGAGCGTGGCCTCGGCCTGGGACGACAGGGTGACGGTGACGAAGACGCTGAGCGGCAGGCCCACCGCACGCTCGTCGATCACCGCGGCATAGCGGCTGATGACCCCGGCCTCCTCCAGCGCCCGCACGCGGCGCAGGCAGGCGGATTCGGAAAGATTCGCCGCCTCGGCCATTTCCACATAGCTGGCCCGTCCTCGCCGCTGCAGCAGGTGGAGGAGCTTCCGGTCGAAACCATCCAGGTTCACGGCAGCTTTCTTCATCGGCAAAGCTTATCACGCAGGATTCCTGCGCGATAGCGAGGCGGGCCTACGAAATCCTCAGGGAAACTGCACGCGGCTGAGCGCACAGTTTCGACAAAGCGCTTTTGGAGGAAGCACATGCGCGTTGGCGTCCCATCCGAGATCAAACCGGGCGAGCACCGGGTCGGCCTCACTCCCACCGCCGTCCGCGAATATGTCGGGCACGGCCATACCGTCCTGGTCCAGACCGGCGCGGGCCTCGGCGCCGGCTATGCCGACGCGGCCTATGTGAAGGCTGGCGCGACCATCGCCCCGGACGCCGCCGCCGTCTTCGCCGGCGCGGACATGATCGTGAAGGTCAAGGAACCGCAGAAGGTCGAGTGGGAAAAGCTCGAGCCGCGCCACATCCTGTTCACCTACCTGCACCTGGCGCCCGACCCGGCCCAGACCGAAGGCCTGCTGAAAAGTGGCGCGGCGGCCATCGCCTATGAGACCGTCACCGACGCGAACGGCGGCCTGCCGCTGCTGGCCCCGATGTCGGAAGTGGCCGGTCGCATCGCCATCTATTCGGCGGCCGAGAGCCTCTTGAAGCACAACGGCGGCATGGGCCTGCTGCTGTCGGGCGTGCCCGGCGTGCCGCCGGCCCGCGTGGTCGTGCTGGGCGGCGGCGTCGTCGGCGCCAACGCCGCACGCATGGCCGCCGGCCTGGGCGCCGAGGTCGTGGTTCTGGAGCGCTCGATCCCGCGCATGCGCGAGCTGGACGACCTGTATCAAGGCCGCATCCTGACCCGCTATTCGACCTTTGGCGCGGTGGAGGAAGAGATCCTCAAGGCCGACGTCGTGATCGGCGCGGTGCTGACGGCCGGCGCGGCCGCCCCCAAGCTGGTCCGCCGCGAGCACCTGTCGCAGATGAAGCCCGGCTCGGTGCTGGTCGACGTCTCGATCGACCAAGGCGGCTGCTTCGAGACCAGCAAGCCGACCACCCACGCCGAGCCGACCTATGTCGTCGACGGCGTCGTCCACTACTGCGTGGCCAACATGCCGGGCGCCGCGCCACGGACGTCGTCGGAAGCCCTTGGCAACGCGACCCTGCCGTTCGGCCTGGCCTTGGCCGACAAGGGCCTGGATGCGCTGAAGGCCAATGTCCACCTGGCGCGGGGACTCAACGTCCTGAACGGGGAGCTCACCCACCCGGCGGTGGCCCAGGCGCTGGGCAAGGCGTCGGTGGATCCCTACGGGGCTTGGAAGTAGGCGCTCTGCGTCCTTCGAGGCTCGGCTTCGCCTCGCACCTCAGGATGAGGGATTCAGAAATGGTCCTCATCCTGAGGCGCCCGCGCAGCGGGCCTCGAAGGACGCACAGAGTATCAGGCCGCGAACCGCCCAATGTCCTGGCGGCTCTCCACCAGGTCCAACACGTCGGTCATCCGGAAGCCCGGATCGACCGGGTGCAAAGCGTCATAGACCGAGCGCGCGAAGGCCAGGTCCGCAGCGGTCTTGACCCGCCAGTCCAGCTTCGACCAGTCCCGCGCCGCGCGCAGATGGGCCTGGCTCCAGCGGTCAGGCTGGCTGCGGATGGCGGCGGTTGGCGAGATGCGGGCCTGCGGGTCGCGCTCCTCGGCGGCGGCGGCGCGCAGCACCGAGGCCTTGATCACCTCGACCTCGAGACCGGCCGGATAGGTGCGATGCACGCGGTTGGAGGTGTAGTCGGCGCCGCTGGCCAGGGCCAGGCGGACAGCCTCGTCGACCACGCCCGGATCCATGAACGGCGCGTCGCCCTTCACCCGAACCACGTGATCGACCGAGCTGATCGCCTCGGCGCAGCGCGCGATCCTCGCCAGAATGTCGGCGCCGGCTCCGCGATTGACCGTGTAGCCCCGCGAGACCAGGAAGCCGGCCAACGCGTCGTCGGCCGCGTCCTGGCTGGTGGCGACGATGATTTTCGAGAGGCAGCGCGCGTCCCGCAGACGCTCCAGCTGGCGCACGATCATCGGCTCGCCCTGGAGGGTGGCCATCGACTTGCCCGGCAGCCGGGACGACCCCATGCGGGCCTGCAGGACGGCGAGGATCATGACGCGTCTCCCTTCGTTGGGGACAAGCTAGACGGGATTCATAAAATCCAGGTAAATCAAAAACTTACGAGACATGAACGAGCGATCGCGGACGCGTGAGCGACCACGATCTGCAAGCAGTCTCGAACGTGATTCTAGGGTTTGGTCAGGCGACCCAACGTCGCGGGTCGAGCGCGACCGGATCGTCGATGGCCATGTCGTCCCAGTCCAGGTCCGGTGGCGGGCTGGAGGCGGCGGCGACCACGGCCGACAGCTCGGCGGCCGAGTTGCAGCCGACCAGGACGGCCGAACCTTCGGGACGCGACAAAGCAAAGCCCAGGGCGGCCTGAAGCGGGTCCGAGCGCCCCTCGGCGATCATCCGGCGCACGCGCGACAGACGGCCCGAGGCGCCCTTCAGTTGAGCCGGGACGCGATCGGGCGGCAGGAACAGCAGGCCGTTCAGGAAGATCGAGCGCAGGTGCACCTCGACGCCCATGCCGGCGATGCGTTGCAGCGAGCCGTCGGCCAGCAGGCGCTGGTCCAGCAGGCTGGCGGGCGCTTGCAGGATGTCGGGCTTGAAGCGGCGCGCGACGCCGACCGGATCGTCGGTGGCGTGGGCGGCGACGCCGATCTTGGCGAACAGGCCCTGGTCCTTCAGGCGCTGCAGGCGGTCCCACAGGGCGCCGCCATGCACGCCGCACAGCTCGGCGGGCGAATGGACGATGATCGAGTCGGCGCGTTCGACGCCCAGGCGGCGCAGGGTGGCGCGGGCCTCGGCCTCGACATAGTCGGGACCGCGGTCGGCGCGGGCGGCGGCGATCGTGACGCGGAACGGCACTGGACGCGGAATGAGGTCGCCCAGCAAGGTCTCGGCGCGGCCGTACAGGCCCGAGGCGTCCAGAACCGACAAGCCCGCACGGCAGGCGATGTTGAGCATGTCGCGGGTTTCGGCTTCCGGCGAGCGACCGCGCGGCGCCGACGAGCTTCCGCCGTCGAGACCGAACTGGGCCGCAGCCAGACCAAGTTTTGAAACCGAAATGGACATCGCCATCCGTGCGCCAAAAACCACAACAGATGCCAACGGTACGCGCCAAGGTTTGAACATCCGGTTTCTGGAACCTTGCCGAGGGGTTAAAGTCGACCCGATGACGACCGATCGCTTCGACGCCGATTTCGCCTCTGCCTGGCCCCTGCACGGCATGGTCGAAGACGCCCGTCCGGCCTTGTCTGCGGCGCTTTCACGGGGTCCGGCCGCCCTGGCGACGATCACCGCCCTGGGGGGCGGCGGACCTCGACCGGTCGGCGCCCAGATGGTGTTCGGCGAAAAAATTGTTTCGGGCTTTTTGTCGGGCGGCTGCATCGAGGCCGATGTCGAGGCCCACGCCCGCGCCTGCCTGGAGGACGGCCGCCCCCGGCGTCTCGTTTACGGCGAAGGCAGTCCCTGGCCGGACATCCGCCTGCTGTGCGGCGCGCGCATCGAGATCCTGGTCGAAAAGATCGGACCCGACGATCCCGCCGTTCGGACCTTGCTGGACCTGGCCGCCGCCCGCGCGCCGGCCTTCTGGCTCAGCGACGGCGCACGGCGTCTATGTGTCGAGGAGCCACAGGCGCCTTGGGCCGGCGCCTTCGAGCGCGCCTACGACCCGGTTCCGCGCCTGGTGGTGCTGGGCGCCGATCCCACCGCCCTGGCCACGGCCAGCCTGGGCGCGCAAGCCGGCTTCGAGACCTGGCTGGTGCGCCCCAAGGGTCCCGCCGCGCCGCCGCCGCTGCCGGGCGTGGCCTATCGCCGCGAACCGGTTTCCGAGGCCCTGGCCGCGATCGGCCTGGACCGCTGGACCGCCGTGGCGATCTGCGGCCACGACCTGGAGCACGACCACGAGGCCCTGATGGCCGCCCTGCCCTCGCCCGCGCCCTATGTCGGCCTGCTGGGCGCAAGGCGACGCCTGCCCGAGCGGATCGCCCGGGCGCGCGCCGCGGGCCTGACCGAGCGCGACTTCGCCAAGCTGCGCGCCCCGATCGGTCTGGACCTGGGCGGCAAGGCCCCGTTCGAGGTCGCCGTGGCGGTGATCGGCGAGATCATGGCCGCCCGCCACGGCCAGCCGGCGCTGGAGCGCAGGGTGGTGGAGGCTTAAGCAGGCGCCTTTTCCGCTCCGAACGCCGCCAGGTCCTCGATCAGGGCCTTGGCCGCCATGTCGACCAGTTCGCCGCCCTTCTCCGGGGTCGCCTGAGCGGGGTCCGAGCCCATGCGGCCGTCGGCGAAGCGGGCGCGGAAGTCCAGCGCCTCGCGGATCGGACCCATCGGCGCGACCTTCGGCTCATAGGCCGTGGTCTTGATGGTCTCGGGATAGGCCCACTGGGTCACGGCGATCTCGGACGGCGTGGCGTGGCTGCCGTGGCCGGTCGGGAATTGGCGGTTGGCCAGGGCGTTGACGCCGGCCAGGTCCCACCAGTTCTTCAGCTTCAGGGCGAACGGCGCACGCGCCTGGCGGAAGCTATAGTCGGCGTAGATCTCGGAAAACGCCGCCTCGATCGAGGCGACATTGCCGCCATGGCCGTTCAGGAAATAGATCCGCGTGAAGCCGTGCGCCCCCAGCGAGCGCACCCAGTCGCCGATCGCGGCGATGAAGGTCGAGGGCCGCAGGAAGATGGTGCCCGGGAAGGCCAGGTGATGCTGGGCCATGCCGATATTGAAGGTCGGGGCCACCAGGATCTTGTCGTTCGCCCGCTTGCTGGCCTCGTGGGCGATGATCTCCGGGCACAGCCAGTCGGTGCCCAGGAGGCCCGTCGGACCGTGCTGCTCGTTGGAGCCGATCGGCACCACCACGGTCTTGTCGGTCTGGATGCGGGCCTCGATCTCGGACCAGGTGGACAGCGCGAGCAGCATGGGAAGACGTCCTCGGGAAGAGCAGGAGCGGAGGCTTTACGCCCGAAACGGGGACCCGCCGACCCCAAAACGTCACACTTGCGCTGGAGGCTTTCCCAGCGTCATGCTGTGGACAACACACAGGGAGGACAAGGATGGCCGCAACGGCGCGTCACGCCGAACGGGTGCTGTCGGTGCTGCGCGATGGCGCCGCGCCCGCCCTGTCGCCCGTCGCCGCGTCCTGGCGGCGCTGCCTGACCCAGCACCATCTCGACCCCGAAAACCGCAAGCCGCCCGAGACCCTGAGCGGTCCCGAACTGCGCATCGCCCGCGAGCAGCTGGGCAGCCTGCTGCTGGCCGCGCAGGACAATCTGGACGCCCTGTTCCAGGCGGTCGGCGACGCCGGCTGCTGCGTGCTGCTGACCAATGCCGACGGCGTGCCGGTCGACCGGCGCGGCATGGCCGGCGACGACGCGGTCTTCCGCCGCTGGGGCCTGTGGGAAGGCGCGGTGTGGAGCGAGGCCAGCGAAGGCACCAACGGCATCGGCACCTGCATCACCGAGCAGCGGGTGCTGACCATCCACCGCGACCAGCATTTCCACACCCGCAATATCGGCCTGTCCTGCACCGTCTCGCCGCTGTTCGACGCCGGCGGCCGGCTGGCCGGCGCGCTGGACGTCTCCTCGTGCCGTCCGGGCCTGGAGGGCGTCACCGGCCTGGTCGAGCGAGCCGTCACCGACGCCGCGCGGCGGATCGAGGCGCGGGCTTTCCGCGAGACCTTCCCCGGCGCGCGCATCGTGCTGCTGCCCGAAACCGGGGCCGAGCGGGCCTCGGCGCCGATGCTGGCGGTGGACGGCGACGACCTGGTGATCGGCGCCACCCGCGCCGCGCGCCTGGCCCTGAAACTGACCGACGAGGCGATCAAGCGCGGCCTGCCCTCGCCGGATCGCTCGGCCGACCTGGATGGAGCGGAACGGGCCGCTGTCCGCCGGGCGCTGAGCCAGGCCGGTGGCAATGTCTCGGCCGCCGCGGCGCTCTTGGGTCTGTCCCGCGCCACCCTGCACCGGCGCATGAAGCGCCTGGACCTGACGCGGGATCGCGAATTCCACTGAACCTGTCTCACATCTGAGACAGTCGCCTGGACCCCCCACGGCCGAGGGGCGCCGCAGATCAAGGACAGGGTCAATCTGACTCCAAGACGCCATCAGGCGCATGGAGGAAGCCATGACCAAGCCCGAGTTCATCGACTCGCTGTCGCGCCCGCCGTTCAAGGCCCGCTACGACAATTTCATCGGCGGCCAGTGGGTCGCCCCGGCCGACGGCCGCTATTTCGACAACAGCTCGCCCATCCACGGCCGGAAGATCTGCGAGATCGCCCGCTCGCAGGACGTCGACATCGAGCGCGCCCTGGACGCCGCCCACGCCGCCAAGACCGGTTGGGCCAACACCAGCGCCGCCGACCGCTCGCGCATCCTGCTGCGCATCGCCGACCGCATGGAGGAGAACCTCCAAACCCTGGCCACGGCCGAGACCTGGGACAACGGCAAGCCGATCCGCGAGACTCTGGCCGCCGACATCCCGCTGGCCATCGACCACTTCCGCTACTTCGCCGGCTGCCTGCGCAGCCAGGAAGGCTCGATCTCCGAGATCGACCACGACACCATCGCCTATCACTTCCACGAGCCGCTGGGCGTGGTCGGCCAGATCATCCCGTGGAACTTCCCGCTGCTGATGGCCTGCTGGAAGCTGGCCCCGGCCCTGGCGGCCGGCAACTGCGTGGTGCTGAAACCCGCCGAACAGACCCCGGCCTCGATCATGGTCTGGGCCGAGCTGATCGGCGACCTCCTGCCGGCCGGCGTGCTCAACATCGTCAACGGCTTCGGCGTCGAGGCCGGCAAGCCGCTGGCGTCCAGCCCGCGCATCGCCAAGATCGCCTTCACCGGCGAGACCTCGACCGGCCGGCTGATCATGCAATATGCCAGCCATAACTTGATCCCCGTCACCCTGGAGCTGGGCGGCAAGTCGCCGAACATCTTCTTCGACGACGTGGCCCGCGAGGATGACGACTTCCTCGACAAGGCGCTGGAGGGCTTCACCATGTTCGCCCTGAACCAGGGCGAGGTCTGCACATGCCCCAGCCGGGCGCTGGTCCAGGAGTCGATCTATGAGCGGTTCATGGAAAAGGCGCTGAAACGCGTCAACGCCGTGGTCCAGGGCAGCCCGCTCGACCCCGCCACCATGATCGGCGCCCAGGCGTCGGAAGAGCAGCTGAACAAGATCCTCGGCTACATGGACATCGGCCAGAACGAGGGCGCCAAGCTGTTGGCCGGCGGCAAGCGCAAGATCCTCCCCGGTCAGCTGGCCGACGGCTACTATGTCGAGCCGACCGTGTTCGAGGGCCACAACAAGATGCGGATCTTCCAGGAGGAGATCTTCGGCCCGGTGCTGGCGGTGACCACCTTCAAGACCGAGGCCGAGGCGCTGGAGATCGCCAACGACACCGCCTTTGGCCTGGGCGCCGGGGTGTGGACCCGCGACGGGACCCGCGCCTACCGCTTCGGCCGGGGCATCCAGGCCGGCCGCGTCTGGACCAACTGCTACCACGCCTATCCGGCCCACGCGGCCTTCGGCGGCTACAAGCAGTCGGGCGTGGGTCGCGAGACCCACAAGATGATGCTCGACCACTACCAGCAGACCAAGAACATGCTGGTCAGCTACAGCCCCAAGGCCCTGGGCTTCTTCTGATCTTCCGTAAAACTGTCATCCCGGCCGAACCCCGGCGAAAGCCGGGGGAAGAGCCGGGACCGCGGATAGCTCAGCGCTTCCCGCGGTCCCGGCTCGGCGCGCT
>CAZRPD010000021.1:0-43396 GCA_964601775.1 uncultured Caulobacter sp. | reverse complement strand
AAGAAGCTACGATCGAGGAAGTGGCGCTGGGAGGATTGTTCAACGCCAACTACTTCTGGTCCCCACTTGACGATGTGGTCGACCTTCTGGGCTTCGACCGCCGAATCCAGACCGATCTTGACGGCCTGCTCCGCCTGCCAGCCGAAGAGCAGCTCCAGGCAAACCTCGACCACCAGAACATCGAAGTCGGTCACTACGGTGCAACCATGCGAGAGTCTCAGCTCGAAAAAATATTCGATGCAGGAAGAAAATTCGTAGAAACCTGCAGGGAAGAATACCCTCCGGGCATGATAGGTCTATTTGCCCTCCAGGGCGTATTAACTAAAGAGCTCGAATTTCAGGTCTTTGACGCGTCACTTCGTGTTCCGGGCTCTCCGGCTCTCGGCTCCACCTCACCTTATATGAAATATAAGTACGGCGAGGAAGTTGGATCGGGAAAGAGAACAGCTCGGGAGATTAAGGAAGCGCGTGAAAGAGGAGAACTCTCGCAGGTGGTTACGTAATGAGCAATATAAGGAATGAAAAAGCTCCAACTGTTGTGACAATATGTTCCCATTCCGCTCTCCAGATCTTTCACGGGGCCCGGGCGGAAGGCCTGGGCGGTCGAGCCGGGGGCGGCGTTGGCCGCCACGCCCAGCGCCAGACAGGCCAGGAAGATGCGAAAGCCGCGAACGCCCGAGCGCAGCTCGCGGGCGGCCAGGCGGAAGGCGAGGAAGGGAACGTTCACGCGGCGATGCGCCCGTCGGCCATCCGCACGATGCGGTCGGCGCGCGTGGCCAGGGTCGGATCGTGGGTGACCATGACCAGGGCGGCGCCGACCTCGGCGACGAGGTTGAACATTAGGTCGGCGACCGATGCGGCGGTGGCGCTGTCCAGATTGCCGGTCGGCTCGTCGGCGAACAGCAGGGCGGGGCGGGCGGCCAGCGCGCGCGCCAGAGCGACGCGCTGCTGCTCGCCGCCCGACAGCTGATGGGGATAGTGCGTCAGGCGCTGGGCCAGTCCGACCCGGGCCAGCCAGTCGCGCGCCGTGACGATGGCGTCGCGGGCGCCGGCGATTTCCAGGGGCGTGGCGACGTTCTCCTCGGCGGTCATGTTGGGCAGCAGGTGGAAGCTTTGGAAGACCAGAGCCGCCCGACCTCGGCGCAGGCGGGCGCGACCGTCCTCGTTCAGCCTGGCAAGGTCCTGGCCAAACAGGCGCACGCCGCCGCCGGTCGGTTCTTCCAGTCCGGCCCCGACCGCGATCAGGGAGGACTTGCCCGAGCCCGAGGGACCGATGATGGCCACGCGCTCGCCCGGTGTCACGGTCAGGCTCACGCCCTTCAGGATGTTCACCGGGCCGGCGGCGGAGGGCAGGGTCAGGGCGACGTCGTCGAGAACCAGGGGCGCGGAATGGACGTCGGCGGTCATCGGGTTTCCTGCAAGGCCGGTCCTTGTTCCGCCGGCTGTCGGACTACATAGGAAGATATGAACCCGACCGCCCAGCGTTTTCCCGATCGCCGCCATTTTTTGCTGGGCCTTGGCCTGTTGACCCAGATCGCCGCGGCGCCGAAGCCGCCGGTCGTGACCGTGCTGGGCGACTCGATCACCGCGGGGCTGGGGTTGCCGGCCCGTGACGCCATGCCCGCGCAGCTGCAGGCGGCGCTCGGCCGGATAGGGGTCTCGGCGGTGGTCCGCGCCGCCGGCGTATCGGGCGACACCAGCGGCGGCGGCCTGGCGCGCATCGATTTCAGCGTGGCCAAGGATACCCGGCTATGCGTGGTGGCGCTGGGCGGCAACGACCTGCTGCAGGGCGTCGAGCCGGCCCAGACGAAGGCCAATCTGCGCAAGATCCTGCAGAAGCTGAGAGCGAAGGGCGTCGCCGTCGTCCTGGTCGGGATGGAGGCGCCGGCGTCCATCGGCGCGACCTACGCCCGCGAGTTCAACGCCGTCTATCAAGGCCTGGCGCGGGAGTTCGGCGTGCCCCTCTACGGCAACATGCTGGCGGAGGTGAGGGGAGACCGGGCCCTCATGCAGCGCGACGGCATCCACCCGAACGCGGCGGGCGCCCAGCGGATCGGCCAGGCCCTGGCGCCGGTCGTGGCGCGCGCCCTGAAGGGGCGAGCGCGCTAGTCTCCGAAAGACGGCTCATGGCGTGTTGGCAGAGGTGATGAGAATTACCTTGGCGTCGGATCGCGACTGCGCGTGACGTGGCCTGGAATATTTTGTTACTTTAACGCGCGGAACCGGCATCTATCCTGGCTCTGGAACCTTCTGGGCGCAGCTTCGCTCAGGTCTTTCTCATGGCGGGGGCTGCCGACCGTTTGTCTTCCAATGTCCTGATACTCCTGATTTTGGCGGCGCCGTTCCTGGGCGCTGCCATCGCGGCCGGATTGCCGCGCCACGCCCGCACGTCGGCCGCCATCCTGTCGTGGATGGTCGCGCTGGTCTGCCTGGCCAGTCTGGGCGCGCTATGGCCGATGTTCGCCGACGGCGAGATCCTGCGTCTGGAAATCCCCTGGCTACCGACCCTGGGCGTCGATCTGGTGCTGCGGCTGGACGGGCTGTCGTGGATCTTCTGCGCCCTGATCCTGGGGATCGGCGCGTTGGTCGTGCTGTATGCGCGCTACTACATGTCGCCCAAGGACCCGGTGCCGCGGTTCTTCTCGTTCTTGCTGGCCTTCATGGGCGCGATGCAGGGCGTGGTGCTGTCGGGCAACCTGATCCAGCTGGCCGTCTTCTGGGAGCTGACCAGCCTCTTTTCCTTCCTGCTGATCGGCTACTGGCACCAGAACCCCGCCGCGCGTGAGGGCGCGCGGATGGCGCTGACGGTCACGGCGCTGGGCGGCCTGGCTCTGCTGGTCGGCATGATCCTGCTGGGCGCCATCGTCGGCAGCTACGATCTCGATGTGGTTCTCGCTGCCAAGGGCCAGATCCTGGCCGATCCGCGCTACGTCCCGGCCCTGGGCCTGATCCTGCTGGGCGCCCTGACCAAGAGCGCGCAGTTCCCGTTCCACTTCTGGCTGCCGCGCGCCATGGCCGCGCCGACGCCGGTCAGCGCCTATCTGCACTCGGCGACGATGGTGAAGGCCGGCATCTTCCTGCTGCTGCGCATGTGGCCGATCTTCGGCCAGACCGACACCTGGTACTTCGTCGTCGGCGGGGCGGGCGTGGCGACGCTGCTGCTGGGCGCCTGGTGCGCCATCTTCCAGCATGATCTCAAGGGCTTGCTGGCCTATTCGACCATCAGCCACCTGGGCCTGATCACCCTGCTGCTAGGCCTGGGCTCGCCGCTGGGGGCGGTGGCGGCGATCTTCCACACCATCAATCACGCGACCTTCAAGGCCTCGCTGTTCATGGCCGCCGGCATCATCGACCACGAGGCCGGCACGCGCGACATGCGCAAGTTGAGCGGCCTCTATCGCTACATGCCGATCACGGGGACCCTTGCGATCGTCGCCGCCGCGGCCATGGCCGGCGTGCCGCTGCTGAACGGCTTCCTGTCCAAGGAGATGTTCCTGGCCGAGGTGGTGTCCGGCGGCAACGGCCACGCGCTGAACAGCGTGCTGCCGGTCCTGGCCACCTTGGCCAGCGCGTTCGGGGTGCTCTATTCGCTGCGCTTCATCCTGGCGACCTTCTTCGGCCCGCCGCCGACCCTGCTGGACCGCACGCCGCACGAGCCGCCAGCCTGGATGCGGCGGCCGGTCGAGATCCTGGTGGCGCTGTGCCTGCTGGTCGGCGTCGCCCCGGCCCTGACCGTCGGTCCGTTCCTGCGCAGCGCCGTCGTCTCGGTGGCGGGACCGAACCCGCCCTATTACAGCCTCGCGCTGTGGCACGGCTTCAACATCCCGCTGCTGTTGAGCGTGCTGGCCCTGTGCGGCGGAGGCGTGCTGTACCTCGTGTTCGGCAAGGCGCTGGCCGCCAACACGCGTGGCGGGCTGCTGCATCTGCGTCGCCTGAACGGCGGCTATCTGTTCGAGAAGGCGATGACCGGCATCGTCAAGGGCGCCCGTTGGGTCGAGCGGGTCCTGGGCGCGGATCGCATGCAGCCGCAGCTGCGGGCCGTGGTGCTGGTGGCGCTGCTGGCCGGCGCGGCGGCGGCCGTGGCGAGCGGACTGCCGATCCAGCCTGACTGGTCCGCGCCTGCGCCGTCGGACTACGCCTTTGCGGGCCTCTGGCTGGTCGGCGGCGGCTGTGCTGTCGCCGCCGCCTGGCAGGCCAAGTATCACCGCCTGGCCGCCGGCGTGCTGATGGGCGGGGCGGGGCTGGTCAGCTGCCTGTCGTTCGTCTGGCTGTCGGCGCCGGACCTGGCCATCACCCAGCTGCTGGTCGAGGTGGTGACCACCGTGCTGCTGCTGCTGGGCTTGCGCTGGCTGCCCAAGCGACGGGAGGACGTTCGGGTGTCGGACGCCGAGCAGCGTCGTTCGCGTCGGCGGCGGCAGGTGGATCTGGTCATTGCCGTGGCCGCCGGCCTGGCGCTGGCCACGGTGGCCTACGCCGTCATGATCCGGCCGCCGCTCGTCGAGGGCATCTCGCGCTTCTTCGTCGAGCGCGCCTACAGCGACGGCGGCGGGCGCAATGTCGTCAACGTCATCCTCGTGGACTTCCGGGCCTTCGACACGTTCGGCGAGATCACGGTGCTGGGCATCGTCGGCCTGACCGTCCTGGCCCTGCTGCGCCGGTTCCGGCCCGCAGACGACAGCCTGGCGGCGACCGACCAGAAGCAGGCCCAAGACCGTGCGGATGCGAGCACCGAGGGCGCCGCGCCCGGCGATATGCTGCGCGACACGATGCTGATTCCGCGCGTGGTGATGCGCTGGATGTTCCCGTTCGTCATCGTCCTGGCGGTGCACCTCTTCCTGCGCGGGCACGACCTGCCGGGCGGCGGCTTCGCGGCCGGGGTGGCGCTGTCGATCGCGGTGGTGCTGCAATACATGGCGTCCGGCGCCCGGTGGGTCGAGGAGCGGTTGCTGTTGCGACCCATCCTGTGGATCGGGCTGGGCCTGACCATCGCCGCCGGCTGCGGCCTGGCGGCCATCGGCTTCAACCGGCCGTTCCTGACCTCGGCGTTCCGCTATGTCGAGCTGCCGGTGCTGGGCAAGGTTCCCCTGGCCAGCGCGGTGATCTTCGACCTGGGCGTGGTGCTGCTGGTCGTGGGCGCCACGGTGCTGATGCTGGTGGCCCTCGCGCACCAGTCGCTGCGTCGCGCCAAGCGCGATGACGAGCCGACGGAGGAGGGCGCATGACCGAGATCGTGTTGGCGATCGCCATCGGCGTACTTTCCACGGCGGGGATCTGGCTGCTGCTGCGGCCCCGCACCTTCCAGGTGATCATGGGGCTGTCGCTGCTGTCCTATGCCGTGAACCTGTTCATCTTCGCCATGGGGCGCTTGCGTTCCGGCGCGCCGCCGGTGACGACCTCGGGCCTGGCGCGGCCGGAACTCTATGACGATCCCACGCCCCAGGCCCTGGTGCTGACCGCCATCGTCATCAGTTTCGCCCTGACGGCCCTGTTCCTGGTCGTGCTGCTGGCCGCGCGTGGCGCGACCGGCAGCGACCACGTGGATGGACGGGAGCCAGCCGAATGAGCGCCTGGGATTCCCATCTGATCATCCTGCCGATCCTGCTGCCGATGGTCATGGCCTCGGTCATGCTGCTGTTCGACGAGCGCCGCCGGCGGCTGAAGAGCGTCATCAGCCTGACGGCCATGGCCGCGATCCTGATCGTCGCCCTGATCCTGCTCTATGAGTGCGTGACCGGCGCGGCCGATGGCGGCGACACCGCCCGGGTCTATCGCCTGGGCGGCTGGGCAGCGCCCTATGGCATCGTGCTGGTCGCCGACCGGCTATCGGCCATGATGGTGGCGCTGACCAGTGTGCTGGGCGCGGGCGTCCTGGCCTTTGCGCTGGCCCGTTGGGACCGGGCGGGACCGCGTTTCCACGCGCTGTTCCTGTTCCTGATCATGGGCATCAACGGGGCGTTCCTGACCGGCGACCTCTTCAACCTGTTCGTCTTCTTCGAGATCATGCTGGCGGCCTCGTATGGCCTGGCGCTGCACGGGTCGGGCGAGGCGCGGATCCGGGCGGGCCTGACCTATATCGCCATCAACCTGACGGCCTCGCTGCTGTTCCTGATCGGGGTGTCGGTGATCTATGGCGTGACCGGCACGCTGAACATGGCGGATCTGGCGCTGAAGGTCCGCGCCGTCGCCGAGGCCGATCGCGGCCTGCTGCATGTCGGGGCCGCGGTCCTTGGGACGGCCTTCCTGATCAAGTGCGCGGCCTGGCCGCTGGGCTTCTGGCTGGCGCCCACCTACACGGCGGCCAGCGCGCCGGCGGCGGCGATCTTCGCCATGCTGTCCAAGGTCGGGGTCTATGTCCTGCTGCGCCTGTCCCTGCTGGCGTTCGGCGGCGAGGCGGGCGGTTCGGCGCATTTCGGCCAGGGCTGGCTGCTGGCGGCGGGCCTGGCGACGCTGCTGTTCGGCACGCTGGGCATCATCGCCGCGCGGGACCTGGCGCGCGCGGCGGCCTATGCCGTCATGGTCTCGTCGGGCACCATCCTGGCGGCGGCGGGCGTGGGTCATCCCGCCGTGCTGGGTGGCGCGCTGTTCTACCTGATCGGCTCGACCCTGGCCTGCGGAGCGCTATTCTTGCTGGCCGAGGTGCTGCAGCGCGGCGTCGACTCCGGCGCCCAGCGCGAGCGGGCCGTGTTCGATGACGAGTACCGCGACCCGTTCGACGACGACGAGCGCAACGAGCCTGGCCTGGTGATCCCGGCGGCCGTCGCGGCCCTGGGCGGGGCGCTGCTGATCTGCACCCTGATGGTCGCCGGCCTGCCGCCGCTGTCGGGCTTCATCGGCAAGCTGGCCATGCTGGACGGGCTGGCCAAGGCCCTGGATCCCGCCAGCATCACGCTGATGGTCGCCCTGTCGATCTCCAGCCTCGGTGGGCTGATCGGCCTGACGCGGCTGGGCGTGAAGGCGCTGTGGGCGCGGGATGAGGACGCGCCCGAGCTGGTGGTCGGCGCGGCCGAGCTGGCCGGCATGGGCGGCCTGCTGGCGGCCTGCGTGCTGCTGGCGATCTTTGGCGGACCGGGCTTGTCCTACGCCGAGCACACCGCCGAGTGGCTGGGCCGGCCGGACGCCTACATCCACGCCGTGCTGGGAGCGCCGCGATGATCCGGGCGCTGTTTCCGCATCCGATCCTGGCGGCCGGCGTCTTCGCGACCTCGGTGTTGCTGAGCGGCGCGTTCAATCCGCCTTCGATCGCGCTGGCGGTCGTGCTGGCCCTGCTGGCGCCGCAGGTCATGCGAGCCCTGGATCTGCAACGGGTTCAAGTTCGTGCGCCGATGGCGATCCTGAGCCTTGCCGGACTGGTGTTGGTCGATGTGCTGCGCTCGAACTGGGCGGTGGCGACGATCATCCTGGCCGGCCGCAAGCGCGCGCGAAAGTCCGGCTTCATCCACGTGCCGCTGGACTTGAAGGACCGCTACGCCCTGGCGGTGCTGGCCGTCATCCTGACCGCCACGCCGGGCACTCTGTGGGTCGAGTATGACAGCGCTTCGGGCCGCCTGCTGCTGCACGTCCTCGACCTCGTCGACGAAGAGGAATGGGTTCACCTGATCAAGGATCGCTACGAGCGCCGGCTGCGGGAGATCTTCGAATGAGCCAAACGATCTTGGCCTGGAGCCTGCTGGCCGCCCAGGCGCTGCTGGTCGCGGCGATGGCCCTGGCCGCCTGGCGCGTCGTGCGAGGACCGCGCGCTCAGGACCGCGTGCTGGGCATGGACACCCTGTATCTGAACGGCATGCTGCTGCTGCTGGTCTTCGGGGTGCGCACTGCCGACACGATCTATTTCTACGCCGCGCTGATCATCGGCATGTTGGGCTTCACCGCCACTGTGGCCTTGGCCAAGTTCCTGATGCGCGGCGAGGTGATCGAATGACCGCCGCCGATCTGCCGGCCTGGGCCGCCGTCATGGTGGGGCTGCTGATCCTGGCCGGCGCCGCGCTGTCGTTGCTGGGCGCGGTCGGGCTCTGCACCTTCAAGACCTTCTACGAGCGCGTCCACGCCCCGACGCTGGGGGCGACCCTGGGCATGGCGCTGATCGTCATCGGCTCGATCCTGTTCTTCACCCTGGCCGAGGGCCGGTTCATGCCGCGCGAGTTGCTGATCGGTGTGTTCCTGACGGTGACGACGCCGGTGACCCTGATCCTGCTGGCCCGCGCGGCTTTGTTCCGCGACCGGACCGAGCCCACGCCCGGCGAACTGCCCGAAGAGGGCAGGGGCGAGGCGTCAGGCGAATAGGTGCGCCTTTAGCGGCAGGACGGCGGCCCCTAGCGCCGTGGGTTCGCCCGCGACCTGGGCCGGAACGATCGGGGGCAGGGGGCGAGGCGCGCCGCGACGCGGGGCCTGGAACGGCGTGATGGCTGGGATCAGGGCCTCGGCCAAAGCGGTCGGGGCGCGGCCGCCCAGCACGATCACCTCGGGATCGGCCACCGCGCCCAGGGCCGAGATGATCACGTCCAGCGGCTGGCGGACCCGTTCGCACCAGGCCGCGACGCCAGGCATGTCCGGGGTGAAACGGGCCGTCAGGTCCGAGATCGAGGCGATGTCGGCGCCGGCCTCGCGGACCATCTCCAGCAGCAAGGTCAGGGTCGGGCGGGAGTCGAACAGGTCCAGCGGCAAGGCGCCGGCCACCTCGCCGGCATTGCCGCGCGCGCCGCGCATCAGCTCGCCATTGACGACCAGCGCCCCACCGACGCCAGCGGCGAAGTGGACATAGGCGAAGGTCGGGTGGTTACGGCCCACGCCCAGGAAACCTTCTGCGACCGCGGCGGCGCCGCCGTCGTTCTCGATGATCACCGGCAGGCCCAGGCGGCGTGAGAACATGGCGCGCAGGTCCACCAGGGCGAAGTCGTCCAGCGGCGCGGGCGGGTTCAGCCGCTTGCCGTCCTCGACGAAGTAACCGGTGACCGCCACGCCGACGCCCAGCATCCGCGAACGATCGGTCACGCAGCGGCCGATCATGTCGTTCATCAGCGTCTCGACGCGGCCCAGCACCGCCTCGGCCGACATGTCGGAGCGGGGCTCGAAGCAGCTGTCCAGCACGTCGCCGCGCAGGTTCATCAGCACGACGGACAGAGCGTCGGTCATCAGCGACACGCCCAGGGTAAAGGCCCCGTCGGGCGCCAGTTCGATGCCGAAGCCGCCGGACGGATTGCCGCGCGTGCTGATCTTGTCGCCACGCCGAACCAGGCCCCGCGCTTCGAGGCCTTCGATCAGGCGCGAAACCGACTGGATCGTCAGGTCGATCTCGCGCGCCAGCACCGAGCGCCCGATCACGCCGTGACGCAGGATCAGGCTGAGCAGTGCGCGCTCATTGCGGCTGGCGGCCACGTCCAGCCGTCGCGAGAAGGTCGGCGGGACGCCAAGATCCGGTTTCTTGCTCATCGCGGCGATGTTTGGCGCGACCCGTTCAGCCGCGTCAAACCCTCAAATTCGTCTGACTGTCATAAAATAGTGAGTTTGAGTGAGTAATGGTCAGGATCACCAGATTGGGGATCCTGATGAACACGCAATTCCGCCTTCGCAGCCTGCTGCTGGCCTCCGCTGCCGCCCTGATGTCTGGGGAGGGCGCCTGGGCTCAAACCGCGCAACCGCAAGCCGCCGAGGTCGTGGACGAACTCGTCATCACTGGCGCACGTCTGCAGAATCGCCTGGCTATCACCGAACGCCGCGACAACCTGCAGGTCACCGACTCGGTCACCGCGGACGACGTGGGCCGCCTGCCGGACTTCAACATCGGCGAGGCCCTGGCCCGCATCCCCGGCGTCGCCGTGCAGAACGACCAGGGCGAGGCGCGCTTCGTCACCGTCCGGGCGATGAACGCCAACTATAATTACACCCAGGTCGATGGGGTCTCGGTCGCGGTGCCCGACCGCAACGGCCGCCGGGTGTTCATGGACGCCATGCCCGCCGCCTTGGCGGCCCGCATCGACGTGTTCAAGACCTTTACGCCCGACATGGAAGGCGGCGCGATCGGCGGCGTCATCGACATCCGCACCGGCAGCGCGTTCGACCGCTCGCGCCGGGGCCTGAAGGTGTCGGCCGAGATCGGCCAGTACGAGAACCACGAGGGCTTCGAGGGCTCGGGGCCGTCGGGCGCGATGAGCGCCTCATACGGGACGACGTTCGGCGACGCCGACAAGTTCGGCCTGGTGCTGTTCGCCAACTACTACAAGCGCGACTCCTACTCGCCGACGACCGAGTACGGCAGCACGCGCTACTTCTACACCGCCGCCGGGACCAATGCCGGCCAGCCGGGCGCCAACACCGGGACCTATCCGGGCACGGGCTTCGCCGTACCGGGCGAGCGACGCTGGATGTTCTATCACAACGACCGCACCCGCTACGGCGGCGGCGCCAAGCTGGAATACCGTCCGACCGGCGACGACTACCTGTTCCTGCGCGGCTTCTGGAACACCGCGACCGACAACGAGGCCCGCCAGACCGATCTCTTGACCCACGGCGGCGGCGGCACGCTGTCCAACCAGACCGCCACCAGCGGCGAGCTGCGCGGCCCCTCGAACCTGTCGATCCAGGAGAACCTCGGCCAGTTCGACTTCGAGCGCACGGTCTGGGCCCTGACGGCGGGCGGCGAGCACGAGCCGGCCGGCGGCCAGCTGTCCTGGCGCCTGAACTATTCCGGCTCGCACTTCGAGAACCTGGAGGACTGGGCCGAGTGGCGCCAGAACGGTAGCAACCTGAACTTCACCTACCAGCAGGTCGGCGATCACTACGTGTTCACGCCGCTGAGCCCGGCCGCGTTCAACAACTACAGCCTCTATGCGCCGTATCGCCGGCAGTTCGACGGCCGCGAGCTGAACGAGGACATCTACGAGGCCAAGGCCGACTATGGCCGCGACCTGGCCGGCAGCTGGAGCTGGGAAGCCGGGGCTGGTGTGCGCCGCATCGAACGTGACTTCGACGAGACCCGCGACCGCTACCTGCCCGTGGCCGGCAACAGCTACAATCTGGCCGCCGCCAACGTGCTGAACACCGACAAGTGCTACCAGATGCAAGGCGCTGGCGCGGGTCAGTGCATCCTGGTCGTCGACCCAAAGGCCTCGAACGCCAACTTCGCCGCCCATCTGGCCGCCAACCCGGCCCAGTGGACGTTCGACCCGATGACTAATGACGACAACAATCTCGACTACAGCCTGCAGGAGACGGTGCTGCACGGCTATGGCCTGCTGCGCTACGGCGGCGAGCGGCTGAAGGTTGTGGCCGGCGCGCGCTACGAGGACACCGCCACCAAGGCCAAGGGCCGCCGCCAGGTCGGCAGCGCCTGGACCGACACCACCAACGAAGGCGGCTACAGCGACGTGCTGCCGTCGGTGAACGTCAGCTACGATCTGACCGACGCGGTGAAGCTGCGCTCGGCCTACTCGAAGTCGATCGGCCGGGTGCCGTTCAACGCCGTCGCCCCCGTGGGTGAGCGCCTGAACGAGACCGCCTCGCCGATCACCCTGGCGCGCTCGAACCCGGACCTGCTGCCGCGCCGCGCCGACAATGTCGACGTCGCCGCCGACTGGTACTTCGGCAATGGCCGCGGCCTGCTGTCGGCCAGCCTGTTCTACAAGAAGGTGCGCAACGAGTTCTTCACCTCGGCGGCCGTGACCACGGTCGAGATCAACGGCCAGCCGGTCGAGGCCATGGTCACCCAGCCCAAGAACGCCGGCAGCCCGGTCGACGTCTATGGCGTCGAAGTCAATCTGGTGCGCGAGCTGGACTTCATCCTGCCGCCGGTCCTGCGCGGCTTCACGGTGTCGGCCAACGTCACCTTGCTGGACACCAACTTCAAGCAGGCCATGACCGACGGCTCGGAGGTCCAGCTGGCCACCATGGTCGGCCAGCCCAACACGACCTACAACGCGGCGCTGTCCTACGACCGCGGCCGGGTCTCGGCGCGGCTGGCCTACAACTACGCCAGCATCCGGATGTCGGAGCGGGTCAACAACACCACGGCCTATCGCAACCGCTATGACGGGGCCGACGACTCCCTGGACTTCAAGATCCGCTACAAGGTCAACGACAACCTGTGGGCCCAGTTTACGGCCTCGAACCTGATCGGCGCCGACCGCACCGAGTGGATCGGCTGGGACCGCGAGCTGACCATGGTCACCGCCGATTTCGGCGCGGCCTACTTCGTCGGCTTCAACCTACGCTACTGAGGCCTCTTGTGATGTATCGAGCTTTCCGCCGCCTGGCGGCTGTTGTCTTCGTCGCCGGGCTGGCGGGGTGCGCCACGGTTGGCCAGCAGGGGGACCGGATTTCGACCCTGCGCGACCGCTTTCTCGACCCCAATGGGCCGGTGCTGGTGGTCGCGCATCGGGCCTGCTGGACCACGACCGCCGAGAACTCGCTAGAGGCCATCGCCCAGTGCAAGCGTCTGGGCGTCGACATGGTCGAGCTGGACGTCCAGCGCACCCGCGACGGCCACCTGATCCTGATGCACGACACCACCGTCGATCGCACCACCAATGGCCAGGGCAAGGTCGCCGACCTGACCCTGGCCCAGATCAAAGCGCTGCGGCTGAAGGCCGGGGCAGGCGGTCCGAACGCGACCGTGACCAAGGCCGCGCCGCCGACCTTCGCCCAGGCCATGCGCGCGGCCAAGGGCGCAATGCTGGTCAATGTGGACGCCAAGGGCGAGGTCAATCTCCAGGCCGTCCAGGAGCTGGAGCGGATGGGTCAGCTGCGCCAAGCGCTCATCAAGAGCCCCGCGCCAGCCGACGATCCGGCCCTCAACCAGGTTCTGAAGGGCAGGGATCTGCTGTTCATGCCGATCCTGGGCGAGCGCAACGGCGCGCCCATGGCGACGGCGGCGGAGCGTTATGGCCGCGCTCTACCGGCCTATGAGATCGTCTTCTCCACCGAGCCCTACTTCCAGGCCGGGGCCCCGGTCCTGCGCGCCAAGCCGGCCCGGGTGTGGGTCAACACCTTGCAGAAGCACCACGCCGCCGGCCATGTCGACGCCGATGCGGTCAGCGCGCCCGACGCTCATTGGGGCAAGCTGATCGGCATGGGCGCCAACATGATCCAGACCGATGCGCCCGGCGCGCTGATCGCGTGGCTGGACCGATGCGGGTGCGGCGGCCGGGAGAAGTAATCCGCTGACGGTCAAAACTGTCACTGCCCGTCGCTAGAAGCGCGCCATGGGGCAAGCGGGCAGTGACGATGCGGCCATCGACGGGGCGACCTGGGGCCTGGGACGGCCGGGCGGCTGGCGCTCGACCAGCGCCTACGGCGCGGCGCACCTGTCCAAGAGTCTGTTCTGGTACGGCGGCGAGGTGGTCTTCGCCTTCTTCCTGACCGAGTTCGCAGGCTTGGCGCCGGCCCAGATGGGCCTGGTCCTGACGGTTGGGCTGCTGTTCAGCGCCGGCATGGACCTGGCGGTCGGCTTCGGCTGTCGCCGGCAGATGGCGACGCCGAAGCTGGCCGGGCGACTGCAGGCGTTCGGCGCGCTGGCGGCGGCGATCGGACTGATCGCCTTTCTGGCCACGCCCTACGCGCCGGAGCCGGGGCGCTGGATCTGGGCGCTGACGACCGTCAGCCTGTTTCGCGCCGGTTTCGCGCTTTACGACGTGCCGCAGAACGCCTTGATGAGCGTGGCGACGGCCACCCAGGCCGCGCGATCCAAGGTCGCGGCCGTGCGCATCGCCGGTTCGGGTCTCGCCAGCATCGCCGTGGCCGCCTTTGTCGGACCCTTGATCGCCGCGCATCGGTCGGGCGGCGACGGCGCCAGCCTGGTCATGATGGTGGGCGGTGTCGCGGCGGTCGCCGCGGTGATCAGCGCTGCGCTGCTGGCCCTGGCGGTGCGCAAGGGGCCTTCCGCCCCGCGATCTGCGCCCATAGACGTGGCCGGGCGCGGTCATGCTGTCCTGTTGGCGCCGTACTTGGCGATGATGGCGGCGATGATGATCGCCCCGCCGCTGTTTCAGAAGCTGGAGCCCTATTTCGCCACCCAGGTGCTGGACTCAGCCAGCTGGGGCGGCGTGATCATCCTGGCGGCGGCCGTCGGCGTCACCGTGGGCCAGCCTGTGTGGCTGGCCATGTCGGCGCGCACGCGCACGCGGCTCTTCTTCGTCACCGCCGCGCTCCAGGCGATGGGCGGGGCGGTCTTTCTGGTGGTTCCGGCGACGTCGCCGACCGTGCTGACGATCGGGGCCTTCCTGGTGGGTCTCGGCAACGGCGGCCTGGGCGTCGCCAAGTGGGCGGCGTTCAGCGACGCGGCCAGCCGCCATTTCCCGGGACGGGAAGGACCGGCTTTCGCCATCTTCGCCGCCAGCGGCAAGCTGACCCTGGCGCTGGGCGTGATCATCGTCGCCGTCGCCCTGGAAGCTGCGCAGACGGATGGGCGCGCCCTGGCCTGGACCATGGCGGCCGGACCGATCGTGGGCTCCCTGGTGATGGCGATGCTGGCCGGATGGTCGGACCCCGTTCGCCCCCTTCAAACGCCCGTCACATCGAACGGCTAACGCGCCGCCGTTCGGGTTCGGTGGCGACAGTGTTGGCAAAGAGCGATCACGAGACTGAGGCGGGGACGGCGCGGCGGCCCCTGAACTACTGGCTCGGCCGTTACGGGGTCGAGATCCGGACAGCCTTGACGCGCCGGTTCGGCCCCGACCAGGACGGCGTCGACGATGCGATCCAGAGCGCGCTGCTGAAGTTCTGCCGGCTGGACGACCGCGAGGCCATCGCCGACCCGCGCGCCTTCCTGTTCGTCATGGCCCGCAATGCGCTGCGCGACTCGATCCGCCGCGCCAAGAGCCAGAAGCGCCGTTGGGCCGCCTTCGCCGAGGCGCCGTCCCTGACGCCGCCGGAATTGACCCCGGAAGAGGTTCTCATGCAACAGGAGCAGCAGCAGGCCCTGGAAAGGGCGCTCGAAAGCCTGTCCCCGGAGGCCCGCGAGCTGTTGCGGATGAGCCGGATCGAGGGACTGACCTATGCCGAGATCTCCCGAATGACCAACCGTTCCCCCGCCGACATCAGCCGAAAGATCGCCGCCGCTCTGGTCGAGCTGCGCGCGCGTCTGCGGGCCGTGGGGGCGGAAGCGGCATGACGGCGATCGCAACGGACGTCGCCGAACAGGCCATGCAATGGCTGGCCCTGAAGGCCGGCGGCGACTTCGACATCCGCCAGCAGCGGGCCTTCGAGGCCTGGCTGGCCAGCAGCCCGGACCATGCGGTCGCCTATGCCGAGGCCGAGGACCTGTGGGCGCGGCTGGCCTGGTCGCCGTCGCTGAACGCCAAGAGCCTGGAACAGGCGGCCCAGCCGCCGATGGCTCCAGCCGCCCGCAGCCGGTCCAAGGCTGGGGGAATTCCGCGCTGGGCCGCCTTGGCCGCTTGCCTGGTCGTGGTCTGCCTGACGCCGCTCGCCGTCCAGCGCCTGCCCGCGGGCCGGGCCCTGGCCACCGAGGTTGGCGAGATCCGGCATCTGGCGCTGGAGGACGGCTCGCGTGTCTCCCTGGCCGGCGCCACCCGGATGAAGAGCCTGATGACCGAGCGCGCCCGGACGGTGACCCTGGCCGAGGGGGACGCCTATTTCGACGTCGCCCACGACACGGCGCGGGTGTTCACGGTCAATCTGGAAGGTCTGAAGGCCGAGGCGGTCGGCACGGCTTTCGAAGTCCGAACTACGCCGGTCGGGCCGCAGGTGCTGGTGACCGAGGGCCGGGTGCGCGTCAGCGGCCGCGGCGCCCGCCAGGTGCTGATGGCGGGGCCTGGCGAGCGGGTGACTCTGGTCGGCCGCGACCTGCGCCGCGCACGCTTCGACCTGACCAGCGCCGCGGCCTGGCGCCGTCAGCGGCTGGTGTTCGTCGACGCGCCGTTCTCGGACGTCGTCGTCGAACTCAATCGTTATTACGCGCCCGGCGTGGTGATCGACACGCCGGCGCTAAACGGGCGGCGCGTGACGGCCAGCTTCGCGGTCGACCAGATCCCGCAGGCGCTGGAGAGCATGGCGCGGGATATGGGCGCGGGCCTGGAGCGCACGCCAGGCAAGCCCGACACGGTGCGGCTGACGTCGCAGAACTGAGGTCTTTTGAAGTTTTAGTGAAATCGCCGTCTCGGCTGGAAGGGACGCGAGCGAGCGACGTCTAGGCGGTGTTTGAAGCTGTCGGGGCCAAGGGGCCACGGACGTCATCGTCTAGGGGATCGAGTTGACCAGCCACCGTATGGGCCTTCGGGCCGCTTTCTCGGCGTCCGCCGCCGTTCTCGTCCTGGCCTGCGCCGCGACGCCCGCGTTCGCCGTCCAGGCCGCCGCGCCGCGCGCCGCCGCCACCACGTTGCACCAGGTGCGCATCGAGGCCCAGTCGCTTGACCGCGCCGTCATCGCGCTGTCGGAGCAGACCAACACCGTGATCCTGGCGACCGAAGTGTCGCTGGAGCACCGCCGCACCTCGACGCTGGTGGGCTCGATGACCGTCGGCCAGGCGCTGTCGCGTCTGCTGGAAGGTTCGAACCTGACCTATCGCCGCGACGCCAACGGCGTCTTCGTGATTGTTCCGGGCGAGGTCCGCGCTGAGCCGGCCCTGGTCGACAACGTGATCGTCACCGCGCGCTTCGACCCGCTGGGTCGCCTGCAGAAGAGCGCCACCGACGGCTTTCTGGGCCTGGACCGCTCGCTGCTGGAGACCCCCCGCGCCGCCTCGCGGGTCAGTTCAGACACCATCACCCGCTATGGCATGCAGAACGTCGACGACCTGGTGGCCGCCGTGCCCGGCGCCTTCACGGCCAGCTTCTTCGGCGTGCCGGGGAACCTGAATGTCCGCGGCACCCTGGCCGACACCTATTTCCAGGGCTTCAAGCGCATCGAGAACCGCGGCAGCGCCTCGTCGAACCTGAGCGCCGCCTCGTACGTCGAGGTGCTGCGCGGTCCGTCTTCGCCGATCTACGGTCCGGGCAAGGTTGGCGGCCTGCTGAACTTCATCCCGAAGTCGGCCCGCGGCGCCAACAGCCGCTATGCCGATGAGCTGGGCGGCGGCTTCAACGTCACCATCGGCTCGTACGGTCGCCGCAACGCCGCCGCCAACCTGGTCGTGCCGGCCGGCAACGGCGGCTTCGCCTTCTATGTCGAGCGCGAGGACTCCGACTCCTACTACCGCAACATCCACCCCAAGCACTGGAACCTGCAGGGCAGCTATGTCGGCGATTTCGGCGGCGGCTGGTCGACCGAAGTCAATGTGATGCGCTTCAAGGAGTCGGGCCGCATTCAGTCGCCGGGCTGGAACCGCGTGACCCAGAACCTGATCGACAACGGCATCTACATCACCGGTCGCGACACCGACCTGAAGGACCTGAACGGGTCGGGCATGGTGGAGTATAGCGAGATCGACGCGGCGTTCGGCGCCTCGGGCGGCACCTCGAACATCCGCCAGATCCGCGAATACGGCGGCAAGAACAATCCGAAGTTCGCCCTGGACGAGGGTGTTGGCACGACCAAGCTCAGCCGCCGCAACGTCATGGCCGACGCCGCCGACCACAACAACAGTGAGACCTTCACGGCCTATGGCGCGCTGAAGAAGGAGATGGCCAACGGCTCGGTGCTGACCTTCGCCACCTTTGCCGACGAGTTCAACAACGAGCGTTTCAACAGCTTCGGCTTCGCGGCCGACTACTACGCGCGCGCCTTCGAAGGCCGGGTCACCTACAAGTTTCCGACCCGCTTCGGCGATCACGTCCGCGCCGACACCATCGTTGGGGCCGGCTATCGCGACCACAAGGCCAAGCAGTACGAGTCGTTTCTGTCGGGCTATATCGGCGTGAACCGCCGCGACCTGTCGCGCGGCTCCACCGCGGCCGACCGCATCGCCACGCCGCGCGTCGCCGCCAGCGGCCTGGAGATGTGGGATTCGCGCCATCACATGGACTGGACCAGCCGGTCGGTCTTCGGGATGAGCGACATCACCCTCTTCGACCGTTTCAGCGTGTTGGCCGGTGGGCGCTGGGATCGCTACGAGGTCAATGCGATCAACAAGGGCGAGACGGTCTTCGGGACCAAGAACCGCTGGGTGTCGAACAAGGACGACGCGTTCACCTGGTCGGTGTCGGCGCGTTACGAGACGCCCTGGGGTCTGACCCCCTACGTCACCTTCGCCAAGCCACGCTCGCTGGAATCGACCCAGACCGGCGGCGTGTCGGTCGGCTCGGTGCAGAACAAGCTGTTCATCTCGCCATCGGAGCTGAAGGAGGCGGGCGTCAAGTTCTCGTTGCTGGACGGCGCGCTGTTCGGCAGCGCGGCCTATTACGAGCAGTTCCGCCGCTCGACCGACCTGCTGGGCAATGTCAGCGGCAACACCTCGGAAGGCTTTGAGTTCGAGGGGCACTGGCTGGCCACGCGCAATCTCAGCTTCACGACGGCCCTGACCCTGCAGGAGACCAAGGTCGATGCGCCCGGCAAGGGCAAGGGCGAGTACCTGGAGGTGCGTCCCGAGCAGTTCGGCATCACAAATCCGGCCCTGGCCTATGGCGGCACGTTCGCGGTCAACAATGCGGGCTCCGTGGCGGAGCTGGCCGACGGCTACATCGTGCGCACCATGCCCGACACCGTGCTCAGCGTGTTCGGGACCTACACCACCGATCCCTTCCAGTTCATGGGCGGGCAGGCGACCGCGGGCCTGACCGCGGGCGCCACCTATGTGTCCGAGACGGGCGGCATCTTCAGCAACAGCATCCGCTTGCCCGAATATACCGTGGCCAAGCTGGCCGCCTTCGTGAAGGTCAAGGACGTGACCCTGTCGGTGAACGTCGACAACCTGTTCGCCGAGACCTACTTCACCCCGGCCGCCGAGGTGTACAAGGAAGTCTCCGTCACGCCCGGGCTGCCGCGGATGTTCCGCTTCAACCTGGCCTATCGCTTCTAGTCCTGCAGGCCCCGGCGGCGACCGCCGGGGCCTTTCTCCAAGTTTGGCGGCTTTCGATGACTGATCCGGTTCGTCCCTCGCGGCGTGGCTTTCTGGCCCTGTTCGGGGCCGGCGCGACCCTGTCTTCCACCCCGGCGCTGGCCCAGGGCGAGCTGAGCGCCGCGGCGTTCACCCATGGCGTGGCGTGCGGGGATCCCACCCCGACCGGCCTCTTGCTGTGGACCCGCGCGGTCGGGGAGGGGGCGGAGATCCGTCTGGCCTGGGAGGTCGCGACGGACGAAGCCTTCGCCAAGGTCGTCCGCTCCGGCGTGGCCGTCACCAACGCCGCCCGCGACTATACCTGCAAGGTCGAGGTCGAAGGGCTGAAGCCCGGCGCGACCTACTACTATCGCTTCCGCAGCGCCGACGCCGTGTCGCGCACCGGACGCGGCAAGACCCTGTCGGCCAAGGGCGTCAAGGCGGCGCGGTTGGCGGTGGTGTCCTGCTCGCACTACGGCTTCGGCTATTTCAACGCCTATCGCGCCATCGCCGACCTGACGTCCCCGATCGACGCCGTCGTGCACTTGGGCGACTACATCTACGAGTACGGCGTCGACGGCTATGGCGGCGCCGAGAGCAAGGCCCTTGGGCGTCAGCACCAGCCGGCCCACGAGATCGTCACCCTGGCCGACTACCGCCAGCGCTTCGCCCAGTACCGCACCGACCCGGACCTGCAGGACTTGCACGCGCGGGCGGCCTTCATCACCATTTGGGACGACCACGAGACGGCCAACAACGCCTGGATGGGCGGCGCACCGGCCCATGACGAGAAGACCGAGGGCGCCTGGGAGGCGCGCCGCGACGCCGCGATCCAGGCCTATTTCGAATGGCTGCCGATGCGCGATCCGCCGGCGGGCCAGCCGCGCCACGCCCTGAACCGCGTGTACGACTACGGCGACCTCCTATCGCTGATCGTCATCGAGACCCGCCTGACTGGTCGCACCAAGGCCCCCAGCGCCTCGCGGGACATGATCCGCGACGCCGAGGGCCGTCCCGATCCCCTCCGCTTCGAGAAGGAGGTGCTGGATGCGCCGACGCGCTCGATGATGGGGGCGGGGCAGGAGGCCTGGCTGGACAAGGCGCTGGCGGCCTCGGTCAAGCGCGGCGCGGCTTGGCAGATGCTGGCCAACCAGGTCATCGTCGCCCGGATGCGGGCGCCCGACTTCATGGCGCTGCTGCCCAAGGACCTGCTGGACGACGCGCTGTCGCGGCCGGGGTCCAAGCGTTGGCTGGAGAGCACCCGCCTGGGCCTGCCCATCAATCTGGACGCCTGGGACGGCTATCCGGCCGCGCGCCTGCGCCTCTACGACTCCGTGCGCAAGGCCAAGGCCAATCTGGCGGTGCTGACCGGCGACACCCACATGTTCTGGGGTAACCGCCTGCATGACCCGCGCGACGAGACGCCGGTCGGTTTCGAGTTCGGCGTCGGCAGCGTGACCTCGCCCGGCGGCTACGAGACCATCAGCCCCGACGCGCGGATCTACGAGGTGGCGGAGAAGGCGCTGGTCGACCGCAACCCGGATGTCCGCTTCGCCCGTGTGCGTGACCACGGCTTCCTGGTGGTCGAGATCACCCGCGCGGCGATCACCTGCGACTACGTCAAGGTGGCAGAGATCGGGGCGCGCACGGCGCGGGTCGAGCGCTTCTGTCGGATCGTCACAACCCGATCCGGAGCAATGAGCGTCTTTCCGGAAGCGGGCAAACCTCTTTAAGAACCTTGCGAAGACGCGTCGCCGCCGGCGCTGGTCGGAGGAACGATGATCGTGGGCAAGGCAAAAACCTACCTGGTGTTCGGGGTGATCGCCCTGATCGGGGCGATCTCGTTCGGCGTCGTGGCGCTGAACCGTGGTGAAAGCATCAACGCTATCTGGCTGGTGACGGCGGCGCTGTGCACCTACGTCGTCGCCTATCGGTTCTACGCCCGCTTCATCGCCAGCAAGGTCCTGCGCCTGGATGGCTCGCGGCCGACGCCGGCCGTGCGCCGTGACGACGGCCTGGATTATGTGCCGACGCCGCGTAACGTCCTGTTTGGCCACCACTTCGCCGCCATCGCCGGCGCGGGGCCGCTGGTCGGGCCGGTGTTGGCCGCTCAGATGGGCTATCTGCCTGGCATGATCTGGATCCTGGTCGGGGCGGTGGTCGCCGGCGCGGTTCAGGACATGATGGTGCTGTTCATGTCGACGCGTCGTGACGGCAAGTCGCTGGGCGACATGATCCGCAACGAGATGGGCCCGATCCCCGGCGTGATCGCCCAGGTCGGGGTGCTGATGATCATGGTCATCATCCTGGCCGTCCTGGCTCTCGTGGTGGTGAAGGCGCTGGCCGAAAGCCCCTGGGGCGCGTTCACCGTCGCGGCGACCATCCCGATCGCCATCTTCATGGGGCTCTATACCCGTTATCTGCGGCCTGGCCGGGTGGGCGAGGTGTCGTTGATCGGCGTCGTCCTGCTGGTGCTGGCGATCATCGGCGGTGGCCAGGTGGCGGCGCACCCGACCCTGGGTCCGGCCTTCACCCTCACCGGGCCCACCCTGGCGGTGGCTATGATGGCGTATGGGTTCGTGGCCTCGGTGATCCCGGTGTGGCTGCTGCTGGCCCCGCGCGACTATCTCTCGACCTTCCTGAAGATCGGCGCCATCGCCGGCCTGGCGATCGGCATCCTGATCGTTCGCCCGCACATCCAGATGCCGGCGGTGACGCCGTTCATCGACGGAACGGGCCCGGTCTTCGCCGGCGCGCTGTTCCCGTTCCTGTTCATCACCATCGCCTGCGGCGCGGTGTCGGGCTTCCACGCCCTGATCTCGTCGGGCACCACGCCCAAGCTGCTGGAGAGCGAGAGCCAGATCCCGCTGATCGGCTACGGCGCCATGCTGTGCGAGAGCTTCGTCGCTGTCATGGCCCTGATCGCCGCCACCGTGCTGGATCCGGCGGTCTATTTCGCGATGAACAGCCCCGTCGCCGTGATCGGCAAGGACGCCGCCAGCGCCGCCGCCGCCGTCGCGCAATGGGGCTTCCACATCACGCCCGCCACGCTGGAGCAGATCGCCCGCGACGTCGGCGAGCACTCGATCCTGTCGCGGGCCGGCGGCGCCCCGACCCTGGCGGTGGGCATGGCCCACATCCTGTCGTCGGTGATCGGCGGCAAGGCGATGATGGCGTTCTGGTACCACTTCGCCATTCTGTTCGAGGCGCTGTTCATCCTGACCACGGTCGACGCCGGCACCCGCGTCTGCCGGTTCATGGTCCAGGACCTGCTGGGCCTGGCCGTGCCGAAGATGCGCGAGACCCAGTCCTGGACCGCCAATGTCGCGGCCACGGCGCTGACGGTCGGGCTGTGGGGCTATTTCCTGTACACCGGCGTCGTCGACCCGCTGGGCGGCATCAACAGCCTGTGGCCGCTGTTCGGCATCGCCAACCAGATGCTGGCCGCCGTCGCGCTGATCCTGGGGAACGTCGTGCTGTTCAAGATGAAGCAGCAGCGTTACGCCTGGGTCACCGCCGTCCCGACGGTGTGGCTGCTGATCTGCACCCTGACCGCCGGCCTGCAGAAGCTGTTCCACCCGGACGTCCGGATCGGCTTCCTGGCCCATGCGCGCCAGTACCAGACGGCGCTGGCCGAAGATCGCGTCCTGGGTCCGGCCAAGACGGCGGCCGACATGCATCGCGTCATCGTCAACGACTACGTCAATTCGGCGCTGACGGCGGGCTTCCTGTTCGTGGTGGTGGTCGTGACGCTGTACGGGATCGGCGCTTGCCTCAAGGCCCTGCGCGCGACCGAGCCGACCGTGCGGGAAGTCCCCGAGGCCGCCCATGCGTGACGACCTTTTCTGCCGCTGCCGGGACGCGGCGATCTCTTGGGGCAAGGCGGCTCAGCGGACGGCCAACCTTATGATCGGCCAGCCGGACTACGACGCCTATGTCCGCCACGCCGCCGTCCGTCATCCCGCCACGCCGCCGATGGACAGGACCAGCTTCTTCCGGCTGCATGAAGCGCGCCGCTTCGGCGAGGGCGGCGGCTTTCGCTGCTGCTGACCCGGCCGGCCGTGAAGTTTTCATGAAATCCGCATCCTGCCGCTGAGGGGGGCTAGGCGAGCGTCGTTGAACGGTCGTAGCGGTTCGCGCCCGTGTTCCATCCGAGCGCGGCCGGCGGAGATTTGAGACTTCTGAGCCCGTTGGACGCCATCACCGGTCGCGCGCCGCCCTTCGTTCGAGGGAGCGTTTCCGCGCGCCCGCAGAAGAGCGGGGGGATGTCGGCCCTGCGCGCCGAACTCGTGGGGTTCCTGCAACGTCGGGGACAACCGCTGGAGGACGCCGAGGACATCGTCCAGGAAGCCTTCGTGCGGTTCCATCGGGCAGGTCACGAGATCGGCGCCGCCGACGCGCGGCCCCTGCTGTTCGCCATCGCCAAGAACCTGCTGAAGGATCACTGGAAACAGGCCAATCGCGCGCGGGTGCGCACCTTGCGCCTCGATGGCGACGAGGCGAGCGCCGCCTGGGAGCGTGCGCCCAGCGAGGATCCCGCCGCCGATCGCCGCTCGATCGCGCGCCAGGACCTGTCCAGCGTCGCCGAGGCGATCCGCGACTTGCCGCCCCGCTGTCGTGAGGCTTTCCTGCTGCACCGTTTCGAGGATCTGAACTATCGCCAGATCGCCGAACGGTTGGAGGTGTCGGTCAGCATGGTCGAAAAACACCTGGCCGAGGCGCTGCGAAGACTGAAAGCCGCACGAACGACCTGAGGTGTTTCGCTTCACGATCGTTGAGACAAGAGGCCCCGAGCGGGCCATGCCCTTTGGGAAAGCCTGACCCGTCAAGATGTTCGACCGCTTTGTCTCGTTGTTCGCATCCCAGCCGCGCACTGCGGAGGATTGGGTGGCGCGCCTTGGGCGTCCCGACGCATCGCGTGCGACCTTGGCGGCGTTCGAGCGCTGGCTGTCGGCCGATCCGCGCAATCTGGCGGACTACGAGGCGGCCAAGGCCCTGCTGCGTCAGACCCGTGAGCTTCGCGCCGCGTTCGTCGGCGAGCTGAACATGATCCCGGCCGCGCCGAACGTCCGCAAACGCCGCGCCGCCGTTCGGTGGGCGCCCATGGGTCTGGCTGGCGGTCTGGTGGCCGCCGCGCTGGTGGTCACGATCGCGCCGAGCCTGGCGACCCGCCTTATCGATCCGCTGGCGGGGGCGACGACCTACACGACCACCGTCGGCGAGATCCGCGACGTGACCCTGGCCGATGGTTCGGTGGTCACGCTGGACACCGCCACGACGCTGAGGGCCAAGGTCGACGGCCGCGTGCGTCGCCTGGCCCTGGACCAGGGCGCGGCCTATTTCGCGGTCGCTCACGACAAGGCGCACCCGTTCCAAGTGGCCGTGGCGGATCGTCAGGTGGTGGTCACTGGCACCCACTTCGCCACCACCCTGCGCGAAGGCCGCGCCCGCGTCGAACTGCTCGAGGGCAGCGTCGAGGTCACGGACGCCGGGGCAAGGACCGCCGCCGCGCGCCTGGCGCCCGGAGACCAAGTCACCTTCGCCGCGGGGAGTCCCGTGCGCCGCGAAGCTCGTCTGGACCCCGCTCGCGCCGTCGCCTGGCGTCAGCATCGCCTGGTGTTCGAGGACGCGGCCCTGTCCGAGGTGCTGGCCGAGCTCTCTCGCTACACCGACGTCCGCATCCGACTGGCCGACCCGGCCCTGGGCCGCCAGCGGGTGACGGCCATGCTGCCGCTGAACGGGGCGGGCTCGGTGATCGACCGCGCCGACAAGGTGCTGCCGGTGACCCTGGACCGCACCGCACCCGGCGAGGTCACCGCCTCGGCCCGCTAGAACGGTTCGCGAGTCTGTCACGAAGCCGCGCTACCAGACCCTGGGCGCCAGGCCGCGCCGGGGTTTTCGTCAGTCGCCGCATGTCTTTTCGTCGCGTGTCCGCCCTGTCGATCGCGGCGCTCGCCGCGACCGCGCCGGCGCACGCCCACGCGGCGGCGGCCCGTTTCGACATTCCGGCGCAGGACGCCCGCGCCGCCCTGATGGCCCTGTGCCTGAAGGCCGGCTGCGCCTTCGCCCTGTCGGTCGAGCCGGGCCGCATCTATCGCGCCAAGGCCGTGGCCGGCGCGCGATCGCTGGATGAGGCCCTGCGGCGAATGCTGGCCGGCACGGGCCTGCGCTACGAGATCGTCGACCGGAACTCTGTGCGGGTCTGGGCCGAGACGTCCCGTCCCGCGCCGCCGCGCTCGTCGCCCGTCCCGGAAGCGCCGACCGCCCTCGAAGGGGTGACCATCGCCGCGTTCGTGGCTGGCATCGAGGACGCCCTGGGCCAGAAGCGTCGCGCCGACGCCATCATCGACGTGGTCTCCGCCGGCCGCATCGGCGAACTGCCGGCCGCCAACCTCGCCGAGGCCCTGCAGCGCGTGCCGGGCGTGGCCATCGAGCGGGAGGTGGGCGAGGGACAGTTCGTCAGCGTCCGGGGCCTGGGGCCGCTGTTCCAGTCGGTCACCCTGAACGGCGCGCCAGTGGCGTTCAACGAGAACATCCGCAACTCCACCCAGAGCGGCCGGCAGTTCCGTTTCCGCGCCCTGTCGGCCGACCTGCTGGCCGGGGCGGTGGTGGCCAAGTCGGCGACGGCCGACCTGGTGGACGGCGGCATCGGCTCCAACATCGACATCCGCACCGTGCGCGGGTTGGAGGGGCCGTCCTATCTGTCGATCCGGGCCGACGCACGCACCGAGGTGCGTTCGGAGGCGACCTCGCCGGATATCGCCGTCTCGGGTCGTTGGCGGCGGGCGGACGAGCGGCTGGGCGTCGTGGCCGGGGTGTCCACCGAGAGGCGCGAAGTGCAGTACGACCGCTTCCAGGCGTCTCGCTATCGCGATCTGATCATCGGCGGCCGCCCCCTGGTCACGCCCGAGGACCTCCGCACGACCGTCGAGCAGGAGCAGCGGGCGCGCAGTACGGCCTTCGTCGGCGTCGAGTGGCGGGTGGCCTCGGCCACGACCCTTTATCTGGATGCGTTGGCGTCGCGCTTCGACAACGAAATCCGCGAGGATCGGATCGTCTATACGATCGGCGACTACGCGGCTCAGGCGCTGGCTGCGGAGGGCGCGCGGATCACCAACGGCGTGCTGACCGGCGGCCGGATCACCGCCGGCCAGATCGGCAACAATCTCGAGGTCTCCGATCAGGCGCACGACAATGTCTCGCTCAGCCTGGCCATGAAGACGCAGGTCGGCGCCTGGAGCCTGGAGCCGCGCCTCAGCCTGTCCGGCGCGCGGTCGAACCTGGACACGCCCCTGCAGCGGATCGGTGCGGTCAGCCCATTGGGCGTGTCCTACGCGTTCGACCTGGGGCCAGATCTGGTCGCCAGCCGCAGGACGCCGCTGCTTTCGACCCGCTTCGACCTGACTGATCCCGCCCAGCTGACCTTTTCGCGCTACGGCGTGCGCGCCACCCATGTGGAAGACCACGACGCCACCGCCTTGATCGCCGCCGAGCGACCGATCGACTGGACGCTGGGACCGCTGCGCATCGAACGCTTGCGGCTGGGCGGCCAGGTCACCGACCGGGGGCGCGATTTTCAGCGCCGTGATCGCGAGGCCACGCTGCGCCCCGGGGGCATGGTCAATGCGAGCTTTTACGACATGCGCGCGCCCTCGGCGGCATTCGACCGGCTGATCGCCACGCGGCCGCCGGCCTGGGTCGCCGCCGACTTCGCCGCCTTCCGCGCCGCCTTCGTGCTGGCGGGCGAAGCCGATGGGGTGATCGTCGACGCCACCGACCTCGTTCCCACCGGCGCGGACCTGCAGGGCTCCTACAAGGTCGGCGAGCGGATCGTGGCCGGCTACGGGCGGCTGGACTTCGCCACCAGCGTGCTGGGGCTGGCGGCCACCGGCAATGTCGGTCTGCGCCTGGCGCGGACCCGCACCGACGTCGCCGGCTCGCTGCTGGGCGTCTCGGCGGCGGGGCAGATGGAGGTCCGACCGGTCCGCTACGACGGTGCGCACGGCGTGGCCCTGCCCAGCGCCAATCTGGCCATCGCCCTGGACGATTACTGGCGTCTGCGCCTGGCGGCCTCACGCAGCATCACCCGGCCGTCTCTGGCCGACCTGCGCTCGGCCACGGTGCCGGCCAGCAGCCTGGTCGGCATCCTCTACCAGCGGGGGCAGGCCGAGATCGACAACCCCTCGCCGGGCACGCTGTTCTCGGGCGTCGGCGGCAACCCGGCTCTGAAACCGTATCTGGCGACCAACTACGACCTTTCCCTGGAGCGCGAGTTCGAAGGTTTCGGCGGCGTCAGCCTGGCGGTGTTCCACAAGACGATCGACGACTTCATCGTGGTCTCGGCCCAGCCCGAGCGCCTGACCTTCGCCACCCGCGCCGGGCCGCCGGTCGTGGCGACGGTGATGATGTCGCGCCCGCGCAACGCCGGCCGCGCCCAGGTCACCGGCCTGGAGGCGGCGTACAGCCGGCGCTTCGCCGGCGGCTTCGGTGTCTGGGCCGGCGCCACCCTGGTGGCCGGCGAGAGCCGCGACGAGCAGGGCCGCCGGGGTCGGCTGAACGGCGTCTCGCGCCTGTCCTATTCGATCAGCCCATTCGTCGAGCGCGGTCCGCTGCACGCGCACCTGTCTTGGACCTGGCGCTCGCCGTTCGGCTCGGAGGCCGACATGCAGGGCGGCGGGGTGTCCAGCTTCGTGGTCGCCAGCGCCGGCTACTTGGACGCGGCCGGATCGTATGACCTGAGCCCGCGGCTTTCGGTGTTCGTGGAGGCCGGCAACCTGACCGATGCGATCGACGCCGCCTATGAGCGCGACCGCAGCAGGCCCTTGCAGATCGGCCGCTCGGGTCGCTCATTCAGTCTGGGCGTGCGGTTGCGGATCTGAAGGACGGAGCCGCCGTCGCCGGCGGCTCCGCAATCTCTGCTCAGCGCAGGCTGAGCGCGTCCCGGATGATGTAGAACAGGTCGGTCTGGTCGGTCAGGCCCTGCACCCGCTCGGCGCTGGGGCCGTAGGCGGCGATGCGCAGTTGCGTGCCGGTGTGGCCCTGCGAGCCGGTCTCGGCCGTGGCGTAGTTCACGCCCATCACCGCGCCGTCCTTGGTGTTCAAAGCCAGGGTCAGGCCGGGCGAGGCCTGGTCCGGGCCGATGATCTGGCTGGTGTGGGCGTGGTCGGCCGTGACGATGACCAGGGTGTCGCCATGCTTGCGGGCGAAGGCCAGGGCCACCTGCACCGCCTCGTCCAGGTCGACCGTCTCGCCGATCTGGCCGCAGGGGTTGGCGGCGTGGTCTTCCTTGTCGATCGAGGCGCCTTCGACCTGCAGGAAGAAGCCCTTCTTGCCGACTTCCAACAGGTCGATGGCTTTCTGGGTCATGGCCGCCAGGGTCGGGGTCTCGGGGCCGCGCTCGGCGTTGACCTTGCAGGTCACCGGGGCGATGTCGAGATTGCCGCGACGCGAGGCCTTGGGGCCTTCCCAGCGCACGGGCATGTTGCCGTCGGCGAACAGACCCAGCAGCGGAGCCTTCTGGTCAGCGGCGGTGATCGCGGCCAGGTCGCTGGCGTTGGCCACCATGTGGAAGCCGCGGGTCTTGGCCTGGTCGGCCAGGGTCTTGCCCTTCCACGCGCCGGCCGTTGCGGTCTCGGCGAAAGACGCCGCGCCGCCGCCCAGGGTGACGTCGGGACGCAGGTTCAGAAGCTGCTCGGAGATCGAGCCGGGGCCACCGTTCTCCAGCGCGTTCTCGGGACAGGTCTTGCTGGTCGCCACCGGCCCGAAACAGCTGCGGAAGATCACGTGGGCGATCTGGGCGCCGGGCGTGGCGTCCTGGATGGCGGCGGTCGAGACGACGCCGGTGGCCAGGCCCTTCTTCTTCGACAGCTCCAGCAGGGTGGGCTGGGCCTTGCGGCGGATATCGACGCCGATCGCGCCGTTATAGCTCTTCACGCCCGACGACCAGGCCGTGGCCGAGGCCGCCGAGTCGGTGACGTAGACCGGCTTGCCGGTCTTGGCGTTGAGTGAATAGTGCGTGTACTGACCGGTCAGCGGCAGGGCGTCGATGCCCTCGAAGTAGCCGGCGGCGCCGCGGGCGTAGTTGCGGGCCAGGGTGATCTCGGAATCGCCCATGCCGTCGCCGATCAGCAGGATGACGTTGCGCGCGGGCTTGGCCGAGGCGGGCGGCGCTTCGGGCAGGCGACGGGCGCCGCCGGGCTGGCTCAGATCGCCCGTGGCTTCGCGAACCACCGTGGGGGCGATCGCGGCCGAAGACGGAGGCGCGGCCGCGAGGCCGGCGGCGAGAGCGACGAGCGACAAGCCGAGCATGTGTTGGTTCCGTTACATCACCAGGGGAATGCCGAGGCTCTAGAGCCCTCGTGCGACAGATCGGTGACGTTCTAACCGGCGTCGGTTTGCAGCACGCTGCGCATCGGGATCAGCGGGAAGCTGATCTCGCACTGCACCCCGCCGGGCGCGAAGGTCAGGGCGCCGGCGCCCATAAGCTCATAGGGCACGCGCTGCTCGATCAGCACGGCGCCGAAGCCGGTGCGACGCGGGGCGGCGGCGGCGACCTTCACGCCGCTCTCGCGCCAGTCGAAGCGGAGCCAGTTCGCGCCGCCGCGGGGGGTGATTGTCCAGCCGATCTCGATCCGACCGCGGCCGTCCGCCAGGGCGCCGTACTTGGTGGCGTTGGTGGCCAGTTCGTGCACGGCCAGGGTCATGACCTCGGCGGCCTTGGGCGGCAGCAGGATCTCGGGGCCCTCGACCACGATGCGCTCGTCGTCGGCCACCTGGGCCAGAAGCTCGTCGCGGACCAGGCCTTCCAGGTCGACACCGGCGCCGGGGCTGCGGGTCAACAGAACCTGGGTGCGCGCCAGGGCGGCCAGCCGCCCGTCCAGATGGGCCGAAAGATCCTCGACCGTCTCGCTGGTTTCCGCCGTGCGGCTGACGATCGAGCGGATGACCGCCAGGATGTTGCGCACCCGGTGCTGCAGTTCCGCGACCATCAGGTTGCGCGACTGGCCCGCGCGAACCCGTTCGGTGGTCTCTATCAGGATCAGGAAGACCCCAAACACCTGGCCTGCCTCGTCGCGGACCGGCGAGCAGGAAAGGGTGAAGCAGCCGTCCTCCACCGCGCCGTCGCGGCGGAAGGGCAGGGGGTGGTCCTCGAGCGTGACGGTCTCGCCGCGCTGCACCGCCTCGAAGGCCTGAGCCAGGTCCGCGCGTGCGGGCTCCAGCGCGCCCAGCCCCGGACGGCCAAGATCGTCGCGTTCGATCAGCAGGGTCGCGTAGGCGTCGTTGTAGAGCGTCGTCGCCTCGGGGCCGACCCAGAGGATGGCCGGAAAGCCGCAGCCCAGCATGACGTCGACGGCGGTCTTGCGGCTCTGTGGCCAGACGCTGGACGCGCCCAGGGGCGTGGCGCGCCAGTCGAAGGTTCGGATGCGCCGCGCCATGCCCGGATCATCGCTCGGATTGCGCATGGCTTCCTTTCCAACGCCACAGTGTCGGAGGCCCGACATAGCCTGCGTCCGACGTCCTTAGGCGATAACGCGACGCTTTGGAAATCGCCACTTTCTGCCGAACGTCTCGGAGAGAACGTGCGTTTCATCTCGACGAGGCTTCGAGCCTATCAGATGATAAAGACCGGGCCGGGGCTCGCTGCTAGGGACGGAGCGAGCAAATGACAAAATTCACGGTACGGCCAGATTCGAACGGGGCGAGCGCCTCATGTTAGGCGCCTCCGCACAGCGAGCGACCGAAAAGGCCTATGTCCGTAGGCTGAAGCGGTTCGGCCCGCTGCAGGACGACGACGTCGCCGCGCTCGAGGCGCGAATGGGTCGTATCGAGGGCTATCCCGCCGGCAAGGACCTGGACCTGATCGGCTCGCCGCCGATGTTCCTGCTGTCCGGCTGGGCGTGCCTGGCGCACTCCCTGCGCGATGGCCGTCGGCAGATCCTGGCCTTCCTGCTGCCGGGCGACGGGGTCGGTTTCGACCTCCTGACCCGCTCGCAGCGGTCGGTCGAGGCTCTGGCCCTGACGCCGCTGAAGGTCCGGTACGCCCAGTCGGGGTTTTCGGCTGGCACCGAGCGCGTCGGCCGGGTCTTCGCCGGCGCGGCGGCCGCCCAACAGGGGCGGATGATCGACCAGATGGTCCGCCTGGGCCGGCAGACGGCCTACGAGCGCATGGCGCACCTGCTGCTGGAGCTGCACGGTCGTCTGGCGGAGATCGGCGAGACCCGCGGCGACAGCTTCCACCTGCCGGTCAAGCAGGAGATCCTGGCCGACGCCCTGGGCTTGAGCCTGGTGCACGTCAACCGCACCTTGCAGCAGATGCGGCGTGAGCAGCTGATCGACATGCGCGGCGCGCAGATGACGTTGCTGGATCGTGCGGCGCTGGAAGCTGCGTCCGACCAGAGTTCGTAACGAATAACATAGGTTATTTGGCGCTTCCGACGGCTCTCCTATGGCTGACCCCGTATCTTGAGGGGCGTTGCATGGCGGACTTGCTGCGGGGGCTGGCGGTGCTGATCGTCGAGGACGAGTTCTATCTCGCCGACGATCTGGCGGCCGCCCTGGTCGGCGTCGGATCCAAGGTGCTGGGGCCGTTCGGACGGATCGAGGACGCCAGTCGCCTGCTCGAGAGCGGCGAGGCCGTGGACCTGGCGATCCTGGACATCGATCTGGCTGGCGACCGCGTGTTTCCCGTGGCCGACCTGCTGCGTGAGCGCGGCGCGCCCTTTGTGTTCGTCACCGGCTATGATCCCGAGATCATCCCCTCGCGCTTTGTCGGCGTGCCGCGGTTGGAAAAACCCGTGACCGCCGCCACGGTGATCCACCTGCTGGAGGCCCTCCAGCAGGCGCGGTGACGGAAACACTGCTCCGTCGAGGCGTTTGGCTTGGGACTGTGCCCGTCAAGGAGGGCTGAAACATGCCTGACACGACGAACCTCGGAGCAATCCTGGCCGGGCGCCGCGTTCTTGTGGTCGAGGACGATTTCTATCTGGCCAGCGACGCCGCCCGCGCCTTGCGCGCGGCCGGCGCCGAAGTCGTCGGTCCCCTCCCACGCTCCGCGCCGGCCCTGGAGGCTCTGGCGCGCAACGGCATCCACGCGGCCGTGGTCGACATCAATCTGGGCGATGGGCCCTCGTTCGAACTGGCGGACGCCCTGAAACGCCATGGCGTGCCGTTCGTATTCGTCACCGGCTATGACGAGGTGCTGATCCCCGAGCGCTTGGCCAACGTGACGACGTTGCTCAAGCCTGCCGACATGCGGGCGGTGGTGCAGGCCGTGGCCGCGCTGCTGCGCTAGATGGCTTCCTTGTGAAGTCGCAGATAGTCGGCGTCGAATTCGGCCAGCTGGGCCAGGCGCTCCCAATCCAGGATCTCGACCGCCTGGTCGCGCCAGGTGACCAAGTCGCGGCGACGCAGCGCCTGCAGGGTGCGGTTGGCGTGCACGACCGAGAACCCCAGCGCCTCGCCCAGCTCCTGCTGGGTCAGCGGCAGGGTCATGCGCAGGTCTCGCGCCAGGTCCACCGCCTCCAGTCGCGCATAGAGTTCGCAGATCAGCCGGGCCAGGCGCGCCGGCGCGTTCTGGCGGCCCAGGGCCAGCAGCCATTGGCGGTGGATCGCCGCGTCGACCACGGTCTCCAGCCACAGCAGGCGCGTGAGGTGCGGATGGCGCTCGGTCAGGACCTTCAGCTGGTCGTGCGGCACGTCCAGCACCCGGCAATCGGAGAAGGCGTGCACCCCATGGTCCAGTCGCTTCATCACGAAGCCGTGCAGGTCCACGAAGTCGCCGGGCACGCCGATCTCGGTGAACTGCCGCGCGCCGCTGACCAGGGCCGAATAACGGCCGCACAGTCCGGAGACGAGCATCGAGCTGGCCTCGACCCGCGCGGCCAGGTCGATGATGTTTCGGCCCGCCGGGACGTCGCGCAGGCGCCCCGCCAGTCCGCGCAGGGCGTCGCGCTCGGGCTGCGAGAGGTCGTCACGCCGCTCGAGCTTGCGAATGAAGGGGTCCATCAGGCTGTCGGCTGTCATGGTCAAACGACGCTGGGGACCGGCTTAGGTTCCGTCCGGTCCTACTGGTTCTTGAACCTGTCCCAGTGCTGGAAGTCGAAGGTCGGCTTCAGCGGCGCGTGGCGAACCTCGAACACCAGGGTTTCGCGCGCGGGCTCGCCCTGGTCGCGGGTGACGGTGACGACCGCAGTATGCATCCCTTCGGCAAGGTCGGCCGGCAGGTCGAAGCGCCAGATGTGCGGCGAGTGATCGGCGCGCGAGCCGCGCGGCTGGGGCGGCATCGGCGGCAGGCGGTCCTGACGGCCCTGGACATAGCCCTGCGTCTCCGGATCGCCCGAGCGGCTCTGGATCGCCGCGCGGGCCATGGTCAGCTGGCGCTTCAGGGCGAACGGGTCCGAATAGGCCGAGCCGCTGCGGACGGCTTCGCCCTTGAGCTCCTGGGTGCGGGTCATCGGGGCCGGCGCGGCGCCGTCGATCGAGACCATGACCTTGCTGGTCGAGTCGCCCATCCAGACGTCGGCGGTCAGCCAGCTCTGGCCGGCCAGGTCGGCCTTGTTCAGCATCTTGGCGTCGTACAGGTCCTGGACGCTGAGGGGCGGCACGGAATCGCGCTTGTCCGCGGGCAGGTCGCGCCAGGCGAAGATCTGGTCGGCCCAGGCGCGGAAGCGCGGCGTGCTGACCGACAGCCACATGGCCCGGTCGCGCGCCAGGCCGCTGGCGCGGTAGTCGAGCGTGTAGTCCGTCCCGTCGACGGCGAAGTCGACATAGCCGCGCGGCGAGCCGTCGCCCTGGATGCTCATGGGCGTGCCGTCGATATCGTAGTCGCCGCCCCACCAGTCGCCGGCCACGGCGCCCGCCACCAGGTGACGGAAGGGGATGGTGGAAATCCCGACCGTCCGTTTCCAGCCGGCCATCGAGTCGCCGGGCGCCAGGTTCTCCAGCGTATGGCTATGACCGGTCAGCGAGAGGGCCGGACGACCTTTCACCAGGGCGTAGAGTTCGCCGAGATTGTCGGTCTGGTGAGGATCAGACTCGCTGTTGTCGAAGCCGACGAACGGAATGTGGGCGGCGAACACCACCAGCTTCTTGGGATCGGTGGCCTTCAGGACGTTCTCGATGAAGGTCATCTGATCGGGCAGCAGGCGGCCGTTGTAGGTCTTCCAGTACTGCTTGCAGAACGGCCGCTCGCGGGCCTCGCGTGGGTCTTCGCCGCAGGGGAACGAGACGTTGTCCAGGACGATGAACAGCGCCTCGCCCATCTCGAAGGCGTAGTTGTTGGGCCCGTAGTGGCGTCGCCAGGTGTCGGAGCTGTCGATGTCGTGGTCGGCGTCATGGTCGTAATCGTGATTGCCCTGCACCCACCACTGCGGGACGCCGAGCACGCCCATCACCTCGGCGGTGCGGGTCAGCAGGTTCAGGTCGTCGCTGACGATGTCGCCCAGGGCCAGCAGGCAGGCCGGCTTCTTCGGCGCGTTCAGCAGCTCGCGAACCATCGAGTCGCGCACATAGCCGACCTCGATGTTGGACGCCGGCTGGGTGTCGCCCAGTACGGCGCAGTCGAAGCGTTGACCGGTTTCTGTGGGAATGCCCAACGGAATGATCGGAAAGTTCACGGCTGAGGGCAGCGGACCGGTCGGCGGCAGGCCGCCATAGCGCAGCGCCTTGGGCGAGCCGGCCGGCTTGTGCTGATAGGCGAACTGCGGGATCCAGCGCTGGTCGGTCGGCACGCGCCAGCCGCTGGGCTGAATGACGAATACGGCCATGTCCTTGCGAGCGGGCAGGGCGTAACGACCTTGTGCGTCCGTCAGCACCACCTCGCGGCCGTTTGAGACCTTGATCCCCGCCACGCCGCGCTCGCCCACGCCCAGGCGACCATCGCGGTCGGCGTCCTCGAACACCACGCCGGCGATCGTCCTGCCTGAGGCGCGCGTGTCGCGGCGTACCTCGACGCCCGCGAAATAGGGCGAATCCGGCGCGGCGCTCGCCGCCAGTGCGGGCGAGGCGGCGCAGATCATCGCCGTACAGAGCATGGCGATCGGCAGGCAAGTCTTGGTCACCTTGGCGTCCCTTGGCTGAATGACGTCCCCTTTTGGCGGACATCTGACACATCCCGATGAAGCCCTGCGCCGGTGGCCGATCGGCCGCCATTCGCACAGGATCATGTGGATTTCGCGGGTTTTGTGATCTAGACGGTCAGAAAGCGCAAGCCAATCTCCCGTGACATGAACATGAAATCAACAAATGTCACATCACATCCACAAATCGCGCCTAAGAGACGCCTCGGCGAAGAGGTGACGACCGCAAGGGCGGCGCGCCGCTCGCTGGGGCACAAATTTTCTCTGGGAGAGTCGTGGTGAGGCATCCAACTCGAGCCGGTCGCTTGCGCGGCGTCATGGCCTTGCGGGCTCTGGCGCTGGTCAGCGCGAGCGTTCCGGCCATCGCGCTGATGACGGCGCCGGCCTTTGCCGAGGACTATACGAACGTACAGGCCTCGGGCCGCGTGCAGGCGGCCGACGGCAAGCCGATCGCCCGCGCCGTGGTGCAGTTGACCTCGGAGGCCCTGGGCGTGAAGCGCTCGGCCACGACCAGCGGCACGGGCGCCTATGTGATCCCGCAGCTGGCCTCGGGCCTCTACACCGTCTCGGTCTCGGCCGACGGCTATGACGCCTATAGCGAGACCGGCGTGGCGATCAGCCGTTCGGGCTCGTCGAACCTCTTCACCCTGGCCCCGGTCGGCTCGGTCGAGGAGATCGTCGTCAAGGCCGGCCGCATGCGCACGCCGGACTTCGAGATCACCACCACGGGCGCAGCCATCGAGATCGGCGAACTGGTTGAACGCGTGCCGGTTGGCCGCTCGCTGCGCGACATCGCCCTGATGGCCCCGGGCGTCGTCCAGGGCTCGTCGGGCGCCAATGGCGGCTTCGCCAACCAGATCTCGATCTCGGGCGCCAGCTTCAACGAGAACGCCTTCTTCGTGAACGGCCTGAACATCACCAACTTCCGCATGGGCATGCTGCCCGTGGAAGTGCCGTTCGACTTCTACAAGTCGGTGGAAGTGAAGACCGGCGGCTATGCGGCGGAGTTCGGTCGCGCGACCGGCGGCTTCGTCAACGCCATCACCAAGTCGGGCTCGAACCAGTTCCATGGCGGGCTGACGGCGACCTGGGAGCCGGGCGACCTGCGCGGCAGCGCGCCCAACACCTTCCGCAACAACTACGAGGACGCCACCGCCAAGCGCGAGGAATGGGTCGCCGAGCTGGGCGGGCCGATCCTGAAGGACCGCCTGTTCTTCTACGGCCTCTACAACCAGCGCAAGCTGAAGACCTTCACGCCCCAGGCCAACGGCTCCAACGCCACGCGTATGACCGACGACGCACCGTTCTGGGGCGTCAAGCTGGACGGCTACGTGACCAGCCGCCAGCACCTGGAGTTCACCTACTTCGACAGCGCCAAAGACGTTCGTAACCGCAGCCTGAACTACAATCCGGCCACCAAGACGGTCGGCGCCGAGACGGGCGGCACCAACCAGCGTTCAGGCGGCGAGAACTATGTCGCGCGCTACACCGGTTCGTTCACGCCGTGGTTCACGCTGTCGGCGGCCTATGGCGTCAACAAGTTCCGCGACGGCCAGCTGCCGCTGGACACCACCAACGAGCGGATCGTCGACTATCGCACCAACGATGCGGGCGTCGATGTCGGCCTGAACAAGGTCACCGACGCGGTGTCGTTCAACGACGACAAGCGGACCTTCTATCGCGCCGACGCCGACTTCAACTTCAACCTGTTCGGCGCTCACCACCTGCGGGTCGGCTACGACCACGAAGAGAACACCGCCACCCAGTCGTTCGAAACGATCGGCCGCGGCGCCTTCAAGTTCTATCGCTCGACGGGCTCGGATCAGAGCAACCTGCCGGCGGGCGTCGAGTACATGACCACCCGCGTCTATCGCAACAGCGGCAGCTTCGGCACGGTCAACCAGGCGTTCTACGTCCAGGACCGCTGGTCGCTGTTCAATGACCGCGTGCAGCTCGAGGCCGGCGTCCGCAACGATCGCTTCGACAACCGCAACGCCGACGGCTCGACCTTCTACGATCCGGGCAATCAGTGGGCGCCGCGTCTGTCGCTCTCGGGCGATCCGACCGGCGACGGCCGCTCGAAGGTTTACGGCTTCTTCGGCCGCTACTACCTGCCGCTGCCCAGCGATCTGTCGCTGAAGTTCGCCGGCTCGCTGCTGACCCTGACCCGCTACAACCGTCTGGACGGCGTCGGCGCCAACGGCGCGCCGGTCATCGGCGCGGCGATCACCACGGCCAAGGGCGTCGATGTCTGCCCGGACACCAAGGTCGCCAACTGCGTGATCGGCGCCTCGGGCCTGGTGGCCGACACGGCCGAGAGCATCGCCCACAACCTGGAACCCCAGTCGGCCGACGAGTTCGTGCTGGGCTATGAGCGTCGCTTCGGCGACCTGATCAAGGTCGGTGGTTACTTCACCCACCGCAGGCTGAACAACATCATCGAGGACGTCGCCATCGACACCGGCGCGCGGGCCTACTGCGTGCGGGCCGGCTTCACGGCGGCCCAGTGCCAGTCCAGCTTCGGCGGTGGTCGCCAGTGGGTGATCGTCAATCCGGGCAAGGATGCCACGATCCGCCTGAACAGCCTGCCGGACGGCTCCAAGCCGGTCGTCACCCTGTCGGCTGCGGACCTGACCTATCCCGAGCCCAAGCGTAACTACAACGCCGTGACCTTCACCTTCGACCGCGCCTTCGACGGCAAGTGGTCGCTGTCGGGCAACTACACCTGGGCCGACCTGAAGGGCAATTACGAGGGCGGCGTGCGCTCGGAGAACGGCCAGATGGCCATCAACACCACGGCTGACTTCGACTCGCCGGGCTTCCTGGACGGCGCCTACGGCTACCTGGCCAACCATCGCCGCCACACGTTCAAGGCCTATGGCAGCTATCAGGTCAACAAGTGGCTGACCCTGGGCGGCAACGGTCTGATCCAGTCGCCGCGCAAGCACAGCTGCATGGGCGTCGTGCCCGAAGCGCGCGACAAGACCGCCTATGGCTACCAGGGCTACGGCTTCTACTGCCAGGGCAAGGTGGTCGATCGCGGCTCGGCCTTCGACGGCGACTGGGTGACCCAGTTCAACGCCTCGGCGGTGGTGACCCTGCCGACGCCGGGCGACTGGGTGGACACGACGGTGCGCCTGGACGTGTTCAACCTGTTCAATAGCCACGCCGTGACCGCCTACCACGAGTCCGGCGACATCGGCGGCAGCGGGGTGGCCGACACCAACTTCCGCAAGCCGGTCGAATACCAAACCCCGCGCTATGCGCGGATCCAGCTGCGCGTGGCCTTCTAGCCCGCGCGCGTTCCCGGCCGGTCTTCTCCCCCTCTAGGCCGGCCGGGAGCGCTCTTCTTGCACCGGGACGCAAGCGTTAGTGTCCTGGGAACCTTGGTCGGCGACTCGCCGCCGACGGAGACGGACTTAAGATGCTCAAACGGTACGATCGTCAGCGCGACATCCTGAACCTGCTGGAACCCAACCAGACGCGCGCCATCGCCGACATCGCCAAGGCGCTGTCGGTGTCGGAGGAGACGATCCGGCGCGAACTTCGGGTGATGGAAGAGGCTGGGACCATCGTACGCCTGCACGGCGCGGTCCGCCTGCCGCCGCAGGAGATCGAAGGCCCTTTCGACCTGCGCATGCAGAAGAACGTCGCCGGCAAGACCAGGATCGCCGAGGCGGTCGTCAAGTTCATCGTCGACGGCGACACCCTGTTCCTCGACAGCGGCTCGACCTCCTGCTTCGTGGCCAAGGCGCTGGGCGAGCATCGCCAGCTGAAGATCATCACCAACTCGCTGGCCGTAGCCCAGGCGGTGCGCAAGGACCGGGGCCATACGCTGTTCCTGGCCGGCGGCGAGCTGAACGCGGCCTATCAGGCCTTCTCCGATCGCCATGCCCAGGACTTCCTGGCCGGCTTCCGGCCCAGCCTGTCGATCCTGACGGTGGGCGCGGTGAGCCTGGAGCACGGCCTGATGGACCACTCGCCCAGCGAGGCGATCATGAGCCGCATCGCCTATTCCACCGCCAGCCGCGTGCTGCTGGCCGCCGACCACGGCAAGTTCGACCGCGTCGGGCTGGTGCACACCGCCGCGCTGAAGGACGTGGATATCCTGGTCACCGACGCCCCGCTGAGCGCCGGCTTCCAGGATGCGTTCGCCCACGCCGAGGTGGTGGTCGCCTAGGGCTTGGGCGCGAACCAGACGGGGCGCACCACGAACTTCAGGCCCAGCGGATCGGGCGCGCCCGGATAGTAGTCGGTGCTGACGATCTGGGCGCCGGAACGCACCGCGACGTCCAGGCGGTTCAGGTCATGGGTCCGGGCCTCGGTGGTGTTGGCGTCGCTGCGGGTGCGGACCAGGAAGCCCTGGGCGACCAGCGCATTGATCCGGGCCTCTTCGGGGCGGGGATCCTGGATGTTGAACACCGCCGCTTCGGCCTCGGTCTCGGCATAGAGGCCGAACATCACGCGGCTCTTCAGCGATGGATGGCCCGTGCGATAGGCCTCCGAGATCCGCGGGTTGGAATCCAGCACCAGCAGCACCTTGCCGCGCGCGCTGTCTTGCGTGGGCCAGCCGCCGGCCAGGACCCCGTCGCGCAGGGTGGCGCGCGCGCCGCGGACGTCGTCGGGCGTGATGAGATGCTCGCGGCCGAAGGCCTTCAGCGCGTCGGCGTCGACACCGGCCAAGTCGGCCTCGCTATAGAGCGGCGGATCGGGAATAGCTGGGTTGTTGAATGGCTCTTCCTTGGTGTTGACGAAGATCACCAGCGGCTGGTGGTCGGGATGGGCCTTGGACCAGGCGGCGACTTCAGCGAAGCAGTCGGACAGGCGCAGGCACAGGGTGCGGGCGTCGACGATCGGCGCATGCAGCACCTTGGCGCCGGGCTGGCGCATGATCGCGGACTTGGCCGCGTCGCCGGCATAGGGCGCGGCATAGAGGCCGCCCTTGGGATCGGCATAGGGATCGAACTCCAGCTGCCGAACGCCGAGATCAAGCTGGGCGGTGATCGACGGATGGCCGTACTCGACGCCGCGTGAGTGCTCCGCGCCCATCACCTGGCGCTGGCGGGCGAGGGCGGCCGGATCGAGATCGGGGCGATAGCTGTTGTGCGAGCCCAGCCAGCGCAGGGCGTTGATCTTGGGCGCATCCGCGGCGTGAGCGGCGAAGGCCAGCGTCGAAAGCGCGGCGGCGAGCATCAACTTGCGCATGGCGACCTCATGGACAGGAAAAGGCGCGGACCGGGGCGACCGGTCCGCGCAAGGCGACGACCCCCACGGGGAGGGGACGTTCGGGGATGGCGTTAGAACTTGCCGCGGAGCGTCAGCGAGACCGTGCGGCCCCAGTGATAGGTCTCCATCGGCTGGTCCTTGGTCTTGCCGTAGTGGCGACGGATCTCGTTGGTCAGGTTCGAGCCCTCCAGCGTCACCGCGTACTGCGGGGTGATCTGGTAGGAGACCGAGCCGTCCATCGAGCCGTAGGCGTTGACATAGGACTGGGCGGTGGTGGTGCTGCCGATCGAGGACAGGTAGCGCGAGCGCCAGAACCAGCCGAGGCGGGCGCTGATCGGGCCCTTCTCGTAGTAGCCGACCAGATTGTAGCTCTTCTTCGAGAGGCCCACGAGGTCGTCCTTGATCTGGCGGTTGCCGGCGAAATAGTTCGCCTTGCTGTCCACCAGGGTGACCGAGGCCTGCACGCCCAAGCCGTCCAGCAAGCCAGGCAGGAACGACAGGGACTGGTTGTAGGCCGCCTCGAAGCCGCGGACCTCGGCGTCGCCGCCGTTGACGTTGGACGACAGCAGGATGTCGCCGCGGCCCGGCACCTGGATGATGACGTTCTGGGCGGTGATGTAGTCGTCCATCTTCTTGACGAAGACGGCGCCGGTCACGGCCGTGGTCGGGGCCGGATACCATTCCAGCGAGGCGTCGAACTGGTCGGCCAGGAACGGATCCAGGTCCGGATTGCCGCCCGAAGCCGTCGGCGAGTCGCGGCTGACGCTGATGCGCGGGGCGCTGTCGGTGACGTTGGGACGGTTGACGACGCGCGAGGCGGCGAAGCGGGCGATCAGGTCGTCACGCAGCTCGACCTTCACGTTCAGGCTAGGCAGCCAGTTCTTGTATTCCTTTAGATAGCCGACCGGCACCGGGGTCGAGCCGCTGGTCAGCGTGCCGCTGGCCAGTTGCTTGGTCTCCGAGTAGCGGACGCCGACGTTGCCGCTGACCGGCACGATCAGGTCGAACTTGAAGTCGCCGCGGACGTAGGCGCTGTGGATCTTCTGATCGACGATGAACGAGTTGCGCAGGTCGGCCGCCGACCAGGGCTGGGCCTGAACCGCCGGGGTGAACAGGCGGTTGTAATAGGCGTCGCGCGTCGGGGTGACCCAGGTGCGCGGGGTGTTGCCGTCGAAGCCCTTCAGGAAGTTCGAATAGGGCATGGCTTCGTAGAAGGTGGCGCCCAGGGTGGTCAGCGGCACGTTCAGGATGTCGTTCAGCACCCAGTCGCGGCGCAGGTAGTTGCGGTTCATGTTGTGCTGTTCGACGCCGAACGCGATCTTAGTCAGCGGGCTGTCGAACACGCGCGCGCCGTCGAAGCGGAAGGTCTCGTCGGTGTCGCGCGAGTCCTTCCACGTGTAGTCGAAGGCCTGGCCGACATAGCTGGCCGGGTTGTTGTAGTCGACCGGCGTGGTCAACTGCGGGATCTTGTTGAGACCACGCGAGAAATCAAAAGTCAGCGGCGCGAAGAAGGCGATCCGGTTGCGCGTCGTGGCCTTGCCGTCCGGGTGGTAGCTGCGGGCGCGCGAGAAGCCGTATTCCAGGTTGAACGCCCAGGCGCCGGGGGTCCAGGCCTGCTTGATCCCGAAGATCGCCAGGTCGTGGCGGTTCAGGCTGGTCTCGCGCGAGCCCATCCAGCGGACGTTGTTGATGGTGCCGGCCACGACCGTGTCGCCGACCACTTTCTGCGTGCCGGCCACGAAGCTGGGCGGCGAGAAGGTGGTGTCGTCCGGATAGATGTCGAGGCCGAACTCGTCATAGTCCACGTCCAGGCGGGTGATCAGCAGGTCGACATCGGTCTGGAAGTCGCTGTTCGGCTTCCACTGGCCCGAGATCGCGCCCGAATACAGCTTGCGCTTTTCGGTCTCGACGGTGGGGCGGGTGCGGGTGGGCGTGTAGAGGCCCGCGCCCAGCACCGAGGTGAACCGGTTGAGGTTCCAGCCGGTCTGGTACAGGCGGTCGTTGCGCACGTGGCGCTGGTCGTACAGGCCCGAGGCCAGCAGGCCCAGGGTGTTGTCGGCGCTACGCCAGCTGAACAGGCCCGAGGCCGACGGGTCGGCCTTCTTGCGCACGTCGTTATAGGTCTCGCGCACCGAGAACGCGGCCTTGTTGCCCAGGTCCAGCGGCTTGAAGGTCTTGATGTTGATGTTGCCGCCCAGGGCGCCTTCGTCCATGTCGGCCGTCGGGCTCTTGACCACCTCGATCTGCGAGATCAGTTCGGCGGGCAGCACCTCGAAGCGGAACTGACGGCCACGGGCGCCGCCGTTCTCGATCAGCTCGTTGACCGCGATCGAGCGGCCGTTCAGCTCGGTGTACTGAAACTGCGGGCCCAGGCCGCGGACGCTGACATACAGGCCCTGGCCGCGCTGGCGGTCGATGGTGACGCCGGTGACCAACTGCAGCGCCTCGGCGGCGTTGCGGGTCGGGAATTTGCCGATGTCCTCGGCGTTGACGGCGTCCAGGGCGTAGTCGGCCGAGCGCTTCAGCTGGGCGGCGGCCTGCAGGCTCTTGCCGTACGAGGTGATGACGACCGCCTCGACGGCGTCGGCGGGATCCGCGGCCGGCGGCGCGGCGGCGGCTTCGGCGGCCTGGGCCTGACCGGCGCCGAGCGCGGCGAAGGCGAGAATGGCGACGGCGCCCGCGCAACGCGCGGACGGGAACTTCGAGCTGGACATCTTTTCCCCGATCCTGTTGGCCCGCGGAGAGGCGCGGGTCAGGGCAGAAGAACGGAAGGGCGCAGGCGCGCCCTCAGTCCGGCATTGGTGAAATATTTGCGACGATTCTGTTGAAAAGTCTCGATTTTATCCGTGCCGGGAAGATCTCTCGCGAGGGGAAACCTCCAGGTCGCCGGTCGGAGAGACCCAGGCGCGCACGGGCAGCAGGGCCTCCAAGGCCGCGCCGACGTCGCTCATGCGTTCGATGCTCAGCGAGCCGGAAAGGCGCAAGGTCCCCAGGCTGGGATCGGTGAGCTGCACGCGCCGGCCGGCGGCCCGCGACAGGCGCTCGGCGGCTTCGGCCAGGCTGGCGTTGGTCAGCACCAGGCGACCCCTGGTCCCGGCGCCGTCATTGCCGACATCGGCCGTCTGGGCCGCGCCGCCGACGCCCCGGCCCGCCACACAGCGCTCGCCGGGTTTCA
>CAZRPD010000020.1:0-45979 GCA_964601775.1 uncultured Caulobacter sp. | reverse complement strand
ACACCATCAGCTTCCTGGAAAGCTGGGACATCGTCTCGGGCCTGATCAAGGCCGGGGTGTTCGGCTTCATCGTCACGCTGATGGGCTGCTATCACGGCTACAACGCCTCGGGCGGCGCCCGCGGCGTCGGTCGGGCCACTACCCATGCCGTCGTATCCTCGGCGATCCTGATCTTCGCCTCGGACTACCTCCTGACCACCTTCTTCACCCACGCCGCCAAATGAGCCAGACCCCCAAACTGGCCTGGAAGGGCGTCACCAAGCGCTTCGGCGACCGTGCGGTGCTGGACGGCCTCGATCTCTCCGTCGCGCCCGGCAAGTCGCTGGTGATCATCGGCGGCTCGGGCCAGGGCAAGTCGGTGACGATCAAGACGGCCCTGGGCCTGCTGCGTCCCGAAGCCGGCCAGATCGAGCTGGACGGCAAGAACATCGTCGGCCTGTCGGAGGGCCAGCGCCGCAAGCTGTTCTCGCGGATCGGCGTGCTGTTCCAGGGCGCGGCCCTGTTCGACAGCCTGACCGTCTGGGAAAACGTCGCCTTCCGCCTGATCAACGCCGACGGTGTGTCCCGCAAGGACGCCCGCGAGCGCGCCATCGAGGCCCTGGAGCAGGTGCGGCTGGCCCCGGCCGTCGCCGACCGCTACCCGTCCGAGCTGTCGGGCGGCATGCAGAAGCGCGCCGGTCTGGCTCGCGCCGTCGTCGCCAAGCCGGAGATCCTGTTCTTCGACGAGCCGACCACGGGCCTGGACCCCATCACCGCGGCGGCGATCAACGAGCTGATCTCCGACCAGGTGCGACGCCTGGGCTCGACGGCCGTGTCGATCACCCACGATCTGGCCAGCGCCCAGACGATCGGCGACGAGATCGCCATGCTGCACGACGGCAAGATCATCTGGCGCGGTCCGGCGTCGGATCTGCGGACGACCGACAACCCCTATGTCAGCCAGTTCGTCATGGGTCGGGCCGAAGGCCCGATCTCGCATGCGGTCTAGGGCGGCCGGCGTCCTTCTCCTTACGGCGAGCCTGCTCTTCGGAGCAGGCGCGCAAGCCCAGAGCTTCGTCCGTCCCGACTGCCAGGGCGTCGTCGGCGTCTCGCCCGGCCGTTTCGACACGGCCGTGCATGGGCTGTGGTATCGCCGCTACTGGACCGGCTCCTGCGACCCGCAGATCCCGCGCTGCATTCCCGGCTCGCCGAACTGGAACGAGATGGTCGGCAAGCTGGCCGCCCGCAGCTCGTCGATCCACCGTCCGACGGCGCTGGCCAAGGCCTGCCGCCTGGGCCAGCTGATCGGCCTGGAATGGTCGCGCAGCAAGACGATCCGCAAGATCGACCTCGGGGACCTGCGCGCCTTTCACAACACGCTGGATCACACCGACGACGTCCTGAAGGGCATCGACCAGGTCGAGCAGGCCGCCCGCGCCAAGCTGGCGGCGCCCTAGGGCGCCTCTCGCAGCGTCTCCGCCAGCAGCCGGCCCTCGACCGAGCGGCTTGAGCCGGCGCGCCAGGCCACCACGATCTCGCGGCTGGGATGCTCGGTCGCCAACGGCCGGATGGTCAGGGCCGTCTTGTCGGCCAGGCCCGCCTGCACCGCCATCGCCGGCAGGAACGACACCCCCAGCCCCGAGCCGATCATCTGCACCAGGGTCGGCAGTGAGGTGGCCGCGAAGCTCTCCTCCTCGCCCACGCCGCGCGGCGGCTCCAGGCCGCAGGCGGCCAGGGCGTGGTCGCGCAGGCAGTGGCCGTCCTCCAGCAGGATCAGGTCGTCGCCTTCCAGGCTGGCCGGATCGACCCGGACCGAAGCCGCCATCGGGTGGTGGGCCGGCGCGGCGGCCAGCAGCTCGTCGTCCTCGACATGCGCCCAGTCCAGGCCGGACATGTCGTAGGGCAGGGCGATCAGGGCCGCGTCCAGGGCGCCGCTCTTGAGGGCCACGATCAGCCGCTGGGTCAGATCCTCGCGCAGGAACAACTTCAGCTTCGGGAAGCGGTCGCGCAGCACGGGCAGGGCGCGGGGCAGGAGATAGGGGGCCACCGTCGGGATCACGCCCAGCCGGAAGCGACCCGCCAAGGGTTGACCGGCGCCACGCGCGGCCTGCACTAGGTCTTCGGCCCGCGCGAGAATGTCCTCAGCCCGGCGCACGGCTTCCTGGCCAGCGGCGGTCAGGATCACCCCCGAGCGGGCGCGGTCGACCACCGGCGCGCCGAGGATCTTCTCCAGCTCCTGGATGCCGGCTGACAGGGTCGGCTGGGTGACATGCGCGTTCTCGGCCGCGCGGCTGAACGAGCCGTGCTCGGATAGGAGCTTAAGGTACTGAAGTTGGCGAAGGGTCGGGAGCATGGCTTCAATATAGGCTTCATCTATCCAAAAGCAAAAAACTATCGATTGGATATTTGAAGAGCGTGGCCATAGAAAACAGCCATGGCGAAGCCGGGGCGTCTCCCCCCACCAGGCCCTGGCCCGCTCGTTCCCGGTCCGCGCAACCAGCCCCCACAGCGCGGACCGGGACGCCCCACGCCCACGATGTTAAGGATCCTTCAGCCTGAAGGAGATCTGATGCCGATTGCGGCCCTGAGCGCCCAGCTGCCCGCCTACGCCAAGGACATCGCCACCAATCTGACGGTCTTGGTCGAAGAGACCGTGCTGTCCGATCAGGCCAAGTGGGGGACCTTCCTGGCCAGCGCCTGCGCCATCGGCGAGCCCGAGACCCTGCGCGCGACCACCATGGCCGCCCGCGAGGCCGGCCTGACGCCCGAGGCCTTCGACGCCGCCAAGACCGCGGCGGCGATCATGGCCATGAACAACGTCTATTTCCGCGCCCTGCACATCATGGAGTCGACGGACTACGACCATCTGCCCTCAAGGTTACGGATGAACCGCCTGCGCCACCCCGGCGTGGACCCCATCGACTACGAGCTGTGGTGCGTGGCGGTGTCGGCGATCAACGCCTGCGGCGCCTGCCTCGACAGCCATGAAGCCGAGCTGCGGCGGCGCAATACTCCGCCCGTTCAGGTGCAGGCCGCCCTGCGGATCGCAGCCGTCATCCATGCCGCCGCTCGCGTGCTGGCCGTCGAATCGCTGGATCGTCCCCAGTTTTCGGGCGTTTGAACAGGATGCGCGACGCCCCGTCGCGCCGTCCGCCCATGGACATTCATCCTGTCCGTAAACTAAGTTGTTAACCTCTGGGTAAGAGATTCGCGGCTCCGCAAGCCTTCTGCAGAAGGGACGGGATCGCACGGGGCGAAAGTGGGCACATGAGACTGCTGTCGAAGAATTCGCGCGAGAACAAGAACGGCAAGCCGACCGTTCTGGGTGAGGACGACGTCCGGACCGAAACCGTGCAGCATCAGATCGAATCCACCCAGGCGATCGGCCAGCGCTACGAGACCATCCATGGCGGTCTCGACAGCATCGGCCGGGTCATGGAGCACCTGAAGGCCATCGAGCCGCTGATCGCCGAGATCCGCGGCCCCGTCGCCCAGGAGTTCGACGCCCGTCGCGCCGAGCACGCCGAGCTCATCGCCCTGCGCGCCAACTACGACTTGGCCCAACGCCAGGTCTCGCTGATCCAGGCCGAGGAGCGCGAAATCAGCGCCCGCCTGGCCGCCGCCGAGACCGCGCTTGGCGAATCCGACGCCCGTCGCCAGACGCAAGATACGGCGCTGGAAGACAACGCCCTCGAAATCGACCGCCTGCGCAACGCCCTGCTGCAGTCGGACCTGAAGGTCTCCAGCCTCGACGCCAGCTTGCGCGACGCCACCAGCCGCATCGAGCACCTGACCCAGGACGTCGACGGCCTGCGCGTCCAGAGCCAGGACATCGACACCCGCCGTGGCGACGCCGAGGCGGCGTTGGCCCGCGCCAACCAGGACAACGCCCTGCTGGCCGAGGAGTCGTCGACGCTGAAGAAGCGCGTCGATCAGGCCGGCATCGACGTCGCCCGCCTGTCGCGCATCGAGACCGACCTGGAAGCGCAGTTGGCCGGCGAACGCGCCCGCATCCAGGCCGCCGAGAACGCCCTGCACGCGCACCAGACCGACACCGGCCGCATCATCCGCGGCCTGGAAGGCCAGGTCGAAGCCGGCCGCGCCGAGATTTCAGCCCTGCAGACCCGCCTGGAAACCGCTTCGGGCCGCGCCGACAAGCTGGAAGAGATGAACGGCCAGATCTCGGCCCGCCTGGCCGAGTCCAGCGCTCATCAGAAGGCCGTCGAGCGCCGCGCCGGCGACCTCAATGTCGCCCTGGAACGCGCCCTGGAACGCATCCGCACGCTGGAAGAGGACTCGGAAGGCCTGCGTCAGCGCCACGCTGGCGTCGACACCGCCCGCGCCACAGCCATCGAGCGCGCCGACCAGCTGGCCAAGGGCGCCGTCGCCCAGGACAAGGCCATGAAACGCGCCGAAGAGCGGGCTCAACAGCTGCGCACCCGCCTGGACGCCATGCAGGAAGCCCAGGACCAGATCCGTCGCGAACACGAGGACAAGGTCGCCGAGCTGCAGGCCACGATCGAGCGTCTGACCTCGGAATCGGCCTTGGCCGAAGGGGCTCTGGAAGCCGCCCGCCGCGACCGCTCTCGCCTGCAGATGGCCCTGCTGGGCGCCAGCGACGGCGACATGCAGGAAACGGCGTAACCGCCGCATCCGGTTTGAGATCCTGGACGGGCGCGGCCCTCCCGGTTGCCGGGGGTCTTGGGGTTTGGGGTTGGTCGCCCCCGACCAGGGTTCGCGGCCGTTCTTGTGTCTAGGGTTTGACCGCCACGAACAGGTCCTGACCGCCGGCATAGTGCGTCGGCGGCAGCCAACCGCCGTAGACGACACCGCCGGGCAGATCCAAGCCCGCCTCGCGCACTGCGGCTTCCAACGCTTCCTGCGGATGGGCGATAGCCCGCTCGGGCGAGCGGGGATCCACCACCATCGCGCCGCCGTCCCAGGGCTGGAAGGCCAGCGCCGCCTTTCCGGCCTCAATCGCCGTCACACGCTTGGGGATCAGGGCGAAGGCGGTGAACATGAACCGACCGCCGGGCTTCAGCACGCGATAGGTCTCGTCCAAATAGTGCCGGATCGACTCCAGCCGCATGTGGCTGAACACCGACGTCGCCAGGGCGACGTCGATCTCGCAATCCATCGCCGGAAAGGCCAGGGCCGTCTCCGCGATGGCGCCGCCGCCGACGTTGTGGATCACCTGCCATGGCTCACGCCAACGGGATGGATCGCGGACCCGGCCGGGAAGCCCCTTCAGATCGAGATAGGCGCCCGACGCCGCCCGGCGCAGGGCCGGCGGCAGCAGGCTGGTCGCCCACATAAACGTCGTCGTCATGACCTACCCAGGATTGTGCGGCGGTTCTCGCGCGATCTACCGCAAACTGATCCTGGCAACCACTGTGATCTGACGTTGAGCGACTACTTCGCTTCTACCGCCTGCTTCAGGCCTAAGACCTGCTGGCCCAACACGCCGTCAACCGGCGCGGCGAGCTTGTCCAGGCCGCCCCTGAACCAGCCGCCGACGTCATAGGTGAAGGTCACGGTGGTCCGGCCGGCTGTCTCGGCCAGCTGGATTGTGAGGGTGCCCGACGCGCCGGAACTCTGCAAGGGACCCAGGCCGCCGGTCAGCACGAGCTTCTGGGTCGGAACCGCATGGACCGTCGTCATGTGCAGCACCGAGCCGCCATTGGGCAGGCGTTCGCAGAAGCAGCCCCCCGAGGCCGCCGCCAGTGACAGATTGGCGGCCGAGCCCGACCAGGTATGGGCCGACGACCACCATTTGGACGGTTGGAGCAGGGTGGCCCAGACGACCGCGGCCGGGGCCTCGACCACCGCCACGTGACGGACCTCGAAGCCGTTCGGCTGGGCCTCGACCACCTCGGCGTGCACGGCGCCGGCGAGGGACAGCAGGGCCAGCGCGATGATCATCGTCTTCATGCCGCGTCTCCTATTCGATCGGCGAACTCACGGTCGCGCCGCCCGCCTTCAGGCGATCCAGCACGCCATTGGCCGGCAGCAGGAAACCCAGGTCGACCACCGCCACGGTGACGCCGGGACGCTTGAGGGCTTCGGTCATGGCGTCGCTGGTCTGGTCGATGCCCTTCTCCAGCAGCGCCGAACCGCCCGGCGCGCGGACCAGGCAGCGCTGCGCGCCGCTGGCGCGATAGCGAGCCCGCACCGAGGCGAGATCGCCTTCGGCCCAGTCCTGGCCGATGGTGGTGGAATGGGCGGCGTCATAAGCGATCTCGTCCAGCGCCACGCGCAGGCAATAGAGCTGATCCTCCGGGGAGAGCTTGGAGGCGATGGTGGTCACCGCGCTCATCCGGTACTGGCCGACGGCCTTGACCTTCAGCTTGCGGGCCTTGGCCATGCGCTCGATCGTGCTGACCGGCTTGGCCTCGGACAGGCCAGCGGCTTGACGGAGGTCAGACAACAGCAGGAACCCCGCCACGGCCGGCTTCCAGTTCTTATAGTCGCCCGCGCCCTTGCGGGCCTGCTGACGGGCGGCGACGAAGCGGTCGCGCAGGTCGGGCGGCAGCTCGCTTTCCAGCGACTTGCCCAGCGGCTGACGCAGGCCGCCGCCGAATTTCAGAATGAAGCCGGCCACTTGGGTCACGCCCACCGAGGCTTCCGGCGGGACCAGCACCAGGCTGGCCTTGTCCAGCGCCTTGTTCAGGCGCGGGCTGTCCCACTTCAGGCGATGGGGCAGGGGATGGGCAGAGCCCAGGATATAGAGCTTGGCGTCGCCCTGCTCGACCAGCCAGACGGCCGGCCCGCGCGGCTTGGCCACCACGGTCAGTTCGGCGACGACGGCGCTCTCGTCCTGGGCCGGCGCGGCGCCGAGATCGACGGTGGGCGGGGGCGTCGCCTGAACGGCGAGGAGGGCGGACAGGGCCAGAGCGGCGGACGCGGACATGGATGCTCCTTCAGCCCCGGGGTATTTCTAGCGCGTGGCGCGCCCTCTCCCAAGCGGGAGAGGGCGCTTCGGCCCTTACGCCCCCGGCGGAACCGGGAAGCCGCGCTTGCGCATCAGGGCGCCGATCTTCACGTCGCGGCCGCGGAAGGCCTTGAACTGGTCGACCGGGTCGATGGTGTTGCCCTTGGACATGATGTCCTCGTACAGGCGCTTGGCGACGGCCTTGTCGTAGAACTTGCCCGGCGCTTCGGCGAAGGCCTCGGCCGCATCTGCGGTCAGGGTGTCGGCCCACAGATAGCTGTAGTAGCCGGCCGAGTAGCCATCGCTCGAGAACACGTGGCCGAACTGCGGCGTGCGGTGACGCATGACGATCTGCTTGGGCATGTTCAGCTTGGCCAGTTCATCCCGCTCGAACGCGTCCGGATCGATGGCGACATCGCCAGCCAGGTGCAGCTTCATGTCGATCAGGGCGCTGGCCAGATATTCGGTCGTGTCGAAGCCCTGACCGAACTTGTCGGCGGCCTCGATCTTGGCGACCAGGGCCTGCGGGATCGGTTGGCCGGTCTTTTCGTGCAGCGCGAACTGGCTCAGCACCTGCGGCGTCGGCAGCCAGTGCTCGTTCAGCTGGCTGGGGAACTCGACATAGTCGCGCGCCACGTTGGTGCCCGACACCGACGGATAGGTCGCATTGGCGTTCAGGCCGTGGATGGCGTGGCCGAACTCGTGGAATAGGGTGGTGGCGTCGTCCCACGAGATCAGCACCGGCTCGCCGGGCTTGCCCTTGATGAAGTTGGAGTTGTTCGAGACGATCGTGGTGATCTCGCCCTTGAACCGCTCCTGGGTGCGATAGGCGTTCATCCAGGCGCCCGAGCGCTTGCCGGGGCGGGCATAGGGGTCGAAGTACCACAGGCCGACATGCTTGCCGGCGCGGGTCACCTCATAGACCGTGACGTCCTCGTGGAACACCGGCAGGCCTTCGACCTTCTTGTATTCGAAGCCGTAGAGCTGGCCGGAGGCCCAGAACATGCCCTCGCGCAGCTTGTCCAGCTGCAGGTAGGGCTTCACCTCGTTCATATCGAGGTCGTACTTAGCCTTGCGGACCTTCTCGGCATAGAAGCGGTAGTCCCACGGCTCGAGCTGGAAGCTCGCCCCAGAAACCTTCGCTTCCTTGTCGATGATCGCCTGCATGTCGGCGACGTCGATGGCGACCTGGGCGATGGCCGGGGTCCACACCGCCTCCATCAGCGCCATGGCGTTCTCGGGCGTCTTGGCCATGGCCGTTTCCAGGCGCCAGTGGGCGTGGGTCTTGTAGCCCAAAAGCTTGGCGCGCTCGACGCGCAGCTTCAGGATCTTGGCGATGATGGCGTTGTTGTCGGTCGCCCCGCCGTTGTCGCCGCGGTTGACGAAGGCCTTCCAGACCTTCTCGCGAGCCGCGCGCACCGGGCTTTCGGTCAGGAACGGGTCGACGCTGGAGCGGGTGTTGACGACAATGAACTTGCCCGAGAGCTTGCGGGCCGTCGCGTTCGAGGCGGCGGCGGCCTTCAAGCCTTCCGGCAGGCCGGCCAGATCCGCGTCGGTCAGCTCGATCCAGGTGTTCTCGTCGGCCAGCAGGTTCTGGCTGAACTTGGTGAACAGGCCCGCCAGCTCGGTATTGATCGCGCCCACCCGGGCCTTGGCCTCAGGGCTGAGCTTGGCGCCGGCGCGCACGAAGTTGCGGTAGTAGATCCACAGGACCCGCTGCTGCTCGGGCGTCAGCTTGGCCTTGGCCGGAGAATTATAGACCGCCTCGACGCGGGCGAAGAGCGCCGCGTTCTGGGTGATCTTGTCGCCGTGCGCCGACAGCTTGGGATCCATCTCCTCCTCGACGACCTGGAACTCCGGCGAGCTCATGTTCGAGCCCCAGACGCCGTAATAGGTCGCGACGTCGTTCAGCATCCGGCCGGCGTCTTCCAGCGGCGCGATGACATTGTCGAAGGTCGGGGCGGCCTTGTTGGCGGTGATCGCGTCGATCTCGGCCAGGTTCTTGGCCATGGCCGTCTCGAGCGCCGGCTTGAAGTCGGCGACCTTGACCTTGTCGAAGGCCGGCACGCCGCCATAGGCGCCGGTCCACTTGGCGGTGAGGGGATTGGCGCCCGAAGCGTTCGTATCTTGGGCCATGGACAGACTCGGATTGAGAGCGACGGCGGCGCCGGTGGCGGCGGCCGAGGCGAGGAAGGTGCGACGTTGCACGGCGGAGGGTCTCCGGTGGGAATTTGCGCGCGAGCCTAGGATATGGGGGCGGGCGCGTCACATGACAGCACCGTAACCTTCGTCGGCGCATGGACGGAAGGGCCGACGGGGTCTAGATCATCCTTCCATGATCGGCGTCTTCGACTCCGGCGTGGGCGGCCTGACGGTCCACCGCGCCCTCGTGCACCGCCTGCCGCAGGCGGATTTCACCTATCTGGCCGACCAGGCCAACGCCCCCTATGGCGTGCGGACCGGCGAGGAGATCGTCGAGCTGACCAAGGCCGGCTGCATCCGCCTGTTCGAGCGCGGCGCCAGCCTGGTCGTTTTGGCCTGCAACACCGCCTCGGCCATTGCGCTGCGCCGCCTGCAGCAGACCTGGCTGCCGGGCTACCGCAAGCAACTGGGCCGGCCGGTCAACATCCTGGGCATCATCGTGCCGACCATCGAAGCCGCCACCGGCCTGCCCTGGGAGCATGAGGCCGAACGGCGCGGCGAAAAGGTCGAGCAGCTCGACATCCTGGGCGTTTTCGCCACCCAGGCCACGGTGCGTTCGCGCGTCTACGAGATCGAGATCGACAAGCGAAAGCAGGACCTGGCGGTGTTCTCCGAGCCCTGCCCGGAGCTGGTCCCGCTGATCGAGGGCGACGCCAGCGTCGTCGAACTGGCCAAGGCCGTCGAAGCCCACGTCCAGGCGCTGAAGGCCCGCATCGGCCGCTTCCCGGACCGCGTGGTGCTGGGCTGCACCCACTACGAGATCATCGCCGACATCTTCCGCGCCGCCCTGCCGGCCGGCACGCCGCTGATCCAGCAGCCAGCCTCGACCGCCGACGCCCTCGAGCTCTATCTGGAACGCCATCCGGACTATGTCGCCGGGACCGGCGGGAGCCGGGTTTTCCTGACAACGGGGAAGCCCGGTCCGCAGAACGGCCTGGTGCAGGGGTTCTGGGGCGGTCCGGTGACGTTCGACGCCGCCTGAGGCGGCTGACGCCCTGCGTCCTTCGAGGCGCGCTCAGGAGCGCGCACCTCAGGATGAGGGTCGTTTTGCATAATTCCTCATCCTGAGGTGTGAGCCGAAGGCGAGCCTCGAAGGACGCAGGGCGGTTTCGTTCTCCTCCCGCGACATTCTGAATCGTTTCCTGACCAACGCCGTAAACGCCCCTTAACCCTCTTCGGGCACAACATCGCGGTCGACCCGATTTCTAGGGTCGGGACGGCGTAGTTGAGTTCGGAGACTTTCATGGCGCGAGCCGCGCGGCGATCCTCGACGGAGCTCCTGTGGGATGCGTTCCGTTACGGCTGGGTTCAGCCCTGGACCGCCCGGTTCCGGGGCGGGATCGTCACCGTGATCGGGGCCGGCCTGCTGCTGGCCATCGCCACCTACAACGCCACCGATCCCAGCCTGAACGCCGCCACCGGCGAGCCGGCCCGCAACGCCTTGGGCGGACCGGGCGCGGCCGTCGCCGACCTGCTGATGCAGTCGCTGGGCCTGTCCGGCTGGGGTGTCGCCCTGTTGATGCTGGTGTTCGGCGTCACCCGCGTGGCCCAGGCCGACCCGGACGCCGAGCGCAAGGACCTGCGCCAGCGCGCGGGCGTCGGCGCCCTGGGCCTGCTGGCCCTGTCGGCCGCCCTGGCCGCGCCGCCGCCCCCGGCTATCTGGCAGCTGGAGAAGGGTCTCGGCGGGTTCTGGGGCGACGGCCTGCTGCACATGGTGGCCGGAATCCTGAGCTTCGCCCACATTCCCGGCGCGACCATCATCGCCGCCCTGCTGTTCGCCGTCGCCGCCATCGTCGCCCTGGGCTTCGCCATCGGCGTGCGCGAGGTCGATCCCGACGCCATCCACACCGCCGTCAGCAACGCCCTGCAGCCGCGCCAGCGCGCCGAGCCGGAACCCGAGCCGGCTCCTGTCGCCAAGCCGGCGCGCGCGAAGAAGGAGAAGGCCGAGGCCGCGCCCCGTCGCGAGCGTCCTGGCCGCCTGCCGCCGCTGGAGGCCGACGACGCGTTCGACGGCGAGACCGCCATCGCGGCGTCCACGCCGCAGGCCGTCCGCGCCGCCCCCCAGGAACGCGCGTCTGAACGCGCCTACACCCCGCCGCCGCAGAGCGACGAGGACGAATTCGAGGACATGCTGGACGCCCGCCCGATGGCGATCGCCAAGCCCAAGACGGTGCCCAAGGAATCCGGCCGCGAACAACGCGAGCAGCAGAAGGCCTTCGACTTCGACGAGGAGGGCGGTTTCCAGCTGCCCGAACTGGCCATGCTGGCCAAGTCCAAGCCGCGCTCGTCGGAAGTGGACGCCGGCGCCCTGCGCCAGAACGCCCGCCTGCTGGAGAGCGTGCTGGCCGAGTTCGGCGTCAAGGGCCAGATCGACCAGATCCGCCCCGGTCCCGTCGTCACCATGTACGAACTGGTGCCGGCCCCGGGCGTCAAGACCGCCCGCGTCGTGGCCCTGGCAGACGACATCGCCCGCTCGATGAGCGTGATCTCGTGCCGCGTCGCCGTGGCCCAGGGCCGCAACGCGATCGGCATCGAAATGCCCAACCAGCGCCGCGAGACCGTCTATCTGCGCGACCTGCTGTCCAGCTCGGACTACGAGAAGGCCAGCCAGATCCTGCCCATGGCGCTGGGCGAGACCATCGGCGGCGAGCCCTATATCGCCGACCTGGCCAAGATGCCCCACCTGCTGATCGCCGGCACGACCGGCTCGGGCAAGTCGGTCGGCGTCAACGCCATGATCCTGTCGATCCTGTACAAGCTGCCGCCCGAGAAGTGCCGCTTCATCATGATCGACCCGAAGATGCTGGAACTGTCGGTCTATGACGGCATCCCGCACCTGCTGGCCCCTGTCGTCACCGATCCCAAGAAGGCCGTCGTGGCCCTGAAATGGACCGTGCGCGAGATGGAGGACCGCTATCGCCGGATGTCCAAGATCGGCGTGCGCAACATCGCCGGCTACAACGAGAAGGCCAACGAGGCGCTGGACAAGGGCGAGCACTTCGAGCGCACCGTCCAGACGGGGTTCGACGACGCTGGCCGCCCGATCTACGAGACCGAGCAGATCCGTCCCGAGGCCATGCCCTATCTGGTGGTGGTCATCGACGAGGTCGCCGACCTGATGATGGTGGCCGGCAAGGACATCGAAGGCGCCGTGCAGCGCCTGGCCCAGATGGCCCGGGCCGCGGGCATCCACCTGATCATGGCCACCCAACGCCCGTCGGTCGACGTCATCACCGGCACCATCAAGGCCAACTTCCCGACCCGGATCAGCTTCCAGGTCACGTCGAAGATCGACGCCCGCACCATCCTGGGCGAGCAGGGCGCCGAGCAACTGCTGGGCCAGGGCGACATGCTCTACATGGCCGGCGGCGGCCGCATCACCCGCCTGCATGGTCCGTTCGTCTCGGACGGCGAGGTCGAACAGGTCGCCAAGTTCCTGCGCGACCAGGGCATTCCGCAATACCTGGAAGAAGTCACCGCCGGCGGCGAGGAAGAGCAGGAAGAGGCCGTCGAAGGCGCGTTCGCCGGCGAGGGCGGGGCCAACGACCTCTACGACCACGCCGTGGCCGTGGTCACCCGCGACCGCAAGGCCTCGACCAGCTACATCCAGCGCCGCCTGCAGATCGGCTACAACCGCGCCGCCTCGCTGATGGAGCGGATGGAGAAGGAAGGCGTCGTTGGCGCCGCCAACCACGCCGGCAAGCGCGAGATCCTGGCCCCGCCGCCCCCGCCGCTCTAGGCAACCTTCACCTTGGGAGCCGCGTTGTCGTGACCCCAACCTGAACGGCGCTTCATCGGAGCGCCGGAAAATGGCCTTGCGGCGGCCTTCGCGCAGGCCAAGGTTGCGGCTAAGGAGTTCGCATGACCACACGCCGTATCCTCATCGCGGCCGGCCTGGCCGCCGCGCTTTCGTCGCCCGCCTTCGCTCAGCAAGGCGCGCCGCAGCCTGCCAAGCTGACGCCCCAGCAGCAGGCCCAGCTGGACAAGGCCACGGCCTATATCCAGAACCTCAGCTCGGCCAAGGGCCGCTTCGTGCAGACCGACGCCCGCGGCACGGTCACGCAAGGCACGCTGTATCTGCAGCGCCCGGGCAAGGCCCGCTTCGCCTATGACGCGCCCGCCGGCCTGCTGGTCGTGTCGAACGGCAAGAACGTCAACATCTTCGACAGCCGGCTGAAGACTTTCGAGAGCTACCCGCTCAGCAAGACGCCGCTGAACCTGCTGCTGGCCCGCGAAGTCCGCCTGGACCGCGGCGTGGTGATCACCGACGTGCGCCCGCTGGCCGACGGCTTCACCATCGTGGCCCAGGACGCCCGCCGCCAGGCGCTGGGCAAGATCACCATGGACTTCTCCGACAGCCCGCTGGGCCTGATGGGCTGGACCATCACCGACATCAAGGGTGGCCAGATCCGCGTGCGGCTCAGCGACTTCGGCGCGACCTCGGCCCTGGATCCCAAGCTGTTCGAGCTCACCGATCCCCGGAGAACGTCCGGACGCTGATTTGTGACATTCTCACAACATGCAAGAATCAAGCGACTTCGGGGTTGACTAAAAGTTTTGACGTGGCATATTTAACACGCATGGCGAGGAGCGACCGACCCGCTCCCCGCGAACCGTGCCGGAACCTATCCCCTCCCGGCGGCGGCATGAGAGACCTGACTTTCGCCCCGGACGCTAAGGTGTCCGGGGCGTTTTTCGTTTGAGTGGCCGGCCGCTGGCCGGAGGCTCGTCCTGACATGCTGGCGTTTCCTCTTCGGGAGCTTTAGAGCGACGCCATGCGCCTCCGTATCGCCACCTGGAATGTGAATTCCGTCCGCCTTCGCGCCGAACAGGCCGCCCGCTTCGTCGATGAGCAGGCGCCCGATGTCCTGTGCATGCAGGAGATCAAGTGCCAGGAGGGCGAGTTCCCGCGCGAGGCCTTCGAGGCCATGGGCCTGAAGCACATCAAGATCGCGGGGCAAAAGGGCTGGCACGGCGTGGCTATCGCCTCGCGCCTGCCCTTCGAGGACGTACCGACCCTGATGAACTGCCGTGAGGGCCATGCCCGCTGCGTGGCGGTCAAGGTGGCCGGGGTAGATATCCAGAACTTCTACATCCCGGCCGGCGGCGATACGCCCGACCGGATCGGCAATCCGAAGTTCGACCACAAGCTGGATTTTTACGAGACCCTGACCGCCGCCCTGAAGAAGCGCGATCCCAAGAATCCCCTGATCGTCACCGGCGACTTGAACATCGCGCCAGGTGAGAACGACGTCTGGAGCCACCGCCAGATGCTGAAGGTCGTCAGCCACACCCCGGCCGAGCTGGAAGCCTTCAACGCGATGATCAAGTCGATGGACCTTCTCGACCTGCCGCGCCTGGCCACGCCGGAGCCGGAGAAACTGTTTTCCTGGTGGAGCTACCGCGCCGCCGACTTCCGCAAGTCCAACCGCGGCCTGCGCCTGGACCACATCCTGGCCAGCCCCGGTCTGCGCGACGCGGCGATCGTGGACGGCAAGGTGTCCTCGCGCGTCCACGACACGGTCCGCGAATGGGAACGCCCCAGCGACCACGCACCGGTCACGGCCGACCTGAAGGTCTAGCCGGCGAAGTAGCCCGCTGACGCGATATCCTCCAGCAGGCCGGCTTCCGTCGGGGCCCAGCCCAGCGTCTCGCGCGTCCAGGCGCTGGAGGTCGCCGCGTCCATGCCGGCGAACATGGCGAACCAGCCGAAGTGCTCGGGCGGGCGGCTTTCGACCGGCAGGTTCAGGCCCTTGCCGATGGCGGCGGCGATCTCGCGGAACGGTACGCCCTCCTCGTCGACGGCGTGATAGCGCTCGCCGCCGACGCCGCGCTCCAGCGCCAGGCGGTAGACCTTGGCCGCATCCAGCCGGTGCACGCCCGACCAGCGGTTCTGGCCTTCGCCCAGATAGGCCGAGACGCCGGTGCGGCGCGCCAGCTCGATTAAGATCGGCACGAAGCCGTGGTCGCCCACACCGTGGGTCGACGGCGCCAGGCGCACGGTCGAGGCGCGGACACCCTTGGCCACCAGCTCGGCGGCGGCGGACTCCGACAGGCGCGGATAGCCGTCGACGCCCTCGGCTGGAATGTCCGTCTCCAGCGCCAGCCGACCCGGGGCCAGGCGCGCCGTGCCCGAGGTGACCAGCAGCGGCTTGTCTGTGCCGACCAGGCCTTCGCCCAGCGCCAGGATCGCCTGGCGGTCCAGCTGGCAGTTCTCGGCGAAGCGCGAGAAGTCGTGGTTGAAGGCGGTATGCACGACGCCGTCGGCCTCGGTGGCCGATCGCGTCAGCAGGTCGACATCCTCCAGGACGCCGCGCGCCGCCTCGGCGCCAAGGGCCTCGAGCACCTTCGCGCCCGCCTCGGACCGCGAGAAACCCACCACCTGGTGGCCGTGGGCGAGAAGCTCGGACACGACGGCCGAGCCGACGAAGCCGGTGGCGCCGGTGACGAAAACACGCATGGGACTGATCTCTCCGATTTCACGGAGCGATCCTGGGCGCTATGATGATCCTGTTAAAGTAGTGACTTTATACAGGTATAAGATCTAATAGGATGAACGCTCCCACCGCGATCGAGAACAGGTTGGGCGCCTATCTGCGCGACCGGCGCGCCAGGCTGGACGCCGCGGCGCTGGGCTTCTCCGCCGCGCGCCGACGCACCCCGGGCCTGCGTCGCGAGGAGGTCGCGCAGCGGGCCCACATCAGCGCCACTTGGTACACTTGGTTGGAGCAGGGACGCGGCGGGGCGCCGTCGGCCGATGTGCTGGATCGCATCGCCCGCGCCCTGATGCTGACCGAGGCCGAACGCGAGCACCTGTTCCTGCTGGGTCTGGGCCGACCGCCGGAGCTGCGCTACCGCCAGGCCGAGGGCGTGTCGCCGCGGCTGCAGCGGGTGCTGGATGCGCTGAACCCCAGCCCCGCCATGATCAAGACCCTGACCTGGGACGTCGTCGCCTGGAACAAGGCTGCGACCCTGGTGCTGGCCGACTACGGCGCTGTCCCGCCCGAGGAGCGCAACATCCTGCGGCGGATCTTCTGCGACCCGCGCTCGCGCGCGGCCAATTTCGACTGGGAGGGCGTGGCCCGCTTCGTGGTCGCCGCGTTCCGGGCCGACGTGGCGCGGGCGGGCGTCGCCGCCGAAGCGACGGTCTCGACCCTGGTCGACGAGCTGACCCACCGCAGCCCCGACTTCGCGGCCATGTGGGCGGTCAACGACGTCCGCCACCACGGCGAGGGGATCAAGCGCTTGCGCCATCCGGTGCTGGGGCCGGTGTCGTTCGAATATTCGGCCTTCGCCGTCGACGGCCGGCCCGACCTGTCGATGATCGTCTACAACCCGGCCACGTCCGAGGACCTGGAGACGGTCCGGGCCGCGCTGGCCGAGCTTTAGCGCTTCACCGAAGCCGGGGCCTTCATCTGCAGGATCTCGCGGGTGCGGCGGGTGATGCCGTACAGCATGCCCTTGTCGCTTTCGTCCCAGTCGATGGCCTGACCCTCGGCCTCCATCGGCAGGGTCGCGATGTGATCGAGCACGCCGCCGCCCATCGGCAGGGCCACCACATAGGCTTCCGGCAGGTCGTGGCCGCTCAGATAGAGCCGGCCGTCCGGACCCCAGCCGCCGCCCGAGATGCTCATCGGCTTGATGCGCTCCAGGATGGTGGCGGGCAGGGCCCAGCCTTCCAGCTGCCGCCACTGATCGTCGAACTTGACCAGGGTGGTGTGGCGATGGTCACGCGGCGGCTCACCGCCCTTGGCGTCGTAGTTGGCGAACATCGCCCACCAGAAGCCGTCCTTGCGATCGACCCAGGTGATCGAGCCCGTCCCTAAGCCCAGCGAGATGCTCTTCTTGTGGGCCAGGGTCATCGGATCGAAGATCTCGACCGTGCTGACATGCGGCGTGGCCGGGAAGTTGGAGCTGGCGCACACCAGCTCGCTGCCGATCAGGGCGCACGAGTTGATGTGCGGGAAGCGCGTCTTAGGGCCCGTCCACTCGGCGCGCTTCTCGCCGGTCTTCTTGTCGAAGCGGACGATGGTGAAGTTGCTGACCGAATAGACGTCCTTGGGACCGACCGCCGCGCCCTGGCTGGCGTTGCCGGCGTAGCGCCGCACCGTCTCGAAACCGGGGACGGTTTCGGGCGCCGGGGCAGGAGCCGCTTGCAGCGCAGCGGCCAGGAGCAGGGCGATCGGCATTTCCGAGGTCTCCGCTTAGAAGTTGAACGCCGCGCCGACCCAGTAGGTGCGGCCATAGTTGGCCCACTCCTGCAGGTAGCGACGGCCCGGGCCCGTCACTTCCTGACGGCCGGTGTTCGACAGGTTCTGACCCTCGACGAACAGGCTGATGTTGTTGTTGAAGCGCCAGGACAGGCTGGCGTCAAACACGTGGCGACCCTTCCAGTACTGGTCGGAGTTGACGTTGGCGTCGTTGATCGTCTCCAGCTGGCCGCCGATATAGTTGTGCGACACCCGAGCCTCGAACGGACCGCGCTGATAGTAGATCGACTCGTTGGTGGTGATCTCGGGCTGCTGGAACAGGCCGGTGACCCGCGGGCCGGTCGAGGTCAGGAACGTGAACTCGGTGTCCAGCCAGGTGACGTTGCCATTGAAGCCGAAGCCGTCGAGCGGCGCGGGCAGGAAGGTGAAGGCCTGCTGCACGGCGAACTCTACGCCCTTGATCTTGGCCGCCTCGGCGTTGCGCGGGGTCGAGACCAGCACGGTTTCCACGCCACGGCCGACGTTCAGCTGCTCGCTCGAGGACAGGGTGAAGATCTCGTTCTTGATGTCCTTGGAGAACAGCGCCAGCGAGACCATGCCGTCGGTCGGATAGAACTCGACCGAGACGTCGAAACCCTCGCTCTCGCGGGCCTTCAGGCCGGGATTGCCGCGCGACAGGGTCGGCTGGCTGCCGTCGAAGCTGAGGTTCTCGGTCGCGGCCAGCGAGCCGTAGTCCGGACGGCCGATGGTGTTGGTCCAGGCGGCGCGGACGATGAGGTCCGAGCGCGGCTTCCACTGCAGGTGCACGCTCGGCAGCCAGTTGCCGTAGCTGCCGTCGTTGGAGACCGGGGTCAGCACGCCGGCCGTGGTGCGGGTGGCGTCCGACTCGATCTTGGTGTGCTCGTAGCGCAGGCCGCCCAGCAGGGTCAGGTCGCCGAAGCGATAGCTGCCCTGCAGATAGCCGGCCTGGACGTCTTCGCTGACGTCGTAATTGCCGGTCGGGGCGGTGACGGCCGTGGTGAAGCGGCTGCGGTTGGCCTTGAAGAAGTCCATGGCCGCGCCGGCGTCGATGCGTGGGTTCAGGCGATAGATCCCGGCGATCAGCTCGCTGGGGCCTTCCTTGTCGACTTCGGCCAGGGTGTAGGTGAAGCCCGTGCCGGCGCGGTAGTTGACCTGCGAATTGCGGAAGTCGCGATCGCTGGCCCGCAGCACGCCGCCGAACTTCAGGGTCCAGGCGGTGTCGTCGTCGAAGGCCAGGTCGAGGCGCGCCTGGGTCGTGGTCTCGTTGGTCTTGGTCAGGGCGTCGCGGTGCTGCTGTAGCACGTAGTTGGCGGGATTGCGCAGCGCCGCTTCATTGACCGGATTGAAGGTCGGGAACAGCGGGTTGGCAGTGTTGTAGTTGAAGGCGTAGTTGGCGCCTTGAGCGTCGACGGTGCGGAACTCGACCGAGTGGTTGGGCACGTCCAGGCCGGCCAGCGAATAGACGAGGTCGCCCGAGGCCTTCCAGCCCTTGGCGAAGTTCCACGTGAAACCGGTGCGGGCCAGGCCAATCTCGCGGGTGGTGATCGGCTGGTTCAGCTGGATGATGCCGCGGCCGCGGGCGAACGAGCCCGAGTTGGCGGTCTGGTTGGCGACATTGCCCAGCGGCTCGATGCGATACTCGATCCGCTCTTCGTCATCTTCCATGCGCGAGGCCAGCACCGAGGCGTCCCAGCGGAACATATCGGTCGGGCGATATTCGAGCTTGGCGTTCACGCCGCTGCGCTGCTTGGTGTTGTTGTACCAGAACAGGCGAACCTGGGTCGGCACCTGGATGCCGTTGCCGGTCGCCGCGCCCGGCAGCACCGGCGCGCCGGCGGCGGTGTATTCGCGGACGCTGGGGTCGGCGGCCTCGACCTGCGGGATGTCGTAGTCCAGCTGTTCGTGCGAGGCGCCGATCACGACGCCCCACTGGTCGTCGGCCCCGAAGCGGCGGCCGGCGGCGAAGGCCAGGCGATAGGACGGCTTGTCGTTGCGCACGTCGCCGGCGCGCTCGTACTTGCCGTACGAGGCCATGCCGTTGAAGAACGGCGACTTGGCGTCGAAGGCGCTGCGGGTGGTGACGTTGATGACGCCGCCGATGGCGTTGCCATCGTTTTCGGGCGTCACCGTCTTGATGACTTCCAGGCGGCCGGCCATCACCGAGGGGACGATGTCCATCGGCACGGTGCGGCCGCTCTCGTCGACCGAGGCGACCAGGGCGCCGTCGATCGTGGTGCGGTTATAGGTCGAGCGCAGGCCGCGGATGACCGGGAAGCGCGGCTCACCCTGGTCTTCCATCACCGAGATGCCGGGAATGCGGCGCAGGGCGGCGGCGGTGTTGTGGTCGGGAAGCTTGCCGATGTCGTCGGCCGAGACGACATCCGAAACGACAAAGGCCTCACGCTTGACGGCGATGGCGGCGCGCTGAGCTTCGCGCTGGCCGGTGATCACCACTTCCTCGACAGTCGAGTCCTGGGCGAAGGCCACGGCGGGCGCGCACAGGGCGCTGGTGGCCAGCAGGCCGATGATAAGGTTCTTGGTTTCGGAATGCGACACGGGACCCCTCCAGCGTTCTTGATGGCTGGGCGATAGGGCGTGTTGGCGACGTTAGGGTGTCGGAAAGACCAACGTTATGCGACGTACACGTACGGTTGCGAAGCCGCGCTGACTTAACCTTCGGCGGCGACGACGCCGGTCTTGATCCACAAAGCCTGGTCCTTGAGGTTCTTGCGGATCCAGGCGGCGTGGATCTCGCGTTCGGCGTCGGTCGAGCGCGGGGCCAGGGGACGGGGGCGAGCGCCGTACGAGCCCTGGACGGCGGCCGAGACCGACAGGGCCTCGACATGGGTCAGCTCCAGGGCGCGTTCCTTGCCGCCCTGCAGTTCCAGATAGACCTCGGCCAGCAGGTGCGAGTCGATCAGCGCCCCGTGCTTGTCGCGGCTGTCCAGGCTGATCTTGAAGCGTTTGCACAGCGCGTCGAGCGAGTTGTACATGCCCGGAAAGCGCTTCTTGGCCATGGCCAGGGTGTCGATCCAGCGCTCTTCCGGTAGCGGCGCGCGGCCGCACTTCTCCAGCTCGAAATTGACGAAGCTGCGGTCGAAGGCGGCGTTGTGGGCGACGACGACGCTGTCGCCGACGAAGTCGATGAACTTGTCGGCGATCTCGTGGAACTTGGGCTTGCCGGTCAGGAAGGCGCTGGAGAGGCCGTGGACCTTCTCGGCTTCGGCCGGCATGTCGCGCAGCGGGTCGCAATATTCGTGGAACGAGCGGCCGGTCGGCATGAAGTCGACCACCTCGATGCAGCCGATTTCGACCAGGCGGTCGCCCGTCTTCGGATCGAAGCCGGTGGTTTCGGTGTCGAGGATGATTTCCCGGGCCATGGCCCTTCAATGGGCCGCTTCGAGCCGGGCTTCAAGCGGAGCCGGGAGTTCTCAACAGAGTCACAAGGTCGCGGACCTGGTCGCGGGCATGCTCCAGACCCTCGCCCGTTTCGATGACGAAGTCGGCGCGCGCGCGCTTTTCGGCGTCTGGAGTCTGGCGGGCCAGGATGGCCTCGAACTTCTCCGGCGTCATCTCCGGGCGGGCCAGGACGCGGGCGCGCTGGACGTCGGCGGGGGCCGAAACCACCACCACCTTGTCGACCTTCTTCTCGCCGCCGGTCTCGAAGAGCAGCGGGATGTCGAGCACGACGATCTCATGCCCCTCGGCCTGGGCCTGTTCGAAGAAGCCGATGCGGTGACCGCCGACCAGCGGGTGAACGATGGCTTCCAGCTTGGCCAGGGCCTCGGGATCGCCGACGACCCGGGCGCTGAGCTTGGCCCGATCGATGGCGCCGTCGAAGACCACGCCGGGGAAGGCCGCGTCGACTGGCGCCACCGCCGCGCCGCCAGTGGCGTATAGGGCGTGGACGGCGGCGTCGGAGTCGTAGACCGGCACGCCTTGCGCCTGGAACATCGCCCCGGTGGTCGACTTGCCCATGCCGATCGATCCGGTCAGGCCCAGCACCAGCATGATCAGGCCTCGCCCAGGATGCGCAGCAGCAGGCCGCGCGCATCGACATCGGCCGGCGGGGCGACGCCGAACATCCGCTCGAACGACGGGACCGCCTGGCGCAGCAGCATTTCCAGGCCATCGACCGTGCGGCGGCCAGCCGTCTCGGCGCGCTGTAGGAATTCGGTGCGGAGCGGCTTGTAGACCATGTCCATGATCACGGCCGTTTCCGGCGTCAGGCTCAGATCCGCCGCCGGACCCGCGCCGCCGCCCAGGCCTAGCGAGGTGGCGTTGATCACCAGGCCCGCGTCGGCCAGCAGGGCAGGGAGGTCCGCCTCGCCGGCCGCCACGACCTTGTCGCCGAACGCGTCGGCCAGCTCCTGGGCGCGGGCCACGGTGCGGTTGACGATCCGCACCTGCGGCGCGCCGGCCAGCAACAGGGCTGCAGTCGCACCGCGCGCGGCGCCGCCGGCGCCAAGGATCGCGACCGGGGCGGCCGAGACCGCGAAGCCCTTGGCCTGCTCGGCGATCGCGCCCAGCAGACCTGGGCCATCGGTGTTGTCGGCATGGATCGAGCCGTCGGCCTCGAAGATCAACAGGTTCGCCGCGCCGGCCATCTTGGCCAGGTCGCTGGCGTGGTCGGCGGCGGCCAGGGCCCGCTCCTTGAAGGGGATGGTGACGTTCAGGCCCCGGATCGCGCCGCCGCGAAAGCCGTTGACGAAGGTCTCGAAGTTGTCGGCGCCCGGCGCGAAGGGCACATAGGCCGCATCCAGTCCCGCCGCCTGGATCCAGGCATTGTGGATCAGGGGGCTCATCGAATGCTTGATCGGCTGGCCGCACACGCCGCCGACGATGGCGGCTCCAGAAATCGTCATGCCGCCAGGGCTCCGTGAAGACGCAGGAAGTCGAGCAGGCCGATCAGCGGCAGGCCCAGGATGGTGAAATAGTCGCCGTCGACCTGGTCGAACAGCTGGACGCCCTCGCTCTCCAGCTCGTAGCAGCCGACCGACCACAGCAGGGCTTCGCCGCGACGCTCTATATAGGCGTCGAGCCAGGCCTCGCTGAACGGGCGCACCGACAGCTTCGCAGTCTCGACGATCCGCCAGATCGGCTGGCCGTCGCGCGCCACGACCACGGCTGAGTGCAGCTTGTGGGTCTGGCCGCGCAGTTCCAGCAGATGCTCGCGCGCCTGGGCCAGGGTTTCGGCCTTGTCGAACAGCTTGCCCTTGAGATCCAGCGTCTGGTCGGCGCCGATCACCAGGCCGGGGCGCTTGGTCGAGACCTTGACTGCCTTCATCTCGGCCAGGGCGTCGGCGATGTCGCGCGGGACGGCCTCTTCGGCGAGCAGGGCTGCCTTGGCCGCGTCCTCGTCGACGCCAGGGCTGACTGCCTCGAAGGCGACGCCGGCGTTCTTGAGGATCATCTGACGCGCCGAACTCTTCGACGCCAGAGTTACAGGGGCGAGCGTAACGGGCGTCATCCCAGAACCTCGACCTTGCCGCGGCCGCCCGACAGCAGATTGACGATCGCCGCGGCCGTTTCCTCGACCGAGCGGCGGGTGATGTCGATGACCGGCCAGTTCATCCGCTCGAACAGACGGCGGGCGGCGATGATCTCCTGGCGCACGGCGTCGCTGTCGACATAGTCGCTCTCTCTATTCTCCTTGAGAGAGAGTAGGCGGTTGCGTCTGATCTGGATCAGCCGATCGGGCGAGGTGATCAGGCCGACGATCAGAGTGTTCTTCAACTCGAACAGCTCGGGCGGCGGCGGCCGGCCCGGCACCAGCGGCACATTTGCCGCCCGCACGCCGCGATGCGCCAGATAGATGCAGGTCGGGGTCTTCGACGTACGTGACACGCCGACCAGGATGACGTCGGCCTGGGTCAGGTCCTGGCCGCCCTGGCCGTCATCGTGGGCGATCGCGTAGTCCAGCGCCTCGATGCGGTCGAAATAGTCGTTGGTCAGGGCGTGCTGGGCGCCAACCCGGGTCGAGATGCGCGCGCCCAGATAGCGCGACATGGCGCTGATCACCGGATCCAGGGCGGCGATGCAGGGCATCTCCAGCTTGCGGCAGCCTTCTTCCAGCGCCGCGCGCAGGCCCGGGTCGACGATAGTGTGCATGACCACACCCGGCGCGCCGCCGATCTCCTCCAGCGCCCGGTCCAACTGCCGGGTGGAACGGACAAGCGCGTAGATGTGTTCGATCGGCAGGATGTCGGTGAACCGGGCGCAGACCGCACGCGCCATGGCGTTCAGGGTCTCGCCCGTGGAATCCGACACCAGATGGATGTGGAAGTAGGTCGCGAAACGGGGCGGAAGTCGTTCGCCCTCGCCGCCGGCGGCCAGACCTTCCTGTGGATCATCCGTTAACGGTTGCTTAACCAATTGCCTCGCCCCTGGGGACGCCTGGGCGCCAAACAGGGTCCGAAGCGTCGTGACACGGCGCCGCTGTGATCAACGGTCGCATTGCTCGCGTACCATCCCCAGGCTGACACCGCATCCCCCGAACTCTGAATCCCGGTTGTCCAAACCTCGGGATAGAGTTTCGCGAGGGGTCTTTGTCCCGCCGCCAGCGATTAAGATTTCATTAAGAATTTCAAAGCGCTGCCGGACCATCCACAAAGTTAACAGAGCGTTAACCACATGTGGGAGGGCCTGGGGGCAAAGCGGGGCGGCTTGTGGGGCGAACGCGCCCGACAGGGGTTTTCCCCACTGTCCAGTTGCCCTCCCACATCCTCTTTCAATTCTTAAATTCTTATTAAGAAATGATAGAAAGACCTTAGGGGGCTTACGGGCTTGAGCCCGAGCGCGCTCCGGGCTTTAACGCGATCCATGACCGCGCCGACCTCCCAGACCGAACCGAAGTTTCTTTCCGCCCTAAAGGGTGAACGTCAGGTTAACCCTCCGATCTGGTTCATGCGCCAGGCGGGCCGTTATCTGCCGGAGTATCGGGCGGTGCGCGCCACGGCGCCGGACTTCATCTCGTTCTGCTTCGATCCGGAGAAGGCGGCGGAAGTCACCCTGCAGCCGATGCGACGGTTCCCTTATGACGCCGCGATCGTGTTCGCCGACATCCTGCTGATCCCCGGCGCCCTGGGGCAGAAGGTCTGGTTCGAGGCCGGCGAAGGCCCCAAGCTGGGCGAGATGCCGTCGATCGAGTCCATGGCCGAAAAGGCTGGTGAGGCGGGCAAGGCCCTTTCGCTCATCGGGGAGACGCTGACCCGGGTTCGCTCAAAGCTCGATCCGTCGAAGGCCCTGATCGGCTTCGCCGGCGCGCCGTGGACGGTGGCGACCTACATGATCGAGAAGGGCTCCAGCGATCGCAGCGGCGCCCGGACCTACGCCTATCAGAACGCCGAGCAGCTGGACGCGCTGATCCAAGTGCTGGTCGACTCGACGATCGACTATCTGGCCATGCAGGTCGACGCCGGGGCCCAGGCCCTGAAGCTGTTCGAGAGCTGGGCCGAGGGTCTGTCGGAACCGCTGTTCGATCGCCTGGTCACCCAGCCGCACATCAAGATCATCGAAGGCCTGCGCGCCCGCGGCGTCACCGTACCGATCATCGGTTTCCCGCGCGGAGCTGGGACCTTGGTCGAGGACTATGCCGCCAAGACCCCGGTGCAGGGCGTGGCGCTGGACACCTCGGCGTCCGCGAAGCTGGGTCTGTCGATCCAGAAATCGAAGACCATCCAGGGCGCGCTGGACCCGCTGCTGCTGCGGGCCGGCGGTGATGCGCTGCTCAAGCGCGTCGACGAGCTGGTCGAGCAGTGGAACCAGGGTCCCTACATCTTCAATCTGGGCCACGGCATCCTGCCGGATACGCCGATCGCCAACGTTGAGGCCGTGCTCGAGCGCGTCACCGGCCAGAAGGTCGGCTAGTGGCCAAGAAGCTCGCCGTCGTCCTGTTCAATCTCGGCGGTCCGGATGGGCCTGCCGCCGTGCGGCCGTTCCTGTTCAACCTGTTCCGAGACCCGGCGATCATCGGTGCGCCGGCGATCATCCGCTATCCGCTGGCGGTTCTGATCTCCACGACTCGCGAAAAGATGGCCAAGGCCAACTACGCAATCATGGGCGGCGGCTCGCCGTTGCTGCCGGAGACGAAGAAGCAGGCCGCCGCGCTGGAGGCTCAGCTGGCGACCAGTCTGCCGGGCGTGGAGGCCAAGTGCTTCATCGCCATGCGCTACTGGCATCCCTTCACCGGCGAGACGGCCAGGCAGGTCCAGGCGTTCGCTCCGGATGAGATCGTCCTGCTGCCGCTCTATCCGCAATATTCGGTGACCACGACCGCCTCGTCGCTGAAGGCCTGGCGCAAGGCCTACAAGGGCGGCGGCCGCCAGGCGACGGTGTGCTGCTATCCGGACGAGACCGGTCTGGTCGAGGCCCATGCCCGCCTGATCCGCGAGACCTGGGAAAAGGCCGGCTCGCCGTCGAACGTGCGCCTGCTGTTCTCGGCCCACGGCCTGCCGGAGAAGGTCATCCTGGGCGGTGACCCCTATCAGCAACAGGTCGAGGCCACGGCCGCGGCGATCGCCGCCAAGCTGCCGGCCGATCTGGACTGGACCGTGTGCTACCAGAGCCGGGTCGGGCCGCTGAAGTGGATCGGCCCCTCGACCGACGAAGAAATCCGCCGGGCGGGGGCGGACGGCAAGGGCGTGATCGTCCTGCCGATCGCCTTCGTCTCCGAGCACGTCGAGACCCTGGTCGAGCTGGACCACGAATATGCCGAGCTGGCGAAAGAGGCGGGCGTCGCGCCCTATCTGCGCGTGCCGGCCCTGGGCGTCGCGCCGGAGTTCATCACCGGCCTGGCCCGCAGCGTCGTCTCGACCCTGGACGGAGCCGGGCCGACGGAAGCCTGCGCCTGGGACTGCATCGACACCAAAGGAGTTGCGGCGTGATGGATGCCCTTTCGGCGCACTACAACCTGGTGCGCGGCCTGCACATCCTGTCGGTCATCGCCTTCATGGCCGGCATGCTCTATCTGCCGCGCCTGTTCGTTTATCACACCAAGGCCGCGCCCGGCTCGGAGATGGACGAGACCTTCAAGGTCATGGAGCGCCGGCTGCTGCGCGGGATCATCAACCCCGCCTCGATCGCCACGGCGGTGTTCGGGATCCTGCTGATCGGCATCGACAGCCAGGGCTCGGGCGTTGTCGCCTTCCTGACCCAGCCCTGGATGGCCACCAAGCTGGTCGCGCTGTTCGGCCTCTATGGCTGGCACGGCTTCCTGTCGGCCTCGCGCAAGAAGTTCGAGCGCGGCGAAAACGTCCGCTCGGAAAAGTTCTGGCGGATCACCAACGAGATCCCGTTCGTGCTGGCGATCGTCATCGTCCTGTCGGTGACGACCAAGTTCATGTTGGGCTAGCGGCGCGGCCGGCGCTTGACCGGCCGTCTTCCGCGTGGTTTGCATCCTGGGACGTTCGGAACTTCCGAACATCACCTTCACGGACCGGCACCCGTCCTGGCGCGCCCCGCGAGCGATCCCGCCGCAAGGTCTGTCCCCCGAACGATCCGCGTCATCGTCAATTGACGCGCATGTTGGCCCCCGGCCAGCGTGACCCCTGAAGATCTACCGGCCGGATCCTGTCCTGGGATCCGCGCCCTTCCTTGAGTCTTGTCATGACCGAAGAAACCGAAGACCAAATCCCGGCCGTCGAAGAGACGACCCAAGAAGACGCCGCCGAAGCAATCGTCGATACGACCGCCGACGCCAGCGCAGAGAGCGCGGCCGATGCGTCGGACGACGATGACGGCGCCGAGATCGCCGCGGCCATCGCCGCCATGGGCCTGAAGTCCATGTCGCTGCAGGAGCTGAAGGAGAAATCCCCGGCCGACCTGCTGGCCTTCGCCGAGACCTTCGAGGTCGAGAACGCCAGCTCCATGCGCAAGCAGGACATGATGTTCGCCATCCTGAAGACCCTCGCCGAAGAAGGCGTGGAGATCTCGGGCTCGGGCACCATGGAAGTGCTGCAGGACGGCTTCGGCTTCCTGCGCTCGCCGGAAGCCAACTACCTGCCGGGTCCGGACGACATCTATGTCTCGCCCTCGCAGATCCGGAAGTATGGCCTGCGCACCGGCGACAGCGTCGACGGCGCGATCCGTTCGCCGCGTGAGGGCGAGCGCTACTTCGCCCTGACCAGTGTCGCCAAGATCAATTTCGAAGCGCCTGACAACGTCAAGCACAAGATCCACTTCGACAACCTGACGCCGCTCTATCCCGAAGAGCGCTTGAACATGGAACTGCCCGATCCGACCATCAAGGATCGCTCGGGCCGGGTCATCGACATCGTCGCCCCGCTGGGCAAGGGTCAGCGCTGCCTGATCGTCGCCCCGCCGCGCGTGGGTAAGACGGTGATGCTGCAGAACATCGCCAAGTCGATCGAGACCAACCACCCCGAGTGCTACCTGATCGTCCTGCTGATCGACGAGCGCCCGGAAGAAGTCACCGACATGCAGCGCACGGTGAAGGGCGAGGTCATTGCCTCGACCTTCGACGAACCGGCGACCCGCCACGTCCAGGTGGCCGAGATGGTCATCGAGAAGGCCAAGCGCCTGGTCGAGCACAAGCGCGACGTCGTCATCCTGCTGGACTCGGTCACCCGTCTGGGCCGCGCCTACAATACCACCGTCCCGTCGTCGGGCAAGGTGCTGACCGGCGGTGTCGACGCCAACGCCCTGCAGCGCCCCAAGCGCTTCTTCGGCGCGGCGCGTAACGTCGAAGAGGGCGGCTCGCTCTCGATCATCGCTACGGCCCTGATCGACACCGGCAGCCGGATGGACGAAGTCATCTTCGAAGAGTTCAAGGGCACCGGTAACTCGGAAATCGTCCTGGACCGCAAGGTGGCCGACAAGCGCATCTTCCCGGCCATCGACGTGCTCAAGTCGGGCACCCGCAAGGAAGAGCTCATCACCCCGCGCGACCAGCTGCAGAAGACCTACGTCCTGCGCCGCATCCTCAACCCGATGGGCGCCTCGGACGCGATCGAGTTCCTGCTCGACAAGCTGCGCCAGTCGAAGACCAACGGCGACTTCTTCCAGTCGATGAACACCTGAGTCCGAACGGACTCAGTCCAGATACGAGAAAGGCGCCGGTTCTACCCGGCGCCTTTTTTGCGGGTCGTACCGCGTTCGGTCCTACGGAATCAGCAGCGTCGCCCCGGTCGTCTTGCGACCCTCCAGCGCCTCGTGCCCGGCGCGCGCCTCGGCTAGCGGGAAGGTCTGGCCGATGTCGATCTTCACCGTGCCAGAGCCGAGGACCTCGAACAGCGCCGCGGCGCTCTCGTCCAGTTCTTCGGTCGTAACGATGTAGTCGAACAGCTTGGGCCGGGTGACGTAGGCCGACTTGGGCGCGAGATCCAAGGGGGCGAACGGCGGGACCGGGCCCGAGGCGTTGCCGAACGTGGCCAGCACGCCGCGACGGCCCAGGCTCTTCAGGCTGGCGTTGAAGGTGTCCTTGCCGACGCCGTCATAGACGACCGCCACACCCTGGCCGCCAGTGATTTCGGCGACGCGGGCGGCGACGTCTTCATGGCTGTAGTCGATGACGTGATCGGCGCCGAGGTCGCGGGCGATCTTGGCCTTGGCCTCCGGGCCGACCGTGGCGATCACGGTCGCGCCCTCGGCCTTGCACCATTGGACCAGGATCTGGCCGACGCCGCCGGCGGCCGCGTGGACCAGGACGGTATGGCCAAGTTTCACGTGAAAACACCGACGCACCAGGAACTCGGCCGTCATGCCCTTGAGTAGGGCCGCCGCGGCGACCTCCAGGCTGACGTCGTCGGGCACCTTCACCGCACGATCGGCCGGGACGACGGCGGCCTCGGCATAGGCGCCCATGGTCCCGTTATAGGCGACGCGGTCGCCGACCTGGAACCGGGTGACGCCATCGCCGACCGCCTCGACGGTCCCGGCCGCCTCCAGCCCGATGACAGAAGGGGTCTTGATCGGGTAGAGGCCCGAGCGGTGATAGGTGTCGATATAGTTCAGACCCACGGCTTGGTGTCGAACGAGGATCTGGCCGCCGGCGGGCGAGGGCAGGGGCAGGTGGACGGCCTCGAGCACCTCGGGGCCGCCGGTGCGAACGGCTTGGATCGCTAGCATCAGCCGAAGGCCTTCTGGAAGAAGGTCAGGCTGCGGCCGTTGGCCTTGGCCGCGTCGGCCGCGTCGTAGTGCGCGCCGCCTTCCCGGGCGAAGGCGTGGTCGCGGTCGGCATAGGTATGCAGTTCGATCTGCGGATGGTCCTTCAGGGCGCCGAGGATCACTTGCTGGGCTTCCGGCGGGACGAACTGGTCCTTCTCGGCGATATGCAGCAGCAGGGGCTTGTTCAGCTTCTCGGCCTCGCCGACGTGCTTTTCCAGACCCACGCCATAGTAGGAGACCGAGGCGTCGACGTCGGTGCGGGTCGCGGTCAGGAAGGCCAGCAGGCCGCCCAGGCAATAGCCGACCGCGCCAACCTTGCCGTTGGCGCCGTCCAGCTTGCGGGCTGCAGCGATGGTGGCGCCGATGTCCGAGACGCCAGCGTCCACGTCGAACGCGTTGAACAGCTCGAAGGCGCGCTTCCACTCGGCTTCCGATTGGTCGGTGATGTCGATGCCGGGCTCGATCCGCCAGAAGAGATCCGGAACGATGGCGACATAGCCCTGGGCAGCCAAGCCGTCGGCGATGTCGCGCATCACCTTGTTGACGCCGAAGATCTCCTGGATCACGACGATGGCCGGCGCGTTGTCCGCTTGAGGGCGCGCGACATAGGCCGAGAAGTCGCCATCCGGCGTGGTGATGGTGAGGGTCTCGCTCATCGGGATCTCCGTCCTTGCAGGGTCTTTGGCAGGGGTCGATGTGACTTTCGACCAAAGCGCTCTAACCTGCGCCGAAAGGCCAGGCCGGTAACAATATAGTGCCCTGACCGAAGGGAACCACCTCATGAAGATGACCATCGAGATCGACTGCACGCCCGTCGAGGCGCGGGCGTTTCTGGGGCTGCCGGATGTCAGCGCGCTCAACGACCATCTGGTCAAGGAGATGCAAAGCCGCATGGACGCCAACATGGCGATGCTGGCCCCCGAGGAGCTGATGAAGAACTGGATGGCGTTTGGCGCCGGCGCTCAGGAGCAGTTCCGCAAGCTGATGACCGCCGCGGCCGGCGCGGCCGCCGGGAAGCCCTGAACCCATGACGGATACGATCTTCGCCCTGGCCACCGCGGCCGGGCGAGCGGCGGTGGCCGTGGTGCGCGTCTCGGGTCCGGCCACCCTGTCGGTGGTCCAGGCTCTCACGGGAAAACCTCCGAAGGCGCGGATGGCGGGTTTGCGGACCCTGCGCCATCAGAGCGTGGATATCGACGAGGCTCTGGTCTTGCGCTTCGAAGGGCCCGCCAGCTACACCGGCGAGGACAGCGCCGAGTTTCACGTGCACGGGGGACGGGCCGTCGTCGAGGCGCTGCTCTCGGCGCTAAGCGACCTGGGCGCCCGCCTGGCGGAGCCCGGTGAGTTTACCCGCCGGGCCTTCGAGAACGGCAAGCTGGACTTGGCCCAGGCCGAGGGCGTCGGCGACCTGATCGACGCCGAGACCGAAGGACAACGCCGCCAGGCTCTGGGTCAGTTGGGCGGCGCGCTGAGCCAGCGCTATGACCGCTGGCGCGACCTGCTCATTCAATCGCTGGCCATGCTGGAAGCCGCCGTCGACTTCCCGGACGAGGATCTGCCCGAAGAGGTGGCCGAGCGCGCCCGACCGGCCCTGCGCATTCTGAGCGACGAGCTCGACTCGGCCCTGGCTGATGTTTCCCGTGGACGCCGAGTGCGGGACGGTTTTCGCATCGCCCTGGTCGGCGCGCCCAACGCCGGCAAGAGCACGCTGCTCAACGGCCTGGTCGAGCGCGATGCGGCTATCGTCACGGATACGCCCGGTACGACCCGTGACGTCATCGAGGTTCCGCTGGTGCTGGGGGGCTACAAAGTGCTGGTGGCCGACACGGCTGGGATCCGTGAGACCGCTGACGCCATCGAAGCCGAAGGCGTTAGGCGGGCCCGGGCCTGGGCTGAGGAAGCTGACCTAAGGCTTTGGGTGGTCGATGGGTTTCACGTGAAACATACGGTGAAGCTTGAAGAGACGATCCGAACGGCGGATTGGCTGATCCTCAACAAGGCCGACATCGCCGACGGCTCGGAGCTTGCCACAGCCAATGCGCATTGGGCGGGGGAGGGGCTGAAGGTCGTTCGTCTCTCGGCACGGTCGGGCGAGGCCGTCGGTCAACTCCGGACGGTCCTCGCCGACCATGTGGCCGATGCGCTGTCTGGCGCGGAGTTTCCGGCCGCGACGCGTCTGCGCCACGCCGAACGTCTGACGGAGGCTCGGGGCTATCTGGCGCGGGCGCTTTCCGATATCGGTCTGGAAGTCGAGCTGGCCGCCGAGGACGTGCGTCTGGCCGCCCGGGCGCTGGAGAAGATCACCGGCCGGGTCGATCCTGAGGATGTACTGGGCCGCGTCTTTTCGTCCTTCTGCATCGGCAAGTGATGCCTCACGGGAAGCATCCCCTATATTATCCACAGCGCGCTCACAGCTGTGATGGGGGTGTTTCACGTGAAACGCCAGCGAGTCAGATCGACCCATTCGCCTGATTGGCGTATAGGATGAGTCCAACGCCCCCGCTCGTTTCGGGGGCGTTCGCATTGAGGCGAGTTCGTTGTCCAACACCTGGGATGTCATTGTCATCGGCGGCGGTCACGCCGGCTGCGAGGCGGCCGCTGCGTCGGCGCGCGCCGGCGTCCGCACCCTGCTGCTGACCCACAAGCTTGAAACCATCGGCGAGATGTCGTGCAACCCGGCCATTGGCGGCCTGGGCAAGGGCCACTTGGTCCGCGAGATCGACGCCCTGGACGGCGTCATGGGTCGGATGGCCGACAAGGCCGGCATCCAATTCCGGATGCTCAATCGTTCGAAGGGGCCGGCCGTTCGCGGCCCGCGGGCCCAGATCGACCGCAAGCTCTATCGCGAGGCCATGCAGGCCGAGCTGAACGCCACGGCGAACCTCGACATCATCGCCGCCGCCGCCGAGGACCTGATCGTCGAGGACGGTAAAGTGGCTGGCGCGATCGACGGGGAAGGGCGGGTCTACCGCGCTTCACGTGTAATCCTGACGACCGGCACCTTCCTGAAGGGCGTCATCCACCGGGGCGAGGATCGCATCCCCGCCGGCCGGGTCGGCGACCAGCCGGCCATCGGCCTGTCGGATCGCCTTTATGGCCTGGGCTTCCAGATGGGCCGCTTGAAGACCGGCACGCCCGCGCGCCTGGACGGCTCGACCATCGCCTGGGACCAGTTGGAGAGCCAGGCTGCCGACGAGGTCCCGGTCCCGTTCTCGTATCTGAACGACAAGATCGACGTGCCGCAGATCGCCTGCGGCGTGACCTTCACCACCGAAGAGACCCACCGGATCATCGCCGAACGCATCGGCGAGTCGCTGGTCTATAGTGGCCGCGCCACGGGTGTCGGTCCGCGCTATTGCCCATCGATCGAGGACAAGGTCGTCCGCTTCGCCGACAAGACCAGCCACCAGATCTTCCTGGAGCCGGAAGGCCTGGACGACATCACGGTCTATCCGAACGGCATTTCCACCTCGGTCTCCGAAGAGACCCAGCTGCTGTTCCTGCGCACGATCCCCGGCCTGGAGAAGGTCGAGGTCGTCCGCTACGGCTATGCGATCGAATACGACTATGTCGATCCGCGCGAGCTGTACGCCACGCTGGAGACCAAGCGCTTGCCGGGTCTCTATCTGGCGGGCCAGATCAACGGCACCACCGGATATGAAGAGGCGGGGGCGCAGGGCCTGATGGCCGGTCTGAACGCGGCGCTGGCCGTGCAGGGCAGGGAGCCCGCCGTCTTCGCGCGTGACGAGGCCTATATCGGCGTGATGATCGACGACCTTGTCACCCGTGGCGTCACCGAGCCCTATCGCATGTTCACCAGCCGGGCCGAGTTCCGCCTCACCCTACGGGCCGACAACGCCGACCAGCGCCTGACCGATCGCGGCCTGGCTCTGGGTGTGGTGGGCGAGGCCCGCGCTGAGGCCTGGGCTGAAAAGAAGGCGCGGCTGGAGGCGGCTCGTACCTTCGCCCGTTCCGTCACCCTGACCCCGAACGAGGCTGTGAAGGCCGGGTTCAAGGTCAACAGCGACGGCGTGCGCCGCGATGTGTTCGGCATGCTGGCCTATCCCGACGTGACGCTGGACGACCTCGGCCGGATCTGGCCCGAGGTTTTCACGTGGAACAGCGACGTTCGCGAGCAGATCGAGATCGAGGCGGCCTATGCCGGCTATCTGGACCGCCAGCGCGCCGACGCCGAGTCGCTGCGCCGGGACGAGGACCTGCGCCTGCCGGCCGAGCTCGACTATGCCGACATCGGCAGCCTGTCGAACGAGGTGCGCGAGAAACTGCAGCGCGTTCGCCCCCTGACCCTGGGCCAGGCAGCTCGCATCGAGGGCGTGACCCCGGGGGCGCTGACGGCGCTGCTGGCCCACGTGCGACGCAGCCATGCAGCCTGACGCCATGACAGAGATCGCAGAACCTCAAGTCCTCGACGCGGAGGGTTACCAAGCCCTTACCGGCGTCAGCGACAACCAGATGGCAGACCTGACCCAGTTCCAGGCCCTGCTGGCCGAGTGGAACGCGGTGATGAACCTGGTCGGTCCGCTGACCATCGCCACCTACTGGACCCGCCACGCGCTGGACAGTTCGCAGCTGCTGGACCTGGCGCCCAACGCCAAGACCTGGGCCGACCTGGGCGCTGGCGCGGGTCTGCCCGGCGTCGTGCTAGCCATACTGCTGAAAGGCCAGGAGGGGGCGAAGGTCCACCTGGTCGAAAGCATGACCAAGCGTTGCCGTTTCCTGGAGGTCGCGGCCAAGGCGCTGGACCTGCCGGTCGAGATCCACAACGCCCGCGCAGAAGAGCTGAAGCTGAAGGTCGACGTGGTCACCGCCCGCGCCTGCGCGCCGATGACCAAGCTCCTGGGCTTTGCCGAACCCTATCTGTACCGCGGCGCGACGGGCCTGTTCCTCAAGGGACAGGACGTCGCGACCGAGCTGGACGAGGCGTCCCGCGCCTGGAACTTCGCCAGCGACCTCAGCATCAGTCAAAGCGACCCTCGCGGCCGCATCGTTCAAGTGAAGAGGCTTTCCCGTGTCCGCTAATCCTCTCCGCGTCCTGGCCATCGCCAACCAGAAGGGCGGCGTCGGCAAGACCACGACCGCGATCAACCTGGGCACCGCCCTGGCCGCCTGCGGCGAGCGCGTGCTGCTGATCGATTCCGACCCGCAGGGAAACTGCTCCACTGGGCTCGGCATCGGCCGCACCCAGCGCCGCACCACGCTCTATGACGTACTGATGGGCGAGTCGCCGATCATCGACGCCGCGGTGAAGAGCGAACTGCCAGGCCTGGACGTCATCCCGGCCGACGCCGACCTGTCGGGCATCGAGATCGAGCTGGGCCAGACCGCTCGCCGCTCGTATCGCCTGCGCGACGCGCTGGAAGCCATCCGGGTCAACGGCCCCTACACCTATGTGCTGATTGACTGCCCGCCGTCGCTGAACGTGCTGACGGTCAACGCCATGACCGCGGCCGACGCGGTCTTCGTGCCGCTGCAGTGCGAGTTCTTTGCCCTGGAAGGCCTGACCCAGCTGATGCGCACCATCGAGCGGGTGCGCGGAAGCCTGAACCCGCGCCTGGAAATCCAGGGCGTGGTGCTGACCATGTACGACCGCCGCAACAGCCTGTCGGAGCAGGTCGCCAGCGACGTGCGCGCCCACTTCGGCGACAAGGTCTATGACGCGGTCATCCCGCGGAACGTCCGCGTCTCGGAAGCGCCGTCCTTTGGCAAGCCGGTGCTGCTGTATGACCTCAAGTGCGCCGGCAGCCAGGCCTATCTAAAGCTGGCGCGTGAGGTGATCAGCCGCGAACGCGACCGCCAGGCGCAAGCGGCCTGATTGGCCGCCTTAGCTTAGCCATACCGAATTAGACCTTAAGTTTGACTGAGAAGAAGATGGAGTCCGTCGCAATGGCAGAGGCCGGTAGTTCCGAAGGGCGTCGTGGTCTGGGTCGGGGTCTGTCCGCCTTGCTGGGCGAGGTGGAAGCCGCGCCGGCCCAGGCGCCTGGCGGACGCGGGCCTGGCGCGCATGAAGCGCCGATCGAGCTGCTGAAGCGTAACCCCGACCAGCCGCGCCGCACCTTCCGCGAGGAAGACCTGGAGGACCTGTCCAACTCGATCCGCGAAAAAGGCGTCTTGCAGCCGATCCTGGTGCGTCCGTCTCCTGATAGCCCCGGCGAGTACCAGATCGTCGCCGGCGAACGCCGCTGGCGCGCGGCCCAGCGGGCCGGCCTGCGGGTCGTGCCGATCATGGTGCGCGAGCTGGACGACCTGGCGGTGCTGGAAATCGGCATCATCGAGAACGTCCAGCGCGCCGACCTGAACGTCCTGGAAGAGGCGCTGTCCTACAAGGCGCTGATGGAGAAGTTCGAGCGCACGCAGGAGAACATCGCCCAGACCATCGGCAAGAGCCGCAGCCACGTCGCCAACACGCTGCGCCTGCTGGCCCTACCGGACGAGGTTCAGTCGTACCTGGTCAGCGGCGAGCTGTCGGCCGGTCACGCTCGGGCTATCGCCGCGGCCTCGGACCCGGTGGCGCTGGCTAAACAGATCATCGAGGGCGGCCTGTCGGTCCGCGAGACCGAAGCCCTGGCCCGCAAGGCCCCGGGTCCCAAGCCCGCCAAGAGCAAGGGCGGTCGTCCGGCCAAGGTCAAGGACACCGACACCCAGGCGCTGGAAGCCGACCTGTCGTCGGTGCTGGGCCTGGACGTCTCGATCGACCATCGCGGTGCGACCGGAACCCTGACCATTACCTATGCGACGCTCGAGCAGCTGGACGACCTGTGCAATCGGCTGACGCGCGGGGTCTGATCACTTGCACCTAGAAAGGTGCGGGTGATCGGTTTTTCAGGGCCTTCAAAATCGCCTCTGTGACGCACCAAGCGGCGCCTTTCCGTACTCCGGAAGGCGCCGTTTTCGTGAGAGGAGGGCGGTTTGAGTCCGATCAGACTCCAAGCCCTTGTGCTGTAACACTTTCCCGGAAAGCGTCCACAGCGGTGCAAAGGCCCTGTTTTGGACCTTAAAGCCCCAGCCGACGCGCGCGGCCGGCGATCATCAGCGCCAGGCGCTCGGAGATCAGTTGGTCGGGGGAACCAGAGGTCTTGCAGGCGCGATCGGCGGTGAGGATTTCGCCTTGGATGTCGAGGATGGCTTCCAGGTTCCAGGCCCGAGCCTGGCGCAGGAATTCCCGCTCCTGTTTCCAGAAGACGCCGGAGGCCTTGGCGGCGGCCTGCAGGTCGACGCCGTTCTTGTGCAGGGTCAGCACCCGGCGCAGCCGGCCCAGATAATAGCCCATGGCCCGCACGGCGGCCGGACCGCCTTCGCCCTCGGCGGCGGCGCGACGCAGGGCCGCCTGGGCCGCGCCGACCTTGCCGCCGAACGCATCGGCGGCGGCGTCGCTGAGCGAGGCCTCGGGCTCGACGCCCAGAAAGTCGGTCAGGTCGGCGGCGGTGGCGTTGACGCCGCTGTTGGGACCCAGATAGAGCGCCAGGCGCTCGATCTCGGCCCTGGCGACGCCGCGCTCCTTGGGCAGGCGCGAGACGAAGAGATCCAGCGCCTCGCCGTTGAGGCTGACCTTGTCGTTGGCCAGCAAGTCGCGGGTCATGCGGGCCAGGTCGCCGGCTTCATCCTCGTAGCAGGGGATGACGGCGCAGCCGTTGGCCTTCTCGCCGACCTTGCGCAGCTGGGAGTCACGACCCAGGGCCCCGGCCTCGACCAGGAAGAAGGCGTCGGGGTTCAAGAGGCCCTCGACGTGGCGGGTCAGGGCCTCGGCGGCCTGCTTGTCGGGTCCGGCCTTCTCGCCGTTCAGGCGCAGGCGCACCAGGCGGCGGCCGCCCATCAGCGACATCGCCGACAGTTCGTCTTCCAGCTTGGCGGGATCGCTGTCGAGGTCGCCGTCGGTCAGCTGGGCGGTGTCGAAGGGGTCATCCGGCCGCTCGACCACGCGCTTGGCCAGGGCGTTAGCGCGATCGCGCACCACGCCGCGGTCCTTGCCGTACAGCACGACGGCCCGGATGTCCGGGGTCGGCTCCCGTAGGAAGCGCTCGACGTCCGGACGCTTGGACAGGATCATCGCCGTCTAGGCCGGTTTGCGGCCCGCCAGCCAGGTGGCGAGGTCGAGCTGGATCTTGCGAGCCACCTCGGCCGCGGCGCGCTCCTGGCCGTCGTTCTGGGCCGCGATGGCGGCATAGGGCTGGTCGGCCGAGTCGTAGGTCACCGACACCTCCGTATAGCCTTTGTGGACCTCGGCGGCGCTCACGGCGTCGTTGAGCTTCCAGGTCACGGCCATCCGCAGCTCATAGCGGTTGGCGTTGTTGTCCAGGCGGACGCCGCGGGCGAAGCGCTGCTCGTTGATCGAATACGAAAGCTTGTAGCTGGCCGTCGAACCCTGGCGGTAGGCCAGGGCGTCGTCCAGCTTCTCGCGCAGCAGATAGCCGCCGCGGCCTTCGGAGGCGATCGGCTGGATGCTGGAGAGCCCGCCCTCGACGCCGGGACGGCCGTACAGCGGCGTGAAGCCGGCGCAGGCCGAGACGGCGAGGGTTGAGAGCGAGAGGGCGCAGACCGTCAGGAAGCGTTTCATGAATCTCGCTCGGGGGCTCAGTTGGCCACGATGTTGATGATGCGATCCTTGACCACGATCACCTTGCGGACCGTGAGGCCCTCAAGGTGAGCCAGGACGTTGGGATCCGCCAGCGCGATTTTCTGGACCTCGTCGTCGGCGGCGCCGGCTTTCACCTTCACCTCGCCGCGACGCTTGCCGTTGATCTGGATCGGCAGGACGCGTTCGTCATCCGCGGCCAGGGCCGGATCGGCCTTGGGCCAGGGGGCGTCGACGGCCATGCCTTCGCCGCCGATCTTGGCCCAGGCTTCCTCGGCCAGGTGAGGCGTGAACGGCGAGACCAGGCGGGCCAGGATGTTCAGGGCCTCGGCGCGGGCGGCCAGGACGGCTTCGGAAGCGCCTTCAGCCGGGGCGGCCTTCAGGGCGTTCAGGAACTCGTACAGGCGCGCCACGCCGCTGTTGAAGCGGAAGCCCTCGATGCTGTCGGTGACGTAGCCGATCAGCTTGTGGGCCGACTTGCGCAGGGCCAGGGCCGCTTCGTCGCTGTCGTCGTGGGCGAAGTCGCCGGCCGGCTGGCCGTCGAACTCGTTCCACAGGCGGTGCGTGAAGCGCCAGCTGCCCTCGACGCCGGAGTTGGTCCACTGGACGTCGCGCTCGGGCGGGCTGTCGCTCATCACGAACAGGCGAGCGCTATCGACGCCATAGGCCTCGAAAATATCCTCGGGGGCGACGACGTTCTTCTTGGACTTCGACATCTTCTCGATGTCGCCGATCTTGATGGGCAGGCCCGAGCCGATCCGCTTGGCGGTGCGCACGCCACCCACGACCTCGAACTCGACCTCGCCGGGCTCGACCCACTCGCCTTGGGCGCCGGTATAGGTCTCGTGGGTGACCATGCCCTGGGTGAAGAGGCCGGCGAACGGCTCCTCGACCGACAGCAGGCCCTCGTCCTTCAGGGCGCGGGTGATGAAGCGAGCATACAGCAGATGCAGGATCGCGTGCTCGACGCCGCCGATATACTGGTCGACCGGCATCCAGTGGTCCGCCGCGTCCTTGCCCACCGGCTCGTCGGCCTGGGGATCGGCGAAGCGGGCGAAGTACCAGCTGCTATCGATGAAGGTGTCGAGCGTGTCGGTCTCGCGCTCGGCGCGGCCGCCGCACGACGGGCAGGTGGTGTGGCGCCAGGTCGGGTGACGCAGTAGCGGATTGCCCGGCTTGTCGAAGGTGACGTCCTCGGGCAGGGCGACTGGCAGCTGGTCTTCCGGCACGGGCACGACGCCGCAGGCCTGGCAGTGGATCACCGGGATCGGGCAACCCCAATAGCGCTGACGCGAAATGCCCCAGTCGCGCAGGCGATAGACGGTCGCGCCTTCGCCCTGGCCGGCCGCTTCGATGCGGCTGACCGCTTCGGCCTTGGCCGTCTCGACGTCCATGCCGTCCAGGAACTCGGAGTTGAAGATCTTGCCCGGGCCGACATAGGCCTCCTTGCCGACCGTGAAGGCGGCCGGATCCTCGCCGTTCGGCAGCACGACGGGCTTTACGGGCAGGTCGTACTTGCGGGCGAAGTCCAGGTCGCGCTGGTCGTGGGCCGGGCAGGCGAAGATCGCGCCGGTGCCGTAGTCCATCAGGATGAAGTTGGCGATCCAGACGGGCAGGGTGATCGACGGGTCCAGCGGGTGCTTGACCCGCAGGCCGGTGTCGTAACCCAGCTTCTCGGCGCTCTCGATCTCGGCTTCCGAGGTGCCGCCCTTGCGGCAGTCGGCGATGAACTGCTGGACCTCGGGGTTTTCCAGGCCCAGGCGCTCGGCCAGCGGATGCTCGGGCGCGATGCCGACGAAGCTGGCGCCGAACAGGGTGTCGGGACGGGTGGTGTAGACCTCCAGGCCCTCGGCCATGCCGTCGGGCGCTTCACCCTCGAAGGCGAATTTGAAGCGCAGGCCCTTGGAGCGGCCAATCCAGTTCTCCTGCATCAGGCGAACCTTGTCGGGCCAGCGGTCCAGGGTCTTGAGGCCCTCGATCAGGGCGTCGGCGTAGTCGGTGATGCGCAGGAACCACTGGGTCAGCTTGCGCTTCTCGACCGTCGCGCCCGAGCGCCAGCCCTTGCCGTCGATGACCTGCTCGTTGGCCAGGACGGTCATGTCGACCGGATCCCAGTTGACCGAGGCTTCCTTACGATAGACCAGGCCGCGCTTCAGCAGGCGCAGGAACCAGGCCTGCTGCTTGCCGTAATATTCCGGGTCGCAGGTGGCGAACTCGCGCGACCAGTCGATCGACAGGCCCAGCGCCTTCAGCTGCTCGCGCATGGCGGCGATGTTGTCGTAGGTCCAGCCCTTGGGGTGGACGCCGCGCTCCATGGCCGCGTTCTCGGCCGGCATGCCGAAGGCGTCCCAGCCCATCGGATGCAGGACGTTGAAGCCCTGGGCGCGCTTGTAGCGGGCCACGACGTCGCCCATGGCGTAGTTGCGGACATGGCCCATGTGGATGCGGCCCGACGGATACGGGAACATCTCGAGCACGTAGTATTTCGGACGGCCGTCGTTGATCTCGCCGGTCTTGAAGACGTCGGCCTTGGCCCAGGCGTCACGCCATTTGGGCTCGGTGTCTTTGGGATTGTAACGGGCCATCGGAAACCAGGTCTTGAATGCGAAGAAGCGCCCCGAAGGCGCGTCCGCGACAAAGTAAGCGGTTTCGCGGCCGGAGCGCGCTGAAAAGTTGGAAGGTCAGGGTCTCCACCGCGAGGATGGAGACCCTTTGGGGGCCTTAGCCCTTGATGTTCGAAAGTCGAAGCTGACGCGCGCGGGTCAGGATCGCGTTCTCGATGTCGGTCGCGGTCTGCGGAGTGACCTCAGCGTCGACCCAGGCGCCGTTGATGTCCTTGGACTGCTTGAACACCGTGACGTTCAGGCCGTCGGCGCGCAGGCGGGTGTCCAGGATGTAGACCGTCGCCTTGAAGCGCTCGGCCGGGGTCTCGGGATTGACGTACCAGTCGGTGACGATCACGCCGCCGTACGGGTCGGCCGAGGCCAGGGGCATGAAGTTCAGGGTGTCGAGGCTGGCGCGCCACAGGTAGCCATTGACGCCGATCGCGGCCTCAGGGGCTTGAGCCGGCTTGCCGCCGATACCCAGGAAGCCGCCCTTCTTTTCGCCCTCGGCGGAGAAAGTCTTGGGGTTGCCGCCGCAAGCCGCCACGCCCAGCATCGACAGAGCCAGGACGCCCGCGGCGACGCCGCGCATCACAGACCCACGCTCAAACGCCATAGTACCTCGCTCCAATGTCTCGCCGGCGCGGTTCACGCATTCCTGGCGCGCCCCCGCGGCCGGGAGCCGGTCTATAGCATGGCTGCGCCGCCTCAAAACAGGAATCGCGTGACCTCGTCGCAACAGGACTCGATTGAATCATATGATTCAGCAGGATCACGGACCGAAGTGCGGTTGACCGCGTTCCGGCCAAGCCTTTAATCGCAACGCAAGGGGCTCGTTCCTATATGGGATGGGTGGGGACAACTGAGTATGGGCGGCGAGTAGCGATGACCGCGACGCGTTTCTTCTTGGCGGGGGCTGCCGCGCTGATCCTGACGGGATCGGCCGCGACCGCGTTCGCGCAGGCCAAGCCGCATGCCGTGACGCCCGATTTCAGCGTCAAGAACGACTTCACCAGCGCCGCTGCCGGCGTCCAGTATCCGCAGGACGAGAAGCGCGCCCTGCGTTGGGACGCCAAAAAGGGCCGCTGGGGTCTGAAGCTCGACCTCGACCAGCCCTCCAGCCGCGAAATGGAACTGCAGGACGTGCAGGCCGGCGCCTACTTCAAGGTGACGCCGTCGATCCGCGTCGGCGGGGCCGTCGCGCTGGGCGAACGCAACCCGGCCTTGGCCGCCCGCAAGGCCGAGCCGACGGAAGCCGCCCCGCGCGTCCGCCTTGAGACGGCGTTCAAGTTCTAGATCGGCCCGCCAGGGCTTCCACCGCTGCGATTCCGATGATTCCGCTGCCGATAAGTTGTGCGGCGGTTTGCGCACGCACGCCCCCGAGCGCGTAGACGGGCAGGGTGGTGGCCGCGACCAGCGCCTTCAGGCCTTCCAGCCGCAGCGGCGCGCCCGCCGACGGGCTGTTGCTGGGAAAGACCGGTGAGACCACGACCGCATCGGCCCCGGCGTGCTCCGCGGCGGCGATCGCAGCCTGACCATGGGCGGCGGCGGTGACCAGCCAGCGTGGATGGGCTGCCTTCAGCGTCGGAATCTCGCCCACCCGTCGTTCGGGCATGTGCAGGCCGTCGGCGTCGATCGCTTCGGCCAGGCCCGCGTCGGCTCCAGCCAGTAGAAGGAGACCGCGCCGGCTGGCGATCTCGCGGAGGCGAAGGCCCTGTTCGACCGCATCCGTCGCGCCGAAGGCCCGGAAGACGATCCCCGCGCCGCGCGGCAGGCGCTTCGCCACGGTCTCGGGGTCTGGAACGCGGCCGGGATCGGTGAAGAACAGCAGGCCAGGCAGGACGATCCCGCGCACGGTCCTTGGCGGGAAGGTGGCCGCCGTCCTAGACAGGACCTCAAGTTCGCTCACGCCGTCCACGCCGGGTTTGTCTCCATGTCCCACGCCCTCGCCGATATTCGAGGCCGCATCGCCGCCGCCGAGGCCCGCGCAGGCCGCCCGGCGGGTTCGGTGACCCTGGTGGCGGTCTCCAAGACCCAGCCCTGGGATCATATCGCGCCCGTTCTCGAGGCGGGACAGAAAGTGTTCGGCGAGAACCGGGTGCAAGAGGCCATGGAGCGCTGGGGCGATCGCCGCGACGGCCTGGAGCTGCGTCTGATCGGGCCGCTGCAAACCAACAAGGTCCGCGAGGCCGTCGCTTTGTTCGACGTCATCGAGACGGTCGATCGCGAGAAGCTGGCCAAGGTGCTGGCCGACGAGATCCAGCGCGCCGGCAAGGCCCCGCGCCTCTATGTCCAGGTCAATACCGGCGAGGAGGACCAGAAGGCCGGGGTCGCGCCGAGCGCGGCCGAGGCCTTCATCACCGCTTGCCGCACGACCTATGGCCTGACCATCGAGGGGCTGATGTGCATTCCGCCGTTCGACCAGGATCCGGCGCCGCACTTCGCCCTGCTGAAGGCGATCGCGCTGGCCAACGGTGTCGAGAAGCTGTCGATGGGCATGAGCGACGACTTCGAGACCGCCATCGCCCAGGGCGCGACCTCGGTGCGGGTCGGTTCGGCGATCTTTGGAGTTAGGAATTACGCCCAATAATGGTTGTCATCCCGGCCGTAGCGAAGCGGAGAGCCGGGACCGCCGGAAGCGCCGAGTTTGTTGCGGTCCCGGCTCTTCGCCCGGGATGACAGGAAGGGATTAGCCCACGATCTCCACCGCATCGCCCGGCTTCGCCACCGCCAGCACCGCCTCGATGTCCTCGCGGGCCAGGGCGACGCAGCCTTCGGTGCCGGGATAGCCCTCCCGCGCCAGGTGCATGAAGATCGCCGAGCCCATTCCCGGAACCGGCGGATCGTCGTTGTGTCCCAGGATCACGACCAGATCGTAGACAGCGTCGTCGCGCCACATCCGCTCGGCGCTGGCGGGATAGGGCAGGGTGACCGGGCGGTTATAGTTCGGATCGCCGGGCGCATCGCACCAGCCGTCTTCGGGACGAGTCGCGCGGACGGGCAGGGCGGTCTTCGGACCTTGCGGATAGACGTCGGGCCGATACCAGACCTCGCGCATGACCCAGCTGCCCAGCGGACTCCGGTTGTCGCCCTCGCGCTTGTCGGCGGCCGCAAGGACGCCCGCCTTGCCGATCGCGCAGCGCACGGCGCGGTCTCCCCGCTCGAAACGGCCGTCGGCATGGGCGCGAAAGGGCATGGGCGGGTCGGCTCCAAGACATATAACCGCACTCGGGGTTGTCCCGAGGGGCCGCAGCGGTGCATGTTTCGCCTTATGGCGCAACGCAAGACCCTTCTGCTGATCGACGACGACGACGACCTGCGCGGCGCCCTGGCCGAACAGCTGGCCCTGCACGAGGAGTTCGCGGTCAACGAGGCCGCCAGCGCCGGCGAGGGTGTGCGCCTGTCGCGCGAGCTCAAGCCGGACCTGATCCTGCTGGACGTCGACCTGCCCGACATGGACGGCCGCGAGGCCTGCCGCCTGATGCGCAAGAACGGCGTCACCGCGCCGGTCATCATGCTGACGGCCGCCGCCAGCGACAGCGACACCATCCTGGGCCTGGAATCGGGCGCCAACGACTATGTCACCAAGCCCTTCCGCTTCGGCGTGCTGCTGGCCCGCATCCGCGCCCAGCTGCGCAGCTACGAGGCCTCGGAAGACGCGCTGTTCCGCATCGGCCCGTACGAATTCCGCCCGTCCGCCAAGTTGCTGGTCGACGAGAAGCAGAAGAAGGTGCGGCTGACCGAGAAGGAAACCAACATCCTCAAGTACCTCTACCGCGCCGGCTCCAAGCCGGTGTCGCGCGAGGAGCTGCTGACCGAGGTCTGGGGTTACAACGCCGGGGTCACCACCCATACGCTGGAAACCCACGTCTACCGCCTGCGCCAGAAGATCGAGCCCGATCCGGCCACCGCGCGGATCCTGATCACCGAGATGGGCGGATATCGGCTGCAGCCGTAACGAAAAAGGCCCGGTCAGCGATGACCGGGCCTTCTTTCTTGGCGATCGCTTGAAGGCTTAGGCGTTGCCGACAACCTGGCCTTCGGCCTGGGCCTTGCGCGCAGCGTAGACGCCGGCGAAGTCGATCGGGTCGATCAGGAACGGCGGGAAACCGCCTTCGGCCGTAACGTCCGAGACCAGGCGACGGGCGTAGGGGAACAGGAAGCGCGGGCACTCGATCAGCAGGACCGGCTCAAGCTCGGCTTCCGGCACGCCAGCGATGTGGAAGAGGCCGCCATAGACGACTTCGACGTGGAACACCGCCTGCTCGTCGCGCAGGGCGCGGGCCGAGAGCTTCAGATCGACTTCGAACAGACCGTCCGGACGACCGCGGGCGTTCATTTCCACGCCCATGTCGATCTGCGGCTGGGCCGCGCCGGCGCGCAGGCTGTCGGGGGCCAGCGGGTTTTCGAACGAGAAATCGCGAACGAACTGGGCCAGGATGCGGACGCCGGGTTGTTCAGCGTTTTCGGCCGAAGTCGCCTCGGGGGCGGTGGTGTCGGTCATTAGGATAAAATCCGTAATCGGCGCCTAAAACGCCTGGAAGAGGTGGGCGCTGCTACCATGAGGGTCCGTCTGGCGCAACGCCAGGCGCCTGACGGGAGAACGCGTCTCGCCTATATAGATACGAACCCCTGGGCTTGAAGCCTGCAGCCGGACCCCGAAGTGCTCCAGATCCTGTTCCTCGCCGCAGTCGCCGCCATTGTCCTGTATCAACTCTACGCCACGCTTGGGCGTCGGGTCGGGCGTCAGCCCGAGGATGCGCCCGCGACTGCTGTCTCCGGCCCGACGGGTCCGACGCCGACCGACAGCCACCCCGTGCTGCGTTCGGAAGGCCTGGCGGCGCTGAAGTCCAAGCAGCCTGACTTCGACCCCAACAAGTTCGTCACCGGCGCCCGCACCGCCTATGAGCAGATCGTCGCGGCCTATGCCGAGGGCGACCGCGAGACCCTGCGTCCGCTGCTGTCGGCCGAAGTCATGGCCAATTTCGAGCAAGCCATGGCTGCACGCGAAGCCGCCGGTCGCACCGAGAAGGTCGAGTTCCTCACCCCGCCGCGTCTGGACCTCGAAAGCATCGACGTCGTGGGCGACAGCGCCAAGGCGGTGGTGCGCATCCTGGCCGAGGTGCGCACGCGCACCAAGGACGAGCGCGGCGAGGGCGTCGACGATCGCCGCACGGCTGAGCTGTGGACCTTCGAGCGCGAGGTCAAGAGCGCCAACCCCAACTGGCTCCTGACCTTCGTCGCCGCCGCCGCGGGGTGGTGTCTGGGGTGTTCTCCCGCGGCTTCGCTCCGCTGGCCCTGGCAGGCCTGCTGCTGG